>JAEWIV010000380.1 GCA_023386865.1 Pseudomonadota bacterium
GTCTCGTTCCGCTACCCCACGCGGCAGGACTCGCTGGCGCTCGACCATTTCGATCTCGACGTCGCGCCGGGCGAGACGGTGGCCATCGTCGGCCCCTCGGGCGCCGGGAAGACCACCGTCTTCAACCTGCTGCTGCGCTTCTACGATCCCGAGGCGGGGACGATCCGCATCGACGGCGTCGACGTTCGCGACCTGCGCTTCGCCGACCTGCGCGGCGTCATGGCGATCGTGCCGCAGGAGCCGGTGCTGTTCACCGCGTCGGTGGCCGACAACATCCGCTACGGCCGGCCCGACGCCACCGACGCCGAAGTGCGCCTCGCCGCGGAGACGGCCTCCGCCTTGGCCTTCATCGAGGCCCTGCCGCAGGGCTTCGCGACGGACCTCGGGGCGCGCGGCGTGCGGCTGTCGGGCGGCCAGCGCCAGCGCATCGCCATTGCCCGCGCTGTGCTGCGCAATCCCGCGATCCTGATGCTCGACGAGGCGACCAGCGCCCTCGACGCCGAGAGCGAGCTCGCCGTCCAGCAGGCGCTCGACCGGCTGATGAAGGGCCGCACGACCCTCGTGATCGCCCACCGGTTGGCGACCGTTCAGAAGGCCGACCGGATCGTGGTGGTCGACCACGGCCGGGTCATCGATGTCGGCCGGCACGCCGACCTGGTGCGCGGCGACGGCCTCTACGCCCGCCTGGCCGAGCTGCAGTTCAACCTGTCGGCCGCGGCTGAATAGTCTCTTTCAACTCCTTGAAATGGCACGATAAACAGGTGCCGGGCCGCGAGTGTCTTACAAGGTAAGGTTTCACTTTAAGAAACAACTGAATTTCGTTGAAAATCAGGAGGCTATTCCATAAACTTCAGCCATATTATCGGCGAGTTTCGATCACCAAAGGCATTCCTCCATGTATCTCCATATCGGATCGCAGAGGATTTTCCATCGTCCGGCATTCAGCCGCCTGGCCGAGTGGTGGCCGGCCGCCCTGATCGGGCTGGCCGCCTTGTTGAGCGGCCTTCCCGACGCCAACGCGCAGGTCCTGCTGGGCCTTTGAGGCGTCCGATCGGGGGGATGCCTCCCGACCGGAGGGTCAGCGCGGTCCAGCCTTGATCCGGCCGCCCTTGTCGACCGTGATCTCCACAATGTCGTTTCCCTTGCGGCCGAGGCCGCGCCACACGCCCATGCTGTCGCGCGACAGGTCGGTCACGTCGGTATAGCCCGCCTGCTCGATCTTGGTGCGGATGGAGTCGGATTCCGGACTCTGCGCCTGCGACGGGACGGGCTTGACCGCCAGCGGATCGGACGGCGCTGACGGGCTCGTCTGGGCGAAGGCGTCGCCGGCCAGCACGGCTGCGACGGCGATGAGGCCGAGGGACGGGTTCATGGGCGCCTCTTTCGAGTTGCGCGCAGCCAACGCGAGCGTGTCCCCAAGGTTGCGCACGCGCTTCCAGTCGTTCCCGAGAAAGCTGCCGTCGACCCGGCATGCTCCCCACGCGCAGCCGGGCCTCGCGAAAGCCGGGTGGACCTGTCCGCTCGCTGCAGGGAAGATGCGCAATCACGCCGGATTGCGAGCAGACCAACCACGGGGGCTGTCGATGAGGAAGTGGATCGGGGGGATCGCGGCGGTCGTCGCCGCCCTGGCGGTGTCGTTCTCCAGCCAGGCGCAGGAGCCCAGGACGCTGCGCGTCGTCATGCATTCCGACATCAAGGTGCTCGATCCGGTGTGGAGCGGCGCCTACATCGTGCGCAACCACGGCTATCTCGTCTACGACACGCTGTTCGCGCTCGACGACAAGTTCCAGCCCAAGCCGCAGATGGTCGACACCTGGTCGTCGAGCGAGGACCGCAAGACCTGGACCTTCACCTTGCGCGAGGGCCTCGAATGGCACGACGGCAAGCCGGTCACGGCCGACGACTGCATCGCATCGATCAGGCGCTGGGGTGCGCGCGACCCGATGGGCCAGAAGATGATGCCCTTCGTCGAGGACATGAAGGCGTTGGACGCACGGACCTTCGTCCTCACCATGAAGCAGCCCTACGGCCTGGTCGTCGAATCGCTGGCCAAGCCCAGCGTCGTCAAGCCTTTCATGATGCCCAAGCGCGTCGCCGAGACCGATCCCTTCAAGCAGATCGGCGAATACGTCGGCTCACGCCCCTTCATCCTGAAGCAGGACGAATGGAAGCCGGGAGAGCGCGTCGTCTACGTGAAGAATCCGCGCTACAAGCCCAGGCCCGAGCCCGCTTCGGGCCTGGCCGGCGGCAAGGTGGCCAAGGTCGACCGCGTCGAATGGGTGTGGATCCCCGACTCGCAGACCGCGGTCAATGCGCTGCAGAGGGGCGAGGTCGACATCATCGAGCAGGTGCCCTACGACCTGCTGCCGCTGGTCGAGAAGGACCGCAACGTCACGCTGGTCAAGGCCAGCACCGGCAACCAGTACGTCTTCCGGCCGAACTGGCTGCAGCCGCCCTTCAACAACGAGAAGGCGCGCCAGGCGGTGATGGTCGGCCTGAACCAGCCGGACTTCCTGAACGCCATCGTCGGCGATCCGCGCTACTACAAGGTCTGCAAGTCGATGTTCCCGTGCGGCTCGCCGTTGGAATCGACCGCCGGCTTCGAAGGCCTGATCGAGGGCAACATCGAGCGCGCCCGCGCGCTGCTGAAGGAGTCGGGCTACGACGGCACGCCGGTCGTGGTCCTGCAGGCGAGCGACACCGCGGCGCTGTCGAACCTGTCGCCGGTGGCGAAGGCGCTGCTCGAGCGCATCGGCTTCAAGGTCGACCTGCAGCCGATGGACTGGCAGTCGCTGGTCAACCGGCTGCTGACCAAGAAGGGTCCGCCGTCGGAGGGCGGCTGGAACGTGTTCCTGACCTACTGGTCGATGGCCGACCTGTTCGATCCGCTGATGACGCCGTTCCTCCAGGCCAATTGCGACAAGAGCCGCGCCGGCTGGCCGTGCGACGCCGAGATGGAGACCCTGCGCGAGCGCTTCGCGCTGGCCGCCGACGCCGAGGCGCGCAAGGCGATCGCGCTCGAGGTCCAAAAGCATCAGGCGAAGATCGTGACCCACGTCCATCTCGGCGAAGGGTTCAGCGTCGCCGGCATGCGCAAGAACGTCACCGGCTGGATCGATTCGCCGGTCGTGGTGTTCTGGAACATCGACAAGAAGTGAGCCCGGCGGCCGACGTCCGGACCTTGCGCCGCCGGCTACCGGCCCGTCCTACGGCTTCTTCTTCTCGAACGACTGGCGGATCGTGATGATCACGAATTCGGCCGGCTTCAGCGGCGCGAAGCCGACCACGACGTTGGCAATGCCGGCAGCGATGTCGCTTTGGCTCGTCGTCGTGGCGTCGCACTTCACGAAGTACGCCTCCCGCGCCGTGCGCCCCTGGAAAGCGCCGTTGCGGAAAAGACGGTTCAGGTAGTCGCCGACGTTCAGCCGGATCTTCGCCCATGTCGGCTCTGCATTGGGTTCGAACACCGCCCCACGGATGCCGCGCTGGATGCTCTCCTCCACGAACAGCGCCAGCCGCCGCACCGGGACGTACTTCCATTGCGATGCCGCCTGGTCCGCGCCGGCCAGGGTGCGCGCTCCCCATATCACCGACCCGGAGCCGGCGAAGGTCCGCAGGCAATTGATGCCCAGCGCATTCAGCGCGCCGTTCTGGCTGTCGCTGAGCTTGAGCGCCGGCCCCAACACTCCCTCGAGCGTCGCGTCGATCCCGGCCGGCGGCCTCCATACGCCGCGCTGGGCGTCGGTCCGCGCCATGACGCCCGCGACCGCGCCGCACGGCGCGACGGCCATCGTCTTGCCGGCGCGGGCCGGATCGGCCGCCTGAAGGAAGGGAAAGTAGAGCGCAACGTGCGAGCTGCGCGTCGGAAAGGCGGCGTCCAGCCCTGCGATTGCCTGCTTGGCGCTTTGCCAGGCGACGCTCGGGTCGGCGATGAACAGCGCTCGACGCTTTTCGCAGTAGCCGATGGCGGCGGCGCGGGTCTGCGGGGCGATGTCCTTGCCGTCCTCCAACGGAGGGATGCAGAGCAGATTGAACGACTTGGCCTTGTCGAGCGCCCACAGGCCACGCTTCTCGGCCTCCAGGCGCGGCGCCGAGATGGCGTTGTCGGTGATCGCGCCGCCGCCGCGCGCGCCGACGCGCACGACGAGGGCATCGTGGCCGCCGTTCTCGAAGAACAGCCGGACCGCATGGTCCAGCGGCGACGGCGGTGATCCGCTGCCGAAAGTCTGCTCGAATTCGCGATGGCCTCGCACGTGAACCGGACCGTCGACCGGGCCGCTGCGGGTCCGGCCGACGAACGCCGCCGTCGATGTCGAGACGCCTTCGATCGGGCGCATGCCGGTCGTCGTCTCTTCGACGTAGACGCCTGGATAGTTGGCCTCTACCGCCATCGTCGACCACCCCTGCTCGCGTGCGAGCGCATGAGAGCGCCATCGGTCGCCGTGCGCAAGGCGAGACGCCGCTCCGCCGCCGTCGATCGTCTTGAGGGCTCGCCTATCGAGGCCGGCGAAGCCCGCAAACTTGACCGCTCTGTACGCAGCACGTAGCGTTTGGTGAAAATCGAGGCGCGCGGGCGTGAGCCACGTCCGTTCGCGGGAGGAGATGCGATGGCGAAACTTCTCTCGGAGGCCGCGCTCGCGAACTATCGACGCGACGGCTTCTGCTTTCCGATCGATGTCCTGACAGCGGACGAGGCTGCCGGCTTGCGCGCCAGGCTCGAGGCGTTCGAAGCGCGCGAGGGCAAGCCGCTCGAAGGCGGCATGCGGCACAAGGCGCACCTGTTGTTCACCTGGTTGAACGACGTCGTCCATCACCCACGCATCCTCGACGCCGTCGAGGACGTGCTCGGTCCCGACCTCCTGTGCTGGAGCTCCACCTTCTTCATCAAGGAGGCGCACGATCCGGGCTTCGTCTCCTGGCACCAGGATGCCACCTACTGGGGCCTGTCCTCGCCCGACGTGATTACCGCCTGGGTGGCGCTGTCGCCGGCCACGCTCGAGTCCGGCGCCATGCGCATGGTCCCCGGCAGCCACCGCGCGCAGCACGCTCACCGCGAGACCTGGGCGAAGGAGAACCTGCTGTCGCGCGGCCAGGAGGTCATGGTCGACATCGATGCCGGCAGCGCCGTCGACATCGTGCTGCAGCCCGGGCAGGCCTCGCTGCACCACGTGCTTATCGTGCACGGCTCGGAGCCGAACCGCTCCGCCGACCGGCGCATCGGCTTCGCCATCCGCTACATTCCGACCCATCTGCACCAGACCGTGGCCGGCCCGCGCGACAGCGCCACCCTGGTGCGCGGCGTCGATCGCTACCGTCATTTCGACCACGAGCCCGCGCCCGACAGCGATCTGTCGGAGCAGGCATGGGCGGCGCATCGCGACGCTGCCGAGCGCTCGGCGGCGATCCTCTACGCCGGCACGCGCACGCAGAGCTTCGAGAACGTCGTGCGCACCTGACCGGCAAGGGGGAGTTCATGCCGCGCAAGCTGACGAATGCCCAGGTCGAGGCCTACCGCCGCGACGGCTACGTGTTTCCGGTGCCGGCCTTCAGCGCCGACCATGTCGCGCTCTGCCGGCAGCGGCTCGACGCGATCATGGCCGCCGAGGGCGGCGTGCTGACCCGCCGCACCAACCAGAAGCCGCACCTGCTGTTTCCCTGGCTCGCCGACATGATCCGCGACCCGGCGATCGTCGACGCCGTGGAGGACATCCTCGGTCCCGACCTGCTGGTCTGGGGCTCGGGCTTCTTCCACAAGCCCGCCCACGATGCCGCCTTCGTGTCGTGGCACCAGGATTCGACCTACTGGGGCCTGTCGTCGCCCGACGTCGTCACCGCCTGGGTCGCTTTCACCCCGTCGACGCCGCTGTCGGGTTGCATGCAGGTGGCGCCGGGCACGCACCTCGCCGACCAGATGCCGCATCGCGACACCTTTGCTGCGGACAACCTGCTCACCCGCGGCCAGGAGATCGCCATCGAGGTCGATCGCGGCACGGCCGTCGACGTCGTGCTTCAGCCGGGCGAGATGTCGCTGCACCATGTGCGTCTCGCGCACGGCTCGGAGCCCAATCGCGCCGATCACCCGCGTACCGGCTATGCCATCCGTTACATCCCGACGCATGTCCGTCAGCTGGTCGGCGAGCGCGACAGCGCCACCCTGGTGCGCGGCGCCGACCGCTACGGCCATTTCGAGGCGGAGCCGCGGCCGGCCACCGACTTCGATCCGGAAGCGCTCGCCTTCCATGCCCGCATGGTCGAACGCTCCACGGGCATTCTCTATGCCGGCGCCGCCCAGCGCCGCGATCTCGGCGACGACAAGTCGCTTGCCGGCCGCGCTTGAAGCCGGGGACCACAAGAAACGGCAACAGGGAGGAATACATGTTCAGCAGACGTAGGCTCGGCAAGGCGGCCGCACTCGGCGCTGCGGCGGTGGCCGCTCCATCGGTTGCGCGCGCGCAGGCCGCGCAGAAATGGAAGATCCAGTCGCTCTGGCAGGCCGGCACCATCAACCAGAAGGTGTTCGAGGACTTCGCCAAGCGGGTCAAGGAAGCGAGCGGCGGGCGCCTCGAGGTCGACCCGCTGCCGGTCGGCCAGATCGTCGCCTACAGCGAGACGCTCGACGCGATCACCAACGGCATCCTCGACGGCCACCACAGCGGCGGGCCGTACTTCTCCGGCAAGGAGCCGGCCCTGGCGCTGCTCGGCGACCTCAACGGCGGCTTCGAGAATCCGTACCAGATGCAGATGTGGTTCGAGTACGGCGGCGGCCTGCAGCTGGCGCGCGATGTCTACAAGCGTTTCAACATCTACTACGTCGGCCCGGTCTGGTGGGGCGTCGAGTCGATTCCGGCGAAGAAGCCGTTGCGCAGCATCGCCGATTTCAAGGGCGTGAAGATGCGCGTTCCCGAAGGCCTCGGGGCGGAGATCTGGCGGCGCGCCGGCGCCGGCGTCGTCACCTTGCCGGGCAGCGAGGTCTACACCGCGCTCGATCGCGGCGTGATCGAGGCGACCGACTGGGGCACGCTCGGCATGAACAACGATCTCGGCTATCACAAGATCGCCAAGTACCCGCTCTATCCCGGCTTCCACTCGATGCCGGCGGCCGAGGTGGCGATCAACATGGACAAGTGGAACGCGCTCAGCCCCGACCTCAAGGTCCTGTTCGAGGTCGCCGTGCGCGATTTCTCGCGCGACATGGTCCAGCGCGTGGCCATGGAGGATATCAAGGTGATGGAAGGCGCCAAGGCAGCCGGCGTCGAGCCGATCGACATCGGCCCGGCCGAGCGGCGCAAGTTCCGCGAGCTGTCGCAGCAGGCGTGGGCCGACTGGGCGAAGAAGAGCCCGGCGGCCCAGAAAGTCTACGACAGCCAGACCGCCTTCCTGAAGCAGATCGGGCTGCTCTGAGTGGGGCAGCCTGACGACGGCCCGGGCGAGGCGCCGGCCGCGGCGCAGACGCCGGTCGACCGGCTGAGCCTGTGGCTCGGGCGCACGCTCGCCTGGGTGTTCCTGATTGCCGTCGCGCTCACCGCCTGGGAGGTGGTGTTGCGCTACGTCTTCAACAGCCCGACCATCTGGGTGCACGACCTGGTGATCGCGCTCTCGGCGCTCGCCTTCATCTTCGGCGGCGCCTATTCGCTGCAGCGCAACGAGCACATCCGCATCTCCAGCCTGTACGACCGCATGTCGCCGACGTGGCGCCATGCCTGCGACCTGCTCAATGCCCTGGCGATCATCGTCTTCATGGCCGCCTTCGGCTGGGCGGCCTGCCGCCAGGCCCTGACGGCGATCGAACTCGGCGAGACCAGCGGCCGCGCCTGGGACGTGCCGATTCCCGTGGTCGTCAAGACCGCGCTGGCGGCCGGCGTCGTCCTGATGATCCTGCAGGCGGTCGTCAACCTGCGGCGCACCTGGCGGCGCGACCGCCGATGAGTGTCCGCACGTGAGCGTCGAATGGATCACCATCCTGATGTTCGGCAGCATGATCGTCATGCTGCTGCTCGGCCTGCCGCTCGCCTTCGTCACCGGGCTGATCGCGGCGGTGTTCGGCATGGCGCTGTTCGGGCCGAAGAGCATGCTGCTGATCTCCAGCCGCATCTACTCGTTCATGAACGAGTACGTGCTGGTCTCGGTGCCGATGTTCATCATGATGGCCTCGATCATGGAGCGATCGGGAGTCGCCAAGGACCTGTTCGACGCCATGCGGGTGTGGGCCGGGCGGCTGCCCGGCGGCCTCGCCATCCAGACCATGGTCGCCGCCACCATCATGGGCGCCATGACGGGCATCATCGGCGGCGAGATCGTGCTGCTCGGGCTGGTGGCGCTGCCGCAGATGCTGCGGCTCGGTTACGAGCGCAAGCTCGCCATCGGCACGATCTGCGCCGGCGGCTCGCTCGGCACCATGATCCCGCCCTCGATCGTGCTGGTGATCTACGGGCTCACCGTCAACGTTTCGATCGGCGATCTGTTCGCGGCCAACGTCATCCCCGGCCTGATGATGTCGGGCATCTACATGCTCTACATCTTCGTCCGCTGCCGGCTCGATCCGACGCTCGGGCCGCCGGCGCCGGAGCACGAGCGCAACATCCCGCTCGCCATCAAGCTGCGCATGCTGAAGGGGCTGGTCCTGCCGGGCATCGTCGCCGGCTCGGTGCTGGGCACGATCTACACCGGCATCGCCTCGGTGACCGAGGCGGCCGGCATGGGCGTGGTCGGCACGCTGTTCGCCGCCCTGGTGCGTCGCGAGCTCAACTGGACGATGCTGCGCGAGTCGCTGCTGCAGACCATGTCGGCCTGCGGCGTGCTGCTGTGGGTCTCGTTCGGCGCCACGGCGATGATCGGCGTCTACAACCTGGCCGGCGGCCCGTCGTTCGTGCGCACCCTCATGACCGGGCTCGGTGTCGAGCCGATCGTCATCGTCCTGATCATGATGGCGATCCTGATCGTGCTCGGCTGCCTGATGGACTGGATCGGCATCTGCCTGCTGACCATGCCGATCTTCGTGCCGATCATCAAATCCTTCGGCTACGACCCGATCTGGTTCGGCGTGCTGTTCTGCATGAACATGCAGATCTCCTACCTGTCGCCGCCGTTCGGGCCGGCGGCGTTCTACCTGAAGGGCGTGGCGCCGCCCGAGATCTCGCTCGACGACATCTTCCGGGCGCTGTGGCCCTTCATGCTCATGCAGCTCCTGGCGCTGCTGATCGTGCTGTTCTTCCCGGGCATCGCCCTCTGGCTGCCGTCGCTGAACTGAGGTTGCCATGCGTTTCCGTGCCGCCGTCCTGCACCGGGTCGACACGCCGCTTTGCGTCCAGGAGGTCGAGATGGCGGCGCTGCGGCCGGGCGACGTGCTGGTGCGCGTGCAGGCCTCCGGCCTCTGCCACACCGACCTCGAGGTGATGCAGGGGTCGCTGGCCTACCCGCTGCCGATCGTGCTCGGGCACGAAGGCGCCGGCATCGTCGAGGCGGTCGGCAGCGACGTCGCATCGGTCAGGCCGGGCGATCACGTGATCTGCTCGTGGAACCCGAGCTGCGGCCGCTGCTTCTACTGCGACCGCGACCAGCCGATCCTCTGCGAGCCCTTCACGCGCCATCAGCCGCAGGGCCATCTGCTCGACGGCGCCTCGCGCCTCAGCGTCGACGGCCGCAAGCTGCATCACTTCTCCGTGGTCTCGTCGCACGCCGAGTACTGCGTCGTGCCCGAGGCCGGCGCGATCGTCGTGCCCAAGGAGATCCCGTTCGACCGCGCCTGCCTGATCGGCTGCGGCGTGATGACCGGCGTCGGCGGCGCCGCCCGGGTCGCGCGGATCGACGGCGGCAGCGCGGTGGCGGTGATCGGCTGCGGCGCGGTCGGGCTGAATGCCGTGCAGGGGGCGATGCTGCAGCGCGCCGACACCATCATCGCGCTCGACCGCGATCCGGCGCGGCTGGCGATGGCGACGCTGTTCGGCGCGACGCATGCGATCGATGCCGGCGGCAACGACGTGGTCGGCCAGGTCAAGGCGCTCACCGGCGGGCGCGGCGCCGACTACGTGATCGAGGCGGCCGGCCACGAGCAGGCCTTCCGTCTCTCGCCCGAGATCCTGCGGCCCGGCGGCCAGCTGGTCTGGCTCGGCAAGGTCAATGTCGACCGCGACGCCGCCTTCCGCTGGGGGGCGCTGATGGGCGAGAAGCGGATCGTGCGCTCGAGCTACGGCGGCGCCCGGCCGCGTCGCGACTTCCCCTGGCTGGCGCGCCTCTATCTCTCCGGCAAGCTCAGGCTCGACGAGCTGATCACGCGACGCATCCGGCTGGACGAGATCAACGAGGGCTTCGCCGCCATGACGCGGGGCGAGATCGTCCGCGCGGTCGTTGTCTTCTGATGCGCCGTCGCGACTTGTGAGCGAGCACCAGTACTACGAGTTTCAGGCCGTCGATCGGCCGCTCAGCGAGGCCGAAAGGAAGGAGTTGCGCGCTCTGTCCTCGCGGGCCCGCATCACCGCGACGAGCTTCACGAACCACTATGAATGGGGCGATCTGAAAGGCGATCCGAAGAAGCTCGTGGAGCGATACTTCGATCTGCATCTTTATGTCGCCAACTGGGCCGTGCGCCGGCTCATGATCCGGCTGCCCAGGCGACTTGTGGACATGTCGCGGCTCGAGTCCTTCCTGCGCGACGTGCATTGGGTCGAGGTTTCCGTGGGCAGCGAGAACCTGATCGTTGATATGCTCGGCGAAGACGTCGAAACGGATATCGACGAATGGGACGACGCATCCGGATGGCTGGCTGCGCTCGCCCCGCTTCGCGCCGACGTCCTTTCAGGGGACTTCAGGCTCTTCTATCTCGTCTGGCTGGCCGCCGTCGCCTACGGAGGCGTCGATGACGATGCTGTCGAGCCGCTGCCGGGTATCGGTCCGCTCAGCGGTGCGCTCGAAGCCTTTGCGGAGTTCTTTGCGCTCGATGTCGATCTGGTGGCCGCGGCCGCCGAGCGGACCTGGGGCGCCGGCGACGTGGGCGTCTCCCGCGGTGCCTCGCGCCGGGTGCTGGAGGCCATGTCCGGGCGCGAAAAGACGGAGTTGCTTCTGCGCCTGGTCGATGGCGATCCCCACGTGGCGGTGGAGCTCAAGAACCGGCTGCGGGCGTCCGGCCCTCGGCCTTCCGCCGGATTGCGCACGGCAGGCGACCTGCGCGCCCGCGCCGCCGTCCTCCGGGGGGAACGCGAGCGCCTCAGGGCCGAGAAGCTGGAGGCCGAACGGCGCAGGAAGGAGAAGGACGCGCAAAAGGCTCGGCGCGCCCGCCTCGAAGCGGTGAAGCGGCGGGGGAGCGCCGTCTGGGCCCAGATCGAGGGCGAGATCGAACGGCGCAACGCGTCCGGCTACGACACCGCGCTGGGCCTTCTCGCCGATCTCGAGGCTATTGCCGCCGAGCAGGGGACGGGCGCCGACTTCGCGCGGCGGCTCGACGGCATCCGCGAACGACATGTGCGCAAGGCCAAATTCATCGATCGCCTGAAAGGGTTGGCGGCGCGCTGATCCCGTGCTCGGGTGACCGCCAGGAGACCCGCGCCGCAGTCGACGCGGCCATCGGTCGGTGCTTGATGGAGGCGAGCATTCGGCCGATGCTGTCGGCGAGCGTGGTTCTCCGGAACGCGGCACGCGGCCCTCCTGCCGGCAACGCGGGGACGACATGACAAAGCGCCCGATGTATCTGCAGCACGTCAATGTTTACGTCCGTAACGTCGAGCGGTCGAAGAAGTGGTACGAGGAGCTGCTGGGGCTCCACGTCTACGAATACCGCCCTGGCTGGGCCGCCTTCCTGTCGGCCGATCCGGAGCAGTCGCACGAGGTGGCGCTGATGCAGCTGGGCGACGACGCACCGCTGCAATCGAAGGGCCAGGTCGGCCTGAACCACATGGCCTGGCGTCTGGAAAGTCTCGCCGACCTCGAGGCGTTCTACCGGAAGATCAAGGCCGAGGGACAGCCGATCGAACGCATCGTCGACCACGGCATCTCGCTCGGCATCTACCTGCGCGACCCCGACGGCAACGGCGTCGAGGTGTTCTACGAGATGCCGCGCGCCGAGTGGCCGGTCGACTACAACGTGTTCACGCGCGAGAAGACGGGAACCGGTCGCTTCCCGGGCCCCTGGGATGCCGAGATCGCTGGTTCGCCCGCCCGGCGGCAAACCGCTGCGGAGTAGGGAAGGTCCCATCGGGCTTCCCGAGCCTGGAGCGGAATGCGCACCTGGGAGTCCAGCCGGACTCTACGCGCCCTTCGGCCGCTCCAGTTCGCCGATCGCGAGCTGCGCCAGATCATGCAGGACGGAAAGGCCGCTATTGCCGAAATGGCGAGGTTTCGTGTCGAGGATGGCGAGCGTGCCGACGCAGCAACCATTGCCGAGGATCAGCGGATGACCGGCGTAGAAGCGGACGTGGGGAGCGCCGGTTACGTAGGGATTGTCGGCAAATCGCTCGTCCAGGAGGGCATCGCTGACAACGAGCGGCTCGCGCTGGAATATGGCGTGACCGCAAAACGAATCGTCGCGAAGGACCTCGCGGATCTCGAGCCCGAAGCATGACTTGAACCACTCTCGATCGCGATCCATCAAGGCGATGAGCGCGATGGGCACATCGAGCGCCGCGGCGGCGACGCGGGTGATCCGATCGAAGCGCTCCTCCGGCGCCGTTTGCCACAGACCGAGCGCCCGGGTGACGGCAAGGCGCTGGTCTTCGTCATTCGGTTCGGACGGCCGCACCCAGCGGCAGGCCGCGCGCATGAGCCAGGCCCTGATCCGTGCCCTCGCATAGATCGGCGAATAGGGTTGCACGAGGATATCGGTGAAGACGTCATCGACGGCGTTGGCATACGGGCGATGCTCGCCGGCGCGGTGCTCGTTCGACGTGACCAGCACGATCGGCAGTTCGTCTCCGCCGGGCAGGAGCCGGATCGCCTGACACGCCTTGGCCGCGCGCTCGTCGCCAGGGTCTTCGAGCAGCACCAGCATCGGCCCTTCGCGCTCCGCGAGGCGTGCCGCATCCTCGATGCCGCACCGGTGAACGTGCACCTTGTCGGCGCGCAGGAAATCGCAAAGCTCGTCGATGCGCGAGGGGTTCGTCGTGGCCACGAGAGCGGATCGGCCGACCAGCGCCGTGACCGGCGGCGCGTCGGCCAGGAACCGTGGCTTGGCGGCCGGCACGAAGGTCCTCGGCGAGAGATCCACCTCGTGCCCCTCGGCGGCGGCGAGGATGCGGGGGCCCGCCAGGCGCCGGCTCTCCGACTGCAGCGTGGCGACAATGCCGTCGATCGCGGCGTCGTCGCGAACCGGATCGTGGTGGGTGAGCGCGAGCTGCTCTACCTTGGCAAGTCTGGCCACCGCAACCGCATACTCGATAGTGCTGTGGCCCCAGCCGATCTTGCGCGGGTATTCGCTGGCGAGGTACTGCGCGTCGTGCGCGACCAGGTTGGCGCCGGCCAGGAATTCGGCGTGGCGCCGGTCTTCGCCGAAGATGTCGCCGACGCCGGTCGCGAGCCCGTGGAAATGGGGTTCGTGGTCGCAGGCATAGACGAACGCGACGTCGTCCGCCTCGAGCCGGTAGCCCAGCGTGAGCGTCGGATGGTTGAGGTAGCGGGTGGTGACGTCGATGTCGCCGATCCTCAGCTGTCCCTCGACGAGCTCGTGATAGCGGATCGTGGCGCCGAGCTGCTCTATGGCGACGGGGAAGTAGATGGATTGCATCTGGCCCGCGAGAGTCTGTCGCAAGGTCTGGCCGATGCCGCGCGGGGCGTAGATGTCCCATTCGAATCCCGCAACGAACAGCGGCGCGAAGAAGGGGATGCCCTGGATGTGGTCCCAATGGGTGTGGCTGATCAGGATATGGCCGGATAGCGGCTCTCCGCGCGCCATCAGTTCACGCCCGAGCGCTGCGGCCCCGGTGCCCATGTCGAGAATGGCGAGCGTGCCGGACTTCGACCGGACCTCGATACAGGACGTGTTCCCGCCGTACCGCAGCGTTTGCGGACCAGGCGTGGCGATCGATCCTCGCGTGCCGAAAAAGCGCACTCGCACAGCTTCCCCCGCTGTAAACGCCGGGCCTTCGCGCTCCACTGTGCGAAAGAATACGGTCTGTGGCGTGCCTTGCCAATATCGCGGGTTCGGTGACCGGCATCGAGGAGGGCGCTGCTCCGGCGGGAAGACCATCGGCGCAGCGAGATCCGCCACGACGCGTCGGCGCGCGATTGCCTTCGGCACCGTTGGCGACGGAAGATGGGCGGCCGGTCCGTCGATAATCGATCGGCGCCGCGTTTGTCGCGGAGCAGGAGACACACCATGCCGGCCGTCCATCCGCAGGTACAGAAAGCGCGCGAGCTCATGCCCCTGGTCGCCGCGGCCTCGGACAAGCACGACGAAAACCGCGAGCTCACCGGGCCAGTCGTCGAGGCCCTGATCGACGGCGGGTTCTTCGCCATGCTGAAGACGAAATCCGTGGGCGGAATGGAGCTGAAGCCCTCGATCTTCGCCGAGGTGACCGAAGCGCTCGCCATTGCGGACGGATCCACCGGGTGGGTGGTGTGTCAAAGCAACGGCTGCTCGACCACGAGCGCCTATCTCCATCCCGATATTGCCCGGGAGATCTTTGGCCGGCCGGACGGGATCGTCGCCTGGGGACCGCCCGGCTCGCCATACGAGGCCACGCCGGTGGACGGCGGCTACCGCATCACTGGAAAGTGGCGCTTCATGAGCGGCAGTCAGAACGCCACCTGGCTCGGCGCGCATCTGCGGGTGGCGGGCACCAGGGAGACGAAGACCTTCCTGTATCCCAAATCGAGCGCCACCTTCCACGATATCTGGCACACGCTGGGACTGCGCGGCACGGCCAGCAACGAGTACTCCGTCGACAACCTGTTCATTCCGCCCGAGCGCGCCATCTATCGCGACGATGCGCGCGACCGTCGCAGCGACAGCCCGCTCTACCGTTTCACCAGCACCCAGCTCTACTCGATCGGCTTCGGTGGCGTCGCGCTCGGCATAGCCCGCGGCACGATGGACGCGTTTTTGGGGTTGCCGCGGGAAAAGGTTCGCGGCGGCGCGGGCAAGCCGATGGTGGAGAACAACGTCGTCCAGAGCCACGTGGCGCAGTGCGAGGCCAAGTGGCGGTCCGCGCGCTATTTCCTTCACGCCGCGGCGGACGAAGCGTTCGCGACGATCGAGGAGCGCGGCGAGATGGCCCTCGATCAACGGACCCGCCTGCGCCTCGCCTCCACCTGGGCCATCCAGTCGTCACGGGAGATCGTCAACACGCTGTTCCACCATTGCGGATCGTGGGCGGTGTTCGAGGAAAATCCGTTCGAACGCCGTCTGCGCGACATCGACACGGCCGCGCAACAGGGCCAGGGGCGCGTCCTGCACTACGAGACCGTCGGTCAGGTCATGCTCGGCGTGGCGCCGGAGAATGTTTTCTGACGCAATCCGTCCGGTCGGGGCACACCTCTCCTGTGAGGCGGGCCGTCGTGTGGCGACGCCGGCTTGGATCGACGCTCGTGAACTGGCGCTCCTTAAGAAGAGCGGTGACGGACGACATCGTGATCAGGGGCGGCCAGGCGATCGACGGCACCGGCGCGCCCGGGCCAGGACGATGCGCGACATGGGGGCTTCGCGCCCCGGCCGGTTGCGGCATCGTCCTTGAAGGGACAATCGAAGAGCCAGGAGACGCCAGCTCTCTCAAGGTGACCGTGGTCCGAAGAATTAGGGCAGGTCACTTGGACTTTGGCATCTGTGGGCGTCGAATTTAGCTGGAGCTGGTGGATGGTTCATCTTGCTGCTGACGCACAAGGTCGGCCGCTCGACGGAACACCTCGTCCACCGGGACCTCGCTCGCGGTGTGCATCGGTGTGGTAGCCGCAGCCTCCATTAAGGCTGGCGCGACGAACTCCTGTCCGCCCTTCTCGCGTACGTAGTCCTTGAACCGGACGTCCCTCGCAATGCGTCTGAAAGCGAACATCGCTCTCCACAACAAAGCTTTCCGCTTTTCTTCGCCCGCAGCCGTCTTCTCCGGGAACGCGTCCATTATGGCAAAAGCCATATGGTTTTCTGGGCGGTCATTGAGGAACAAGCGCTTGCCTTGGAGCTCGCCTCGTTCGATGGCCTCTTGGGCCTTCGCCGCGAAAGACTTGCGAGGCGTTCTGCCATCCGCCGCGCTCACCGCTGACACCAGGGCGAAATGCAGCTCTTCCTTGGTCACTGTAGCAACCTGCTCGTGAAAGCTTGAGCTAATGGCGGCGTTGGGCCGGCGGCTCGGTCGCTTCTTTGATTTAGGCATCGTTATAGCTTGGGAGCGGCGGAGGGCGTCTTTCAAGGCCCTTATTCAACCCTAAGTGTGAATGTAGAGGACAAACTACCGGCGGCGGTCCTGCCAAGCGGCTTGTCGGCCCGACCAATGAATTGGCCCGTCTGCACTCCTACGGGAAATTTGCCTGAAAGCTCGTCGCCATCAGCGAGACATGGGCCTCGAGTGGCGGGCGTAGCTCGAACGCTCGCGGTTCCCGCGCGAAGTTCCACAGTCTCACAAGGTGCCAGTGCTCACGGCGCGCTTCGGCAACGGCGAGTTCGTTGCGCGTGATCTGGAAAGGTGTGCGTTCCCAGCCGTTAGTCGTCTTCACCTCGACCAGGCGGTTTCTGCCGTCGATCTCGAAGCTCTGAATGTCGAAACCGGCGCCGTCGCCATCCAGATGCGATACCCAGCGAATGCGGTCGGCGAGATCAGGGCGTCCGGCAGCGACGAGGCTGGCATGCTCGTGTTCCAACACTCGCTCCTCGCCGGCACGACCGAGGGCGCGATTGCGGGCGTCGCGTTCAGCGATGTCATACTTGCGGGCGATTGCCGTCATCTGTTCCAGTTCATCCGGAGGGGGCGCATTGCTCAGTGTCGGTGACGGACCGATCCACAGGGTTCTTCCCTCGCGTGCCAATGCCGGCTTGGCGCCTGGAGAACGGCGCGAAACCGAAGCGAGCCATTCGGGATGGCGATCGAGCCAGCGCGCGACGGCATCGGTCAGAGAGGTCTGAATGTTGAACGCGGGCTTGTATCCGGGGATCCAGTCCTCCCCAAGGCCCTTCAACACTGCGCTGATGTTGCGATGCTTGTACTCGATCGATCCGTGTGACCGATCGATCGCGGTCTGAAGCATGCGGTTATGTAGCGCCTTGTTGTAGGGGCGGCGCGCGACGTCTTCGGCTAGCATCGTGAAGTAGTCCGCGACGATTGCGTCGTTCTCGTCGTCGGTCCAGTCATCCGCCATCAGCGCCGTCCGCAGGCGAGGAAGAGTGCCGGATCATGTCAGCACCTTCGTCGGCACGTCCAGTCGGGACTCGCTTCAGCCAAGTCGCCAGTCGAGGGTGTGCATCGCTGCGCCTTAGATCGATTTGCGCCGTCTCCCCTACCAGCAGCGCTCCTACCAATAGCGCACCGGCCCCGTATCGATGTGGACGAAGCCCGAGCGCGGGTAGAAGCCGACGCCGCCCATGCCCAGCGAACGCGCGACCTGCCGGATCTGGAAGACCGGCACGCCGGGCATGCTGATGTCCATGGCGTTGCCGTTCATGTGCTGGCTGTCGCTGGCCACGCCGCGGCTGACGCTCGCCAGCCAGGCGTTGGAGGTGGGTGAACGATAGGCCGAGAGGACCTCGACGGCGCCGGTGAAGCCGACATGCTGTTGGGTATGCCACAGCACATCGAACAGCTGCGGGTCCATTTCCGTCTCGCTGGCATCGCGCGAATCGCGCAAGAAGTGGTTGAGCTTGTCCAGCGCATCGCGATGGTAGGCGCCGCCGGACCAGTAGGTGACCGTAATGGCCTCGTCCGTGTTGACGTTCACCAGGCTGAGCGTGCGGGGACTGCTGGTGTCGAGCACCGGCGGCGGCGGAGGCGGGGCCATCGTGAAGCCGCCGTAGCGCGCGGCACGCACTTGCGGCGGCGCGGACGGCTTGGCCGCGGGCTTCCTGGCCGCCGGCGCCAGCGACGCCTTTGAAGTGGCCGGCTTGGCGGCAGCCTTCTTGGCGGAGACGGCAGCGGCTTTCGGCGCGCTGTGCTTGGTCTTGGCGAACCCCGTGCCGGCAAAGGCCAGGCACAGGCAGGCAGCGACGCTCAGCATGAGGGGGTACATGCTTGGCCTCAATGTTGTTGTATTTTTGCCACAGTACCAGATGCCGCTTATGCATCAAGCAAAAAAATCGTTCTCGCATCGGATGTTGGCAAAACAACTTGATGTTCTACGCGATGCGTTGGCTCTCATTGCCGGGAGCGCGCCACGCCAGTGGCGCTCAGGGGCTCTCGCACCGACGAGTATGAGCGCCTGGAGTGGCGCGCTCCCGGCAAAGATCATGAGTCGATCCTGCTCTAGCCGTGGCGCGCCGCCTGTGAGTCGACGGACAATCCGCGCAGGGCGTTCGCGGCCGACGGGCTTTCCAACCCGGCAGCGACCCGCAGGAAGGTCGTGCCGCGCCGCTGGTGCTCGGGCTTTCGAAACATGAACCCCGCCAGCGACCGTTCGACCTGGCCCGGGGCGATGCGCGTCGATTCCGCCACCGCGGCGCGCGCCTTGTCGAGCTCGCCCAGGCCGACATAGTTCACCGCGAGATGGGCATGCAGCGGCGCGAAGCCCGGCGCCTCGCGGATGCCGAGCCTCGCGTAGTCGACGCCGTCGGCGTAGCGGCCGGCGCATTCGCTCGCCATCGCCAGGTTCAGGAACACGGTTGCCCTGTGCGGGTCGCGCGGGCTGAGCCGCAACGCCTCCAGCAGATGCTCGATGGCGCTTTCCGGCTCGCCCCACAGGATCTCGATGAAGGAGAGGGCGGTCACCGCGGACATCGAATGAGGATTGAGTTCATAGCTGTGCCGCACGCAGGCCAGGGCCTCGTCGATACGGTCGCGGTCGACCGAAAAGGCCAGCAGCAATCCCTTCATGCTGTGGCCGAAAGCGAGCGATCGCTCGATCTCAATCGCCCGTTCGGCGGCGCTCATGCCCTCGCGCCACGCCGCCGCACGGTCGGCGGCGGTCGCGAAGGCAAGGTGCTGCCACTGGGCGAAGGCGAGCGCGGAGAGCGCCGTCGTGCTTCTGGGGTCGATGGCCAACGCGGCGGCGGCATCCGCGATGGCGGCATCGCGCAGGGCGGCGTTCGACTTCAGCCACGCCTCGGAGGCCTTGGCGTTGGCGCGCACGGCGATCTCGTAGGCGTTGAGGTCCTCGGGGCGGCGGCGATGGATCTTCTCCGTCTCGGCATCGAGGATCTGCGGGGCGATCGCCCGCACGATGCTGCGCGTCAGCTCTTCCTGGACGGCGAAGATGTCCTCGAGCACCCGGTCGTAGCGCTCCGCCCAGATGTGGTTGCCGCTCAGGGCATCGATCAGCTGGCCGGTGACCCGCACCCGATTGACCGCCTTGCGGATGCTGCCTTCCAGGACATAGCGCACGCCGAGCTCGCCCGCGACCACCCGCACGTCCACGGCGCGGCCCTTGTAGGTGAAGGTGCTGTTGCGGGCGATCACGAACAGCTCGTGGAACCGCGCCAGCTCGGTGATGATGTCCTCGGTGATGCCGTCGGTGAAATACTCCTGCTCGGGATCGCCCGACATGTTGTTGAAGGGCAGGACGGCGATCGACGGCTTGTCCGGCAGCGGCGGCGGTCCGGCAAGCCCCGCGGCGGCGATCGAAGGGGCGGATCCACGCCCGACCTTTCCCGGCCAGTCCTCCGCCGCCCACGTCACGCGCCAGGCGTGGACCGGCTTGGCGATGTTCCGCAGCTCGAGGCTGCCGAGATCCTCGAAGCCGACCTTGAGCCGGCCGGTCACCGCGTCGTGAACGTTGCCCGAGATCAGGATGCCGCCGGCCAGCGCGGCGCCCTCCAGGCGGACCGCGATGTTGACTCCGTCGCCGTACAGCTCGTTGTCGTCGACCATCAGGTCGCCGAGGTCGACGCCGATGCGGAACACGATGGCGGTGTCGGCCGGTTGATGGCGGTTGGCCTCGGCCATCGCCTGCTGGACCTCGACGGCGGCGCTCAACGCTTCGACGGCGCTGGCGAACTCGATCAGCGCGCCATCGCCCGTGAGCTTGATCAGCCGGCCGCCGTGACGCCGCACGGCGGGCTCGATGCGGTCGATCCGATGCGTCTTGAGGCGGAGGTGCGTGCCGCTTTCATCGCCGCTCATCAGGCGCGAATAGCCCACGACGTCGATGCTCATGATCGCCGCCAGGCGTCGCACGATTTGCTTGCCGGTCTCCATGACACCCCGATCGAACGCGACTTTCGCACCACGACATGCCGACGGTCCCCTGCGTCGCGATCAGTAGCGCGCGCAAGGGCACCATCGGCCGGAACAACGTGGTGACCATTTTACCGGCCTCTGCGGCCAGCGTCTCGCTGGTGTTTATGGCGACTGGATCGCCGAAAGCGTGCGTTACGACGGACTTCCGGCGTTGTCGCCCTCCAGGGTCACCCTGTAAGGCGAGTCGGACAGCCGTTCCGGCGATGTCGGCCTGGGTTGGCGGTCGCAAGGGGAGTCACACCGGCGCTCTGCCGGGCCAGCCGCTCAGGCGGCGGGGGACGGTGCTGGCGTGATGAGAGGGGTAGGACGCACGCTCATTCCCCTCTCGACGCAGGCCTCAAGGAAGTCCGGGAGGAGGCGGCAGCGCTCCGATCTGGTGAAGAAGTGCAAACCTGTCGGGCACGCCCCAATGCTCCACGAGCTTTCCATCGGCGAAACGACAGATGTCCATGACATCGATGGCCACCGGCTTTCCCGAGCGCGGATCGAAGCCCGTTGCCTTGCTGCGTGCCCACACCGTATCGCCCTTTTCCACGATCGCTTCTCTGGTCAACGTCAAATCCCCGATGCTGCGCCTCGCATCCTCGATCTGCGCTTTCAGTATTTGCGGACCGGGGATACCGGTCTTCGCCAGATACTCGTGTTCGATCAGCTTCTCGGCGCAAACTTCGTCCGCGACAGTCAGGTCACCCTGGGAAAAGCCGCGCTCGACGATGGCTTTGAAGCGCTCCAGATTCGTCGACATGCTCATCGCTCCGGTTGTCGGGCTGACGACGGCGATCGCGACCCCGGCTGCAATGATGCCTGCTCTGCGCCGCGTGATCGTCATCCTGCCTTTGCCTCCCGCCCGGGGACAGCCTGCGGGCAAAGCGGCGAAGGCGCTTGTAGATTTCAGTCATCCGCCGGGAAAAAGACGTTGTCCCAGTCGCCGACGAGGCTGCCTGGCGGCAACGCGCCGATCGAAATCCGGCGCCATGCGTACGGCATCGCCGAGCATCGCGGCGGATTTGCCGAGAACATCCGAGGCGGCAGGGTCTTGATCGACCAGGGATGTCATGTCGATTCCAATCAGCCGGTTCAAGCCGGTGGGCTGGAACAGAATGTTGAAAACGTGGATCGAGCCCGACAGGCAAACATGAGCTCGACGATAGGTTTGCGGCCCCACCACACTCACTTCCGGCGTGGTGTTTTGCCGGCCACCGTCGATGCTGACCCGATACGGCTCAGCCAGGTGGACATTCAGGATTTGATGAGGCCGTGCGGCGACAGGCCAGGACAGCAGCGCGCTGCCCAGTTCAAGGCGTCTTTCCTGGAAGCAGCGTACGACGCCTCGAATGTGGGGACGGGGCAGTGCCCGTTTGATATCCATAAGGGCCCCTCTGCAGGCAGAAGCTAGATATCACCGACAAGGACGACAAGGTCGTCTTGCGCGCCTTATAGGATGCTACCGGGACCGCCCGCCCCGCGAGGGGTGGCTCGTCTTGCAGGCCCGGCGACCAATGACGCGATACCCCAATGGGCGAGGGGCGATCTCGCTGGCAATCGTCGCCGTCATCGCCATCCTGGCTCTGGGAGCCCTTTGTCGCCGGCATCGGCACCCTGACGCAGCCGTGGCCTTCGCCAGGTCGAACAGGGAGGACCAGGGCGGGTTGCGCGTCCTCGACGCGGTCTGCGACGTCATCATCGCCGACAAAGGCGCGACCCGCATCGTGGTGCGGTCGATGCCGGAGGCTGTCCCTGGGCGATTTCTCCCTTCACCTGATCCGGTGAACGAGGATCGACGGCCATCCATGTCCCGATGCGAAAGTCGCTGGCGCGGCTTCTCTCAGCGGGCCCCGGCTTCAGGCAACGGCGCGCATCGTAGGGCGCGTCGGCCAGGGACAGCGCGCCGGCCTTTAGGAGATCCAGTGCATCGGTAATGTGTGATCCTTCCTCACAATTCCCAGGTGTCGAAAGGATTGAATTGTAGATATAGGCCGGGCTCGGGATATTACTTGGCTGTCCTGGCCGATGCTCCTGCGAGATCGCGTAGTAGGCACGCGCTGCATAGCCCACGGCCCAGCCGACGCAGGAAGATTCCGCATTCTGTCGGTGGTCGACGACTACACCCGGGAGAGCTTGTGCCTGGTGCCGGACACTTCGCTTCCCAGTGTCCGCGTGATCCGCGAGCTGGAAGCTGTGGTCGCCAGGCGTGGCCTGCCGCAGCAATGCGTATCGGACAATGGCCCGGAGTTCACCGGCCTGGCGATACTGCGTTGCCCAGGCGCTTGAGAACGAGGATGCCGTCGTTATCAAGCTTCGCGGAGTCGAACTCGAAGTTGATATAGAGATCGATCGTCGGTTTGGCCGGCTCCTGGCCCGGCGTGACGGTGACACCGCGCAACGATCGCGACATAGGCGGTGGGACGAGCTTTCGGACAATATCTTCCGAAGACGGTTGCTGGGCCCTTGCTTCACCACCCGCACCCGCCATGGCAGCGAACGCCGGCAGCATGAGGGCAAGAACTGAACGTCGCGGCGTCATGGCTTGCGCTCCACCGTCTTCACTGCGTCGAAGTCGGCAGCGAACACTCGCTTGGCGGGCCCAACCTCAAGTATGGAGACCTCGAGGGTTCCGCTGACGTTGGTGAATGGCGCACTTCGGTCAGGGTGCGCAGTTGGATCCCCCTGTCGTTTACGACCCAGTCGTACTCTGCCAGGTTGCGCCACGCGATGACTCTTGAGCATTCTGTCTCCACTGATGGAAAGACATGTCAGTTGACCGAAATTAACGGCAAGTACACCGAGGATGCGAAAGACAAGGCGCACGCAATTTGGACGCGGTGGCGGCCAACGGATTGCAGGGTCTATTTGGGACCACGAAATCCAAGTGATGTCGGAAAGGAGCTCAAGAGCGACTGACGTGAAATTGGTGTCCGAACGGCGCGCGAAAGCTGTGGTGGACGATCTCGTCGCCTTCTACGTCGTCCGAGGTTTGCACACAAATCGTCGTGCTCGATACTGAGCACTAAAGGTGAAAGAGGGTTAGACCCGATTCCGAACACGAGCCGTTACCTGTAAAGGGCGGGTCAAATTCGTTGTGCGTCGCACGTAGCGTTAGAGGTACCGAGTGGCCCCATCTGACGATTTAAGCGCCTGGGTCGGAGCAACAACGCGCGACGCAGGCTCTTCTTCAGGCGAATACGGGAAAGCCGGGAAACACCACTCCTGCCATGTGTGTGTCGGATGAGAGACAGGTCGTGTCCCCGGTAGTGGTGTAGCTGGCGGGAGCAAGGCCGCGAGCGAGCGCGCTGTTTGATAGCGCCGTAGCGAGGGAGCGGCCTTGCGGCGGTCACCGGCGATTTCCGGGTTAGGGTCGGGTTGCGACATCCAACTCTGACCTGAGGAAGCCACCGATGACCGATGAGATGATGAACCTGCGCACGCTCGTGGAGAAGGCCCCCGACGCCGATGTTTTGCGCGACATGATCGCCTTTGCGGCCGAGCGGTTGATGGAGCTCGAAGGCGGCAGCGCGACTGGAAAAGAAGTTGGGGATGGAGGCACTTTGGCCGTGGGATGACTTCGAGTGGGGAATGATTAACGGCAAGTTGTCCGCCCTCAGATGGGTCTTGGGGGACGACTGGGACATGCTCGATAGTTAGTGCCAGTGCTGGCACTGCCAGCACTGCGGTGATTGTGCAATACGTTAGTTATTGACTTTTGGATTGTCGCGTTCTAGCTTTGTTCCTTCATTAGAAGGACGCCCATGCGGTCGCACGCCTTTCATATGCAGGTCTCGGAGGCCAACTGGCGCGATCCCGATCTCAGCGTGCTCGACAGGCGCCGCGGCCCCGTTCCGGTCGTCCCGCTGGCGCTGCTGCCGCAGCCGTGGGGCGACTGGGTTGCCGACACGGAGCGCGCCATGGGCGCGCCGGCGGACTATGTGTTGCAGTCAGTGCTGGCAGGCGTCGCGGCGGTGTGCGGCGCTGGCGTGGTCGTCCGCGTCACGCCCGCCTGGAACGAGCCGCTGGTGCTGTGGCTGGCGGCGGTCGGTGACCCGTCGACAGGCAAGTCGGCGGCGCTCGCGCCTATGCGACGGCTGCTCGATGTCATCGAGCAGGAGCGGCGGCTCGGTGACGAGGAACGGCGCGCGGCCCATGGCGAGCGATGCAAGGCGGGCGACAAGCAGTCTGCCGCCCTTTCCGCGCCCTTCGTCCCTTCGCAGGTCGTGGCGACCGACGACGATCCTGCCGCGCTGGTCGAGAGCGTGGGCGGCAATCCGCGCGGCCTGGTGCTGTGGCACGACGGGGCGGCGACCTGGATCGGCGGCGAGGCGGAAGACGATCCCCATCGCTCGATTTGGCTCGCGGCCTGGGAGGCTCGCGCCGTCACCGTGATGCGTTCGCGCCGGCCGCCATGCTCGGTCCAGAATTTCCCGGTCAGCATCGTCGAGACCGTCCGGCCGGAGCGGCTGAAGGCGGCACTGGAGGCCGCCGGCGACGACAGCCTGGCCGCGCGCTTCCTGTTCGCTTGGCCCGGCGTGCAGCCCTACCGCGCGCTCGCGGTGGTCGAGCGCTCGCGCGACGAGGAGATCCTGCAGCGCCTGCGTGCGCTGTCGCGACTGGGCGGCGGCGCGGACGATCCTCACGTGATCGAGGTCGGCGCGCGCGGGCGCGCCGCGCTCGACGGCGTGCTGGCGAGGCTCCATGCCGAACGCCAGAAGGCCGAGGGGCCGGAGGCGACGTGGCTCGGCGCCAGCCGGTCGATGATCGTCCGGCTGGCCGGCGTCCTGGAGCTGCTGGGCTCGATCGACGGCAAGGCCGTGCGGCCGGGCGCGATCGGCAAAGAGCAGGTCGAGGCCGCGGCGCAGCTGTGGCGTGACTACTGCTGGCCACATGCCAAGGCGGTGTTCGACAGCGCCGAGCTCTCAGACTATTCCAAGCGCGTGCGCCGTGTTGCCCGCTGGCTGCTGGAGAAGCGGCCGGCGACGGTGTCGCGTGATGATATCCGCCGCCGCGCGCTCAGCCTCAGCGCCACCGCCGACGAGACCGAGAGTGTGCTGCAGCGGCTGCACTATCTCGGCTATGTCCAACCTGATCTCGCCTATCGCGATCGGCCCGGCCGGCCGACGACGCACTGGCAGGTCAACCCGGCGTTGGTCAAAAGTGAAAAACCAACATCTAAATTATCTTAACTATCGAAATTCATTGCTGGGGCGGCGCCACCCCGCGGCACTCATGCTCTTCCGGGACCGCGGGCCTCCAGGCTCGCCTCACGTCATCCTGAGCGAAGCGAAGG
>JAEWIV010000436.1 GCA_023386865.1 Pseudomonadota bacterium
ATGATGCGGACCTGGAGGTCCGCGCTCCGGAGAGACATGAACGGCGGTCCTAAGAACTTGAGGCTTGATTAGCAGCCTCGGTCTGTTTTCCACTTCCCCTCCCCTGTTGAGGAGTGGAAATGCAGTCGCTCAAGGATCGGCATGTCGTGGTCACCGGCGGAACCGGCGCGCTGGGCTCGGCCGTGGTGAAGGCCTTCATCGAGGCAGGCGCCATCTGCCACATCCCGGCGATCGAGGCGACGCCGCCGACCGGTCACTTGCCCGACAGCAAGCAGATCGAGGTCGTGCCAAGCGTCGACCTGGCGAGCGAGGGCTCCGTCGATGCCTTCTACGCCCAGCTGCCGCCGTTGCATGCCGTCGTGAACATCGCGGGCGGCTTCGCCTATGCGCCGATCGCCGACAGCCCGGGCAAGGTGCTGCAGCAGCAACTGTCGATGAACCTCCTCTCCTGTGCGCTGAGCTGCCGCGCCGCCGTCGCCAACTTCCGGCGCGGCGGAAAAGGCGGGCATATCGTCAACATCTCCGCCCGCCCCGCCCTCAACCCGCGCAAGGGGGCGAACATGACGGCCTACACCGCGTCCAAGGCGGCGGTCGCCGCCTTCACGGTGGCGCTGGCTGAGGAACTCAAGAGCGAGGACATCTCGCTGATCGCGCTCGCTCCCTCGACGATCGACACGCCGGTCAACCGCAAGGACATGCCCAACGCCAAGCATGACACCTGGGTCAAGCCGACGGCGATCGCCGAGCTGATCGTGGCCCATTGCAGCCTGTCGGAGACGATCAACTCCGGCGTGGTGATGCCGGTGTATGGGAAGGCTTGAGCGCTTCCGGGAGCGCTCCACAGGCCATCTCTGCTAACCAGACGGCAATGGCCGCCTGGTACAGCTTCGCCGACCTCTTCCTGTCGCAACTCGACGCCGAGACCGCGCATGGCCTGGCCCTGCGCGCGCTCAAGACCGGGCTGCTGCCGGCCGACCGGCGGCCCGACGCGGCGTCGCTCGCCGTCAAGGTCTGGGGCCGCACGCTGCCCAATCCCCTCGGGCTGGCGGCGGGCTTCGACAAGAACGCGGAGGTCCCCGACGCCATGCTCGGCCTCGGCTTCGGCCTGGTCGAGATCGGCAGCGTCACACCGAGGCCGCAGGACGGCAATCCGCGACCGCGGCTGTTCCGGCTCGCCGAGGATCGCGGCGTCATCAATCGGATGGGCTTTCCCGGCCAGGGTCTCGATGCCGTGCGCTCACGACTCGCGGCACGGCCGAGGCGCGGCTTCGTCGGCGTCAATGTCGGCGCCAACAAGGACAGCACCGACCGCGCCGCCGACTATGTCGTCGGCTGCAAGGCGCTGGCGCAGTATGCCGACTACCTCGTCTGCAACGTCTCGTCGCCCAACACGCCGGGGCTGCGCAATCTGCAAGGCCACGCCGAGCTCGCCGACCTGCTGAAGCGCGTGCAGGACGCGATCGCCGCCAAGCCGGTGCCGCTCCTGGTCAAGATCGCGCCCGACGCCACGGACCACGATCTCGACGATATCGTCGGCGTCTGCCGCGATCTCAGGATGGACGGCATCATCGTCGGCAACACCACCCTCTCGCGGCCGCCGACGCTCGTTTCGCCGCGGCGCGGGGAAGCCGGCGGCCTTTCCGGTCCGCCGTTGATGACGCTGTCGACCGAGGTGCTGCGAAGGACGGCGCAACGCACCGAGAAGCAGTTCCCGCTGGTCGGCTGCGGCGGCATCGCCTCCGGCGGCGACGCCTACGCCAAGATCCGTGCCGGAGCGACGCTCGTTCAGCTCTATTCGGCGATGGTCTATGACGGGCCGCCGCTCATCCGGCGCATAAAGGACGAGCTCGCGGCGTTGTTGGCGCGCGACGGCTTCGCGTCGGTCGCCGACGCCGTCGGCGCCGACCTACGCTGACGCCTCGTCGAGAAACTGTCCCGCGTCGAACTTAACGTAGGCGCTGTCCTCGTCGAAGGCGACGCCCACCGGGTCGCCGCCCGCCGCGACGATGTCGACCTGCTTCCTGAGGAAGAGGCGCAGCATCGACACGCCCTGGTCAGACGACATCAGGTGCTCCTCGGAGTGGAAGGTGATGGCGCCCTGGCCGACCTGCGCCTCGGTGTCGCCGGGGAACTTCTGGTGTTCCTCGGGCGTGAGCTCGGCCCAGGTCTTGCCGTTGTAGCGCGACTTGAATTTGGCGAGCTCGCCCTTCTCCTTCACCCGGCCGGCGACGTAGATGCGGTAATGCGTGTCGTCGATCGGCAAGGTCCAGCCGATCGATTCGACCATGCCGTACTGGGCCACGCGCGGATTGGCGACCACGCGCAAGGTCGGCACGATGGCCTCGGTGACGCGGCGGAAGCGCTTGCCGTCGGGGCCCGGACGCACCGACGTCGCCTTCACGCCATATGGACCGTACTCGAACTTCACCTTGGGGAAGGCCGCCATCTGCTCGACGAACTGCGGGCCCGAGAAGCTGCCGTGCAGGATGGGCACATGGTACGGATCGACCACGTTCTCGAAGTGCTGCAGCCAGTTGCAGGGCGCGATCACGATGCCGCCGCTGCCGATCGACGAATCGTCGGCCTCGACGAACTCGCCCGGCGCCATCACCTCGAGGCACTCGTAGCGCGGCAGCACCGGCTTCTTCTCGGGCGGCCCGAGATAGGCGAAGACCAGGCCGTAACGCTCCTCGACCGGATACCAGGGCTGGCGCACGCGCCGGCATTGCGGGCCGCTCGGATCGGGCTCGCACGGCATCTCCAGGCACCGGCCTTCGACGTCGAACAGCCAGCCGTGATAGCAGCAGCGGATGCCGCGCTCCTCGATCCTGCCGTAGTACAGAGTCGTGCCGCGATGGCAGCAGCGCGGATAGACCAGGCCCGGCCGCCCCTGCCCGTCGCGGAACAGGATCAGCTCCTCGCCCAGGATCTTCACCGGACGAGGCGTGGCGCCGGCGTCGGCGGCGAGGCCCACCGGGTGCCAGTAGCGGCGCAGCAGCTCGCCCATCGGCGTGCCGCGGCCGACCTCCGTCAGCCTGGCGTTGTAGCTGGGCGGCTTGCGCGAATAGGCCGAGCCGACATCGCCGACACTCATGGTCACTCCACCTTGGCGCCGGACTGGCGGATCAGCTCGGCCCAGATCGGGGTCTCGCGCGCCAGCACGTCGGCCAGCTCCTTGGGCGTCGAGCCGATCGGGGTCTGGCCCTGGGCGATCATCTTCTCGGCGACGGCGGGCTCGCCGATCACGGCTTTGATCTCGCGCGACATGCGGTCGACGATCTCGACCGGGGTGCCGGCCGGCGCATAGGCGGCGACGAACAAGCTGAGGTCGAAGCCGGCGACGAGCTGCTCGGCGAAGGTCGGCAGCTCGGGCATCGAGGCCGAGCGCTTGGACCCGGCGACGGCCAGCGGCTTCACGCGGCGGGCCTCGATCTGCGGCTTGGCGCTGGTCGGGCTGGCCCAGGTGATGTCGAGCGTGCCGTTGGACACGTCCTGGATGGCCGGCACGTCGCCGCGATAGGGCACGTGGCTGTACTTGCCGCCCAGCGCCTGCTCGAACATCAGCCCGTAGAGATGGCCACTCGAGCCGATGCCCCAGCTGCCATAGGTGGCGGGCCGCCCCAGCTCCTTCACCCACTTGGCCATGCCGCGCAGGTCGGTGAACGGAGAGTCGGCCTTCACCAGGACGAGGATGGTGCCGAGCGACACCAGCGACACCGGCGCCAGGTCCTTGGCCGGGTCGAACGGCAGCTTGGCATAGAGCGTCGGATTGTTGGTGTGCGTGGAATTGGTGGTGATCAGGAACGTGTAGCCGTCGGGGACGGCCTTGGCGACGATCTCGGAGCCCACGATGGTGTTGGCGCCGGGCTTGGGATCGACCAGGACCTGCTGGCCGAGCCTGGCCGTCAGGCCATCGGCGATGACGCGCACCAGGGCGTCGATGGCGCCGCCCGGATTGAACGGCACGACGATACGGACGGGCTTGGACGGCCAGGCGCCTTGTGCCCGGCCCGACGGAGAGAGCAACGGTGCCGCGAGCGTCGCCGCAACCAGGCTTCGACGTCCTATCGCTGGTCGCGACATTGCTTTCGTTTCCTCCCCTGCAGGCGCCGTCGGCGGGCCGACTTTACTCAGGGGCACCGCCGATTCATAGAGTTTGCACCGAACCCGCAAGGCCATAGCACAGCATGACGGACAGACCCCAACCGCAAATCCGCCGCCTGACACCGGCCGATGCTCCCCTGTTCCGGGAGATCCGCCTGGAAGCGCTTCAGCAGGCTCCGGAAGCTTTCGGCAGCACCTTCGAGCAGGAGCATGCGCAGTCGCTGGCGCAGTTCGAGGAGGTCCTGGCGAAGGCGGACGTCTTCGGGGCTTTCCGCGGAGCCGATCTTCTCGGCATGGCGGGCTACCGCACGCAGGCCGGAGCCAAGCGCGCGCACAAGGGCCTGCTGTGGGGCATGTACGTTCGCGCGAGCGCCCGCCGCACCGGCGTCGCCCGACCTCTGGTCGAGGCGGTTCTCGCCCACGCGCGCGCACGCGTCGAGCTGGTACAGCTGACCGTCGTCAGAGAGAACGAAACGGCGCAGCGGCTCTATCGCAGCTGCGGTTTCGTGGCGTACGGGCACGAAGGCCACGCCCTGAAGCAGGGCGGCCGCTACTACGACGAGGTGCTCATGGCTGTCGCGCTCGATCCGCGAAATTAAGACGGCAGACGAGCGCCGACCAATTCCCCTAGACTGCCGACCGGAGGAACCGTGCCGCTCTGGATACCGATCACCATCTTCGCTGCGCTGTGCCAGAACATCCGCACGACGATGCAGCAGAAGATACGCGGCGTGCTGAGCGTCGATGGTGCCAATTTCGTGCGCTATCTGTACGGTGCGCCGCTCGCCCTGGCGGCGCTGGCGTTCCTGGTGTTCGGCACCGGCCGGCACGTGCCGACCATAACCCTCGCTTTCCTCGGGCTGGTGACCATCGCGGGCGTCGCCCAGATCGTGGCGACGTCGCTCATGATCCACTCCTTCTCGCTGCGCAACTACGCCGTCGGGACGGTCTACTCCAAGACCGAGACGGTGTTCGTCGCCCTGTTCGCCACCTTCATCGCCCACGAGCCGCTGCGCCTGCTCGCCTGGATGGGCATCCTGGTCTGCCTGGGCGGCGTGGCGATCCTGAGCGTGCGCGGCTCGTTCGCCAACGTCCGCAGCGTGCTGGCCGACCTCACCCACAAGGGCGCGCTCTACGGCATCCTGTCGGGCGCCATCTTCGCGATCGCCGCCGGCACCATCCGCGAAGCGTCGAAGCTCATTCCGGACGGCGATTTCTGGGTCCGCGGCATAACGGTGCTGGCCTGCATGAACACCATCCAGGTCGTGCTGATGGGCCTCTACCTCGCGCGCCGCGACCGCCCGCAGCTCGGCAAGGTCTGGGTCAACTGGCGCTCGTCGATCTGGGTCGGCATCTTCAGCGTGCTGGGCTCGGCCGGCTGGGCGCTCGCCATGACGCTGGAGAACGCCGCGTTGGTGCGCGCGGTCGGCCAGATCGAGCTCGTCTTCACCTTCATCGCCTCGCACCTGGTGCTCAAGGAGCGGCCGTCCGCCGGCGAATGGCTGGGCAGCCTCCTCGTCATCGGCGGCGTCGTCCTCATCCTCATCGGCCGGTGATCAGAATGACCGAAGCGAACAACAGACCGCTGCACGGCGTGCGCGTGCTCGACTTCTCGACGACCATCGCGGGGCCGCACTGCACCCGGCTGCTGGCCGACATGGGCGCCGACGTCATCAAGATCGAATCGCCGGAGGGCGACCTGATGCGCAGCCGCCCCGTGCAGCGCGCCGGCCAGGGCACGATGTTCGGGCAGCTCAATGCCGGCAAGCGTTGCATCGTCCTCGACCTCAAGAAGCCGGAGGCGATCGCGGCGGTGAAGGCGCTGGTGAAGACGGTCGACATCGTGGTCGAGAACTACCGGCCGGGCGTCATGAAGCGGCTGGGGCTCGACTATCCCGAGCTCGCCAGGATCAATCCCGGGATCGTCTACGGCGCCATCTCGGGCTACGGCCAGACCGGACCGGGCGCCGGACGGCCGGCCTATGCGCCGGTCATCCATGCCTCGACCGGCTACGACATGGCGCATCTCTTCTACCAGCAGGGCCGCCAGCGGCCGGACAATTGCGGCATCTTCGTCGCCGACTATGCCAGCGGCGCCTATGCCCTGGGCGGCATCCTGGCGGCGCTGCACCAGCGTCACGTCACGGGCAAGGGCCAGATGGTCGACGTGTCGATGTTCGAGGCCCTGGTGGGCATGCTTCTCGGCGAGGTCAACCGGGCGCAGTTCGACTTCGAGATGCCGTCGCGGCCGATGTACGGCCCGGTCGAGGCCAAGGACGGCTACGTCATGCTGGCGACGGCGAGCGAGCGCACCTTCCAGGACATGGCGACGGCGGCCGGCCGGCGCGACTGGCTGACCGACCCGCGCTTCGAGAAGTATGCCGACCGGCGCATGAACTGGGACCAGTTCGTCGACGAGTTCGAGGCATGGTCGCGAACGCTGACCGTCAAGGAATGCGTGGCCGCCCTGGAAAAGCACGGCGTGCCCTGCTCGCCCTACCTCACCGTAACCGAAGCGCTGAAGGATCCGCAGGTCGAGCATCGCGGCTCGCTCTGCACCATCGAGGACGCCGCGGGCAGCTACAAGTCGCCGGCGCCGCCCTTCCGCTTCTCCGGCTCGCCGGTCCAGAGCGGGCCCAGGGTCGCCGGCCTCGGCGAGCACACGCGGAGCGTGCTCAGGGAAGCCGGCCTCAGCGACGCCGAGATCGACGCATTGGCGGGCTGAGGCGTTTTTGCCTCAAATGTGAGAGTTGCCACATCCGCTCCCGGCGGGGCGGCGCAGCATGGGTCGAGCCGCCCAAAACGCCGTGGTTGCGGCGCAAGCTTCTGCGGGGGAGCCTCATGGCGAAGAACATCGTTCTCTGCTGCGACGGAACGGCCAACGAGTTCGCGCGCGACCGGACGAACGTCGTCAAGCTGTTCCATGCGCTGGTGCACGATCCGTCGGCCCAGGCGACCTACTATCATCCCGGCGTCGGCACCATGGAGGCGGTCGGCGCCGTGACCACGACCGGCCGCAAGGTCACCAAGCTGCTCGGCCTGGCGATCGGCTACGGGCTCGAGACCGACATCCGCGACGCCTACGTCTTCCTCATGAACCATTTCAAGGAAGGCGACCGCCTGTTCCTGTTCGGCTTCAGCCGCGGCGCCTATACCGTGCGCTGCGTGACGGCGCTTCTGCACATGTACGGGCTGATCCGCCCCGGCAACGAGCCCCTGGTGCCGTATGCCATCCGCATGATGATGGCGATCACGAGTTTGCGCGAGCGCAACGCCGCCAAAGCCGCGATCGACGAATATTTCGACCTCGCGGCCGAGTTCAAGCAGCACTTCGGCGGTGAACGCTGCCAGGCGCATTTCGTCGGCGTGTGGGACACCGTGAGCTCGGTCGGCTGGATCGAGAACCCGCTGCGCCTGCCCTACACCGCCGACAATCCCGACATCGCCATCGGCCGCCACGCCATCGCGCTCGACGAGCGCCGCGCCTTCTTCCGCACCAATCTCTGGCGGCCCACCCCGGCCGGCGGCCCGAAGGACCTGCAGCAGGTGTGGTTCCCCGGCGTCCATTGCGATGTCGGCGGCGGCTATCCCGAGGCGGAAAGCGGTCTGTCGAAGATCGCGCTGCAATGGATGCTCGACGAGGCCAAGGAGGCCACGCTGCTCGTCGATCCGGGGCGCAAGGCGCTCGTGCTCGGACAGTCCGGCGGCGGCTACGTCGCGCCCGATCCGCAGGCGAAGATGCACGAATCGCTGACGGTACCCTGGTGGCCGGTCGAGTTCGTCCCCAAGCGGCACTACAACGCCAAGCGAAAGAAGGAAGAGCGCCGCATGAACCTCTTCCGCCACCGCACGATTCCGCCCGGCGCATCGATACATCCGTCGGCCTACCAGCGAGGAGCGGAATACACCGCCAGCCTCGAACGGCGGATCAGGACGGGAAGCGTGACGACGCCGGGAGATGGTGCCAAGACAGGCGGATGATCGATCCCCGGACGCCCATCCTCGTCGGATGCGGCCAAATCACCGACACCACCGGCCAACCTTCCAATCAACGCTCGAACGTCGCTTTCGCCGCCGAGGCGGCGCGCCTGGCGCTGGCCGATAGCCGGCCGTCGATCGGCGTCGAAGCGCTCGCCCGCAAGCTCGATGCCGTGGCGGTGCTCGAATTCTTCCCCGACATCAGCCCGCGCTTCGCCTCGCCATTCGGCCGCTGCAGCAATCCGCCGAGGGCCGTCGCCGACCGGCTGGGGGCCGCACCGCGCCAACAGATCTACACCCACCAGGGCGGCAACATGCCCCAGTACCTGGTCAACCGCTTCGCCGAGGAGATCGCCGCCGGCGAGACCGAGCTGGCGCTGGTCTGCGGCGCCGAGCTGCTGCGCTCGACCCAGAACGCCCGCAAGGCCGGCCTCGAGATCGATCACAACGAGGATCCCGGCGGCGAGCCGACGCGGGTCGGCGACAACCGCTTCGGCTTCTCCGACGAGGAGGCCCGTCATGACCTGCGGGCGGCCATCCACTTCTACCCGCTGCTGGAGAACGCCATCCGCGGCGGGCTGAAGCGCGGTGTGCCGGCCCACATGGCCGCGATGGGCCGTCTGTTCGAGCGGCTGGCCGCGGTGGCCAAGGCCAATCCGCTGGCCACCCGGCGCGAGGGCTACAGCGCCGAGCGGCTGGCCACGATCTCCGACGACAATCGCTGGATCTGCTTCCCCTACCCGCGCCTGATGAATGCCAACGCCATCATCGACCAGGCGGCCGCCGTGCTGATGACCTCGGTCGAGAAGGCGCAGGCATGGGGCATCGCGCAGGAGCGCTGGGTGTTCCTGCATGGCTGCGCCGACGGCACCGACACGTGGGTCGTGTCGGAACGCGAGCGGCTCGACGCCTCGCCGGCGATCCGGGGCTGTGCGCGCGTCGCCCTCGACATGGCGGGCAAGGGCGTGGCCGACGTCGCGGCGTTCGACCTCTACAGCTGCTTCCCTTCGGCGGTCGAGGTGGCGATGAAGGAGATCGGGATCGCCGAGGACGATCCACGGCCGATCAGCGTCACCGGCGGGCTGCCGTTCTTCGGCGGGCCGGGCAACAACTACGTCACCCACTCGATCGCGGAGATGATGAACGTGGTGCGCCGGACGCCCCGCTCGTTCGGCATGGTGACCGCCAACGGCAACTACCTGACCAAGCATTCCGCCGGCCTCTATTCGACCGAGCCGACCAAGGGCCCGTGGCGGCGCCAGGATCCCAAGAAGCTTCAGGCCGAGCTCGATGCCGGGCGCAAGCAACGCGTCGATACCCGCCCTAGCGGGACGGGCACGATCGAAACCTATTGCATCACCTTCGGGCGCGACGCTCCACAGAAGGCCTACATCTACGGTCGCCTGGATGCATCGGGCGATCGCTTCGTTGCGATGGCCGACGATGAGCCTGGTGAGTTGGCGGACATGCTGGCCAGAGACCAGCTTGGCCGTCGCGTGACGGTCGGCGACGTAGGCGGGAAGAACATCTTCCGGCTTCTATAGGTTTGCATGTGACTTGCCCGATTGTATCTTATAAGATACAGATGGTGCGTGCCGGAGTTACGCCAGGAGCGCTATCAGCGAGCTTCGCATCGACTACGGCCCCGGCTTTCGCGTGGACTTTAAGCAGCAAGGAGACGATCTAGGGTCGAAACCCAATAAAGTTGTTGAGGGGAGAATCGCTTAGTGATTCTGTGCTGGCAAGGAGCATGGAAGATGCGAAGCAACTTGTTCTGGCTGGATGACGAGCAGTGGTCACGGATCGAA
>JAEWIV010000055.1 GCA_023386865.1 Pseudomonadota bacterium
TTACCCTGCCTCGCGGGACACCCGCCGGCGCCGGGGGCGCCCACACCGTCACCACCCCGCCGGCCGGGGGCGCCACCGTGAGCCCGCCGTCGGTGGGCAGTGGCAGCGTCACGACCCCGCGTGCGAATCCGCCGGCCGTGAACACGCCAGCCGTTCCGTCGCGCTCCGTCGGCGCGGGGGGTGCCACGGTGACGACGCCTCCGGCGAGCGGCGGTACGATGCAGGCCCCGTCGGCCGGATCGGCTGGCGTTGCGACGCCGCCGGTCAACACGCCGAGCGCGCGCACGCCGGGCGTGCCGTCGCAATCCGTGAACGCGCCCAGCCAGGCCAACCTGCCGCCGGCGCCCAACGCCCAGGGCTCGGCCAACGCCGTCAAGAAGATCGAGGCCGACGGCTACAAGAACGTGCAGGGCCTGACCCGCAACCCGGACGGCAGCTGGAGCGGCAAGGCGTTGCGCGGCAGCGCGATGGTCGACGTCCATGTCGACGCGCGCGGCAACGTCGTCACCAAGTAGCGCTTACCTCCGGCTCGATTCCCGACCCGCCCCGTCATCCCGACGGGGCGGGTTTTGTCGTTGCGCTTGCGGCCTTCCATCAAGCCTGCAATCGTTCGGCACACGCACTGTGGGAGGTTTCGTATGCCGGACGTCACAGCCGCAAATCCCGACATCGCCACGCCCGAGCTCATGAAGGCGATCTCCGCCGCCTTCAACAGCCGCGACGTCGATCGCATCGTCTCGTACTTCACCGACGACGCCACCTTCTGGCTGGCGCGCGGACCCGAGCCTGTCGGCCGTACCCTCAGGGGCAAGGAGGAGATCCGCAAGACGCTCGCCGCCCGCTTCAAGGTGATCCCCGACATGCGCTGGGACCACAAGGAGTACATCTTCGCCGGCAATCGCGCGATCTCGGTGTGGACGGTGAGGGGCAAGGGCGCCGACGGCGAGGATCTGAACTACCAGGGCTGCGACATCTACACGTTCCGTGGCGGCAAGATCGCGGCCAAGGACACCTACTGGAAGATCGTCGAGCACAAGGACCGCCTCTGATGGCCCTCGATCTCCTCATCCGCGGCGGCACCGTCGTCGACGGCTCCGGCAAGCCGCGCTTTTCCGCCGATGTCGGCATCAAGGACGGCCGCATCGTCGAGATCGGAAAGATCGCGTCGACGGCACAGCGCACCATCGACGCCGACGGACTGATCGTGGCGCCGGGCTTCATCGATGGGCACACCCACATGGATGCGCAGGTGGCGTGGGATCCGCTCGGCACCTGCTCGTGCTGGCACGGCGTCACCTCGGTGGTGATGAGCAATTGCGGCTTCGCCCTGGCGCCGTGCAAGCCCGAAGACCGCGACTGGTACGCGCGCTGTCTCTCGGCGGTCGAGGACATCCCGACCGAGGCGATGGCCGCCGGTATCGACTGGACCTGGGAGACCTTCCCGGAATACCTCGCCACCGTCGAACGCCTGCCCAAGGCGATCAACTACGGCATGTATATCGGCCACTCGGCGCTGCGGATGTACGTCATGGGCCGGCGGGCGCTGAGCGAGAAGGCGACCGAGGACGACATGGCCCGCATGGCCGCGGCCGTGAAGGAGGCGCTCAGGGCGGGCGCGATGGGCTTCTCGAGCTCGCGCGCTTCCACGCACGTCACGCCCGACGACACGCCGGTGGCCAGCCGCATCGCCGAGTGGGAGGAGATCGACCGCATCCTGGCGGCGATGGCCGAGCTCGACGCCGGCATCTTCCAGATCGGCCCGGACATCGCGAGCGGAGCGCGGCACCGTGCCTTCCTCGAGCGCCTGCGCAAGGTGGCGCTCGACTACAAGCGGCCGATCATGTTCGGCGTGCTGGCGACCAAGCAGGGCGACGATCCGACGCCGTGGAGCTACCAGACCAGGTACATCGACGACACCGTCGCCGCCGGCGGCCGCATGTTCGGCCAGGGCACGACGCGTTCGATCAACGCCATCTTCTCGCTGAAGTCCTACCTGCCGTTCGACGTGCTGCCGGCATGGAAGCCGATCCGCGCCCTGCCGATGGCCGAGCAGAAGAAGAAGCTGCAGGATCCGGCGGTGCGGCGCGAGCTCATCGCGGCCGAAGGCAGGATGAAGCCGCGCGACAATGTCTTTCAGGGCGGTGGTGCCGCGACCACCGATCCGCGCAAGCCCGACTACGCCAACCTGTTCGCCATGAAGGGCGTGGACTGGGACGATCCGACGGTCGACCAGCTCGCCAAGGCGCGCGGCCAGCATCCGGTCGAGGTGATGATCGACCTGTCGCTGGCCGACGAGAACCAGGTCTATGTCCAGCCGCTGGTCAACGAGACGCCCGACGACGTCCTCGGAATCCTGAAGCATCCGCGGACGCTCGCGACCTTCTCGGACTCGGGCGCCCATGTCTGTCAGGAGATGGGCTCCTCGCTGCAGACGCATCTGTTGAGCTACTGGGTGCGCAAGCGCGGCGCCTTCACGCTCGAGCAGGCGGTCAAGAAGCTCACCCGCGACAACGCCGTCGCCTGGGATCTCGACGACCGCGGCGTGGTGCGCGAAGGCTACAAGGCCGACCTGGTGCTGTTCGAGGAGAACGGCATCCGTCCGCTCTTGCCGACGGTCGAGAAGGACCTCCCCGGCGGCGCGCGACGCCTGGTGCAGAAGGCCGAGGGCATCAAGGCCACCCTGGTCAACGGCGCCGTGGCCTTCCAGGACGGCGAAGCGACCGGCGCCTATGCCGGCCAGGTGCTGAAGGGCAGGCCGGCATCGTGAGGAGGCTGCTGCTCGGCGCCGTCCTCGCCGGGATCGCCTGCGCCGCCTCGGCGCAGACGAGACCGGCCACGACTCCATCGCCGGGCGGCGCCAGCGCCAGGACGCAGCTCCAGTCGCTGCACTACGGCAACATCCGCGACCTGAGGCGCGGCCCCGACGGCCAGTGGACCGGCAAAGCGATGCAGAACGGCGTGGACAAGACGGTGACGATCGGCCCCAAAGGCAGCGTGACGGGGCGTTAGGTTCATTGGACCGCGGGCCTCCAGGCCCGCTCAGAGGCTTTGGCTACCTGAAATACGCCGAGCTCCAAGGCCAGTCGGCTGCTGCTGCGACCAACCCAGCTTTGACCGGATTTTGTTCGACATACTCGATCGTCCGACCCAGCTGGCCTTCGTCCCTCATGTACCGATCGAAATAGTCCGGATGCCAGAATGCACCGGATCGACCGAGGCGCTCATTGGCTCTCCTTGCGGTGAAGGACTTCCAGCTTCGGACAATGGACCCCAGCGAGGCCGCGCCATCCAGCATGTCGATGACGACATGAACGTGGTTGGGCATCAGACACCAAGCAAGCAAGCGATATCGCTCGCCGTCTGAATAGAGAAGCGAGTCTTGAACCAACGACGCTATCTCAGGATCCCGCAACCAGCATTCGCCCACGCCGCTGTCGAGCTCTCGGTCGACCTGTTGAATTCCGTCGTCCGCCAGCATGAGACCTTCGATCACGGCACGAGGTAGGCTATCCGCGAGCCTGAACGTGATGAATTGAATCGTCTCGGGCGAGTCGAAGTGCGGGAGGTAGCCGCGAGAGTGCCAACCTTTGCTTTGATTCATGATCATGAGCGGGCCTGGAGGCCCGCGGTCCAATGAACCCTAACCTAGCTCCCTCCGCACGATCGCGGCTCCCTCGGCGAGGGCTTTCAGCTTGCCGAAGGCGGTGGCGCGCGGCAGGTACTTCATGCCGCAGTCGGGCGCGGGCAGGAGCTTGTCGGGCGGCAGGTGCTTCAGGCCGGCGCGGATGCGGTCGGCGACCTTCTGCGCAGTCTCGATCTCCGGATCGGCGAGATCGATCACGCCCAGCATCACCTTCTTGGGCGCGAGATCGGCCAGCACGCCGAGGTCGAGCCTTGGCTGCGCCGATTCGATCGAGATCTGCTGGGCGATGCTGTCGGCGAGCTGCGGCAGGAAGGAATAGCCCGTGGGCTTGCCGCCACCGACCACGGCGGCGTAGCCGAAGCAGAGATGCACGACCGTCGGCACCTCGATGCCCGCGAGCGCGCGGTCGATCGCCTTCACGGCGTAGCGCTTGGCCTCCTCGGGATTGTTGCGCAGCCACGGCTCGTCGAGCTGGATCACGTCGGCGCCGGCCGCGACCAGCGCGTGCGCCTCCTCGTTCACCGCCGCGGCATAGTCCATGCACATCGCCTCGGCGTCCTTGTAGAACTCGTCCTTGACCTGCTGGCCCATGGTGAAGGGGCCGGGCAGGGTGATCTTGGCGAGC
>JAEWIV010000140.1 GCA_023386865.1 Pseudomonadota bacterium
GCGATGACTGGCGAGCGACAATAGCGCCGCCAGCACCAGTCCCGCGGCCGCCAGCAGCGAGGGCCAGACCAGGCTGCCGGTGGCGTCATAGACGACGCCGGCGAAGGCCGGGCCGATGATCTGGCCCAGGCTGAAGGCCGCGGTCATGAGCGCGATGCGGCCACGCGGATCGCCTTCGCCCGACTCGCGCGCCCCGATCAGGCCGAGCGCCGTCAAGCCCATGAAGGTGCCGCCGAGGAAGAGGGCGGCGATCACCACGCCCAGGGTCTGCAGCCACAGCACGCTCGCGAGCACGCCGGCCGCCTCGATCAGGCTCGCCACGGCGAAAGCCGGCAGGATGCCGATGCGCCGGCCGAGCGCGCCCCACAGCACGACTGACGGTGCCGCGCCCACGCCGACCAGGATCCAGGCGTAAGGCTCGAGATGGCGGATGGCAGGCGAGCCGCGCACGATGTCGATCAGGAAGGTCGCGGTGATGATGTAGCCGATGCCGAACAGGAAGTAGGCGACGGCGAGCATGATGAAGGCCGAGGAGAGCTTCGCGCGTGGGGCGCGCGCGGCAGTCGCGGAGACACCCGGACCGGCCGGCACCAGCATCGCAACCGCGATGGCCGCGAGCAGCGCAAGGCCCGCGCTTGCTAGCCACATGGTGCGCCAGTCGCCGAGCAGGGCGACGACCGAGGCCGACAAGGCGATGCCGATGCCGACGCCCGAGAAGTGCAGCGCCGACAGGCAGCCGCGTCCCGTGGCGGCGAGGCGATCGAGCACCAGGGCGGAGCTGAAGATCAGGCAGAAGGCGCTGGCGATGCCGGCGGCGAGCCTCAGCATCAGGAAGACCACCAGCGACGTCGTGGCGCCCATGGCCGCCAGGCAGGCGACGTTCAGCACGAGGCCGGCGAGCAGCCAGCCGCGGCGCGAGCCCGGCAGGCGCACCGCCGCCAGCAGCGCGCCGGCGAGATAGCCGACGAAGTTGGCCGAGGCGATCAGGCCCGCCTCGGCCTTGCTGAGCGACAGCGCCTCGATCATCGGCGGCAGGATGGGGGTGTAGACGAAGCGGCCGATTCCGATCCCGGCGGCCATCGCGAAAAGGCCGCCGAAGGCCTGGGTGAGAGGGCTTTTGTTCATTGTGGGCGCGGCACTTTGAGCCTCTGCCTGCATTGACGCAAATGACACCGGGACCTAGTTTGGGCGATCCATGTCCCAGATCGATCGTTCCCTCGCCGAGGCCGCGCGCGCGTGGCCATTCGAAGAAGCCCGCAAGCTTGTCGCCCGCATCGGCGGCAAAGCGCCGGCCAAGGGATACGTCCTGCTCGAGACCGGCTATGGCCCGTCCGGCCTGCCGCATATCGGCACCTTCGGCGAAGTCGTGCGCACCACCATGGTGCGCCAGGCCTTCAGGCGCCTTTCGGACGTCCCGACGCGACTGTTCTGCTTCTCCGACGACATGGACGGGCTGCGCAAGGTGCCCGACAACGTGCCCAACAAGGAGATGCTGGCGGCCCATCTCGGCAAGCCGCTGACGGCGGTGCCGGACCCGTTCAGCAACGAGCATCCGAGCTTCGGCGCGGCCAACAACGCGCGGCTGCGCGCCTTCCTCGATTCGTTCGGCTTCGAGTACGAGTTCCAGTCGGCCACCGATTGGTACAAGTCCGGTCGCTTCGACAAGATGCTGCTCACCATGCTGCAGCATTACGACGAGGTGCAGGCCGTCATGCTGCCGACCTTGGGCGAGGAGCGGCGCGCGACCTATTCGATCTTCCTGCCGATCTCGGCCAAGACCGGCCGCGTGCTGCAGGTGCCGGTGATCAAGACCGACGCCGACGCGGGTACGATCGTCTATCGCGACGAGGACGGCTCGACGGTCGAGACGCCGGTGACCGGCGGCAACGTCAAGCTGCAGTGGAAGGCCGACTGGGCCGGCCGCTGGTTCGCGCTCGACGTCGACTACGAGATGTACGGCAAGGACCTCATCCCCTCGGCCGAGCTCTCCGCGAAGATCGTGAGGATCCTGGGCGGCAAGCCGCCGGAGGGCTTCAACTACGAGCTCTTCCTCGACGAGGAGGGCAAGAAGATCTCCAAGTCGAAGGGCAACGGGCTGTCGGTCGAGGAATGGCTGCGCTATGCGCCGCCCGAGTCGCTGGCGCTCTACATGCAGCAGCAGCCGCGCCGCGCCAAGCGCCTCTACTTCGACGTCATCCCACGCGCCGTCGACGACTATCTTTCGGCGGTCGAGAAGCTGCCGGCCGAGGACCCCGCCAAGGCGCTGGAGAACGCGGCTTGGCACATCCATGACGGCAAGCCGGTCGACCATCACGCCGCCGGCGTCAATTTCGGCATGCTGCTCAACCTCGCGAGCGTGGCGCATACCGACAGCAAGGACGTGCTGTGGCAGTACCTGCGCCGCTACGTGCCGGGCGCCACGCCGGAGAACGCGCCCTATCTCGATCGCCTGCTGACCGGTGCGGTGGCCTACTACCAGGATTTCGTGAAGGCCTCGAAGAAGTTCCGCCTGCCCGCGGGCAAGGAGCGCGAAGCGCTGCGGGATCTCGCGGACACGCTGCGCAAGCTGCCCGAGGAGTCGACGGCCGAGTTCATCCAGAACGAGGTCTACGAGGCGGGCAAGCGGCACTTCGCCCAGGCCGAGCTGCGCCAGTGGTTCAAGACGCTCTACGAGGTGCTGCTGGGCAGCGAGCAGGGCCCGCGCATGGGCGCCTTCATCAAGCTCTACGGCCGAGACAATGTCGTGAAGCTGATCGATCGCGCGCTGGCCGGCGAGGATCTCAGCCGCGCGGCCTGACGTGGTGCTTTGCAGCGACGACGAACTGGATTACCTCGCCAGCCGAACGCAATTCGAGCAGGGACAAGGGCTTTTGCTCGATGAAGCCTATCGGCTCGCCCATCTGCCGCTGGTCGCACCGGGCCATCCACGTGTCATCGCGCGTCGGGACGGCCGTCCCTACGAAATGGGCCGTCACGAGCGTGTCTTTACCCTTGTGCTCCCGGTTGCCGACGAAGTGCTGAAGCGCTCGCCGGCGTATCTCGCCCTCGAAGCCGAGCTCAGAGCGTCGCCGTTCGCGGCCAAGATCGCCTGGGACATCCTCGAGCGGCGTCGGCACAAGCTGCACGCGACCCTTTGCGGCTCCCTGGCAACCGGAAACAAGCCGCCGGTTCTCGATGCCGGGCAGCGCGACGCCCTGCGACGGCTCGGGCCGGTTACCGTCGAGCTGCGCGGCCTGTTCTCGGGAAACGTCAATCTCGGACGGCTCTATCTGCGCGCCTATCCCGAGAAGCGCGACGGGCGGAACGTGTTTCATCGAATCCAGCAGCTGCTGGGGCGCCGCACCACCAGTCTCTATGTCGTGGGCATCTACAATCTCAACGACGACCTCGACCCGTCGGAGTGCTCGATCCTGTCCGATATCCTCACGCGCTGGTGGGACCGGCCTATCGCGCGATTTCAAGCCGAGGCACTATGGCTCCTGGGCACCAACGATGACCTTCTGCTCGACTCCGAGACCGTGGGGTTCGTGCCGCTCCTTTGACCATTTGCGAGGGCCCGATGGACCAGGTCGTCTTCGACTATCTCAATCCTGAGGTGCCTACAGGCCTTCGCCTGGTCGACGTGCCGCTGGTGCGCGCGACCGAGCAGTCGATCGAGGGCTACGGCGAGATCGCGCGAGCCCGCGACCACCGCATCGAGATCGTGCCGTGGCCGCTCGCCGGCTGGCGCAAGCTCGACGCCGGCACCGGCATCGAGGGCGGCACGACCGAGGGGATCTTCGCCTGCGAATGGCGCGGCAACGAGCTCCTGGGCCGCAACGAGGCAGTCGGCGGCCATTATGTCATCGGCTTTCGCGAGCGGCCCGAGCAGGCGGCGGCCGGCGTGGCGCTTAGCGGCGACCGCGTGCTGCTGTGGCATTGCAACTACCATCCCGACGGCGGCCAGCTCTTCTTCCCGCTCGACGGCCAGCCGTTCGTCGTGCCCGTCGCCAGGCCGGGCGATGACCTCAGGCCCGAGGATTTCATCGCGCTGTGGTCCGACGGCAGCTTTGGCATCTACATCCATCCCGGCATCTGGCACGAGGGCGTCTTCCCGGTCGGCCCGAGCGCCCGCTTCTTCGACAGACAGGGCAGGGTGCATGCGCGGGTGAGCTGCGACCTCGCCAGCGAGCTCGGCGTGCTCCTGAACGTCCCGCTACCGTCTGCCCTGTGAGGTCGAGGCCAGCACCGCGGAGATATAGGACGCGCCCAGGCGCACGAGCTCGTCCTCGAACGTGCGGCTGCGGAAGAACGGCTGCTCCTCCAGGACGGCGGCGCGGATCGTGCCGAGCAGGGCACGCGACAGGACGAACACCTGCTCGCTGCTCAGGGCGGGGAGCAAGGTCCTTGGGTGCTGGGCGATGAAGGCGGCGACGGGCCCCATCATCTCGATGCCGGCGCCCTGCGACAGGATCGCCTGCACTACCGCCTTGCGCACGCGCAGGCGGCCGCGAAAGGCATTGATGATGGCGCGCACCGTGTGGCGCACGCGATCCTCCGGCGTCTCGGCGCCCTCGGAACGCCTGAGCTCGGCCAGCGTCGACTGGACTTCCTGTTGCGCCAGCGCCAGCAGGATCGCGTTCTTGTCGGCGAAGTATTGATAGAGCGTGCCGATGCTGACGCCCGCCCGCTCGGCGACCGCGTTGGTCGTGAAAGCCTCGAGGCCGCCGGCCTCCAGAATCTGAGCCGCCGCCTCGAGGATCAGCGCCACGGTTTCGCTGGCGCGTGCCTGGCGCGGGATTCTTCTTTTCCTATCAGTGGTTTGACGGCCGGTAGCCATGGCGGGACAGCTCGTCGGAAAAGCGAGTAGGTAACATGAGCAATGCTCATATTATGACGCGATGGAAGAAATCGGCACTCTTTACGTGATCATCCTGCCGATCGTGATCGGCGCCGGCGTTCTCGAAGCGCTGTGGTTGCAGCGCTCGCGCCGCGAAGGATACGACTGGAAAGCCTGGGCGTGCTCGCTGGCCGACCTCGCCGGTCGCCGCGTGCTCGGCTTCATTCCCTACACGTTGGCCGCGCCGTGGCTGGCCTGGGCCTACGACTACCGGCTGTTCACGCTGTCGCTCGACAACGTGTGGTCGGTCCTGGCGCTCTTCGTCGGGCTGGAGTTCCTCTATTATTGGTACCACCGCACCAGCCACACCGTCCGCTGGTTCTGGATGTCGCATCAGGTCCATCACTCGCCCAACCAGCTGGCGCTGGCCGCCGCCTATCGCCTGGGCTGGTTCGGCCGCTTCACCGGGACGTCGCTGTTCTTCGTGCCGCTGGTGCTGTTGGGCTTTACGCCGGGCGTCGTGCTCTCGGCGCTGTTCCTGAACCTGATCTACCAGTTCTGGCTGCATGCCGATTGGATCCCGCGACTGGGTTGGCTCGAGCATGTGCTGAACACGCCGTCGAGCCACCGCGTGCATCACGCCCGCAATCCGGAGTATCTCGACGCCAACTATGGCGGCGTGCTGATCGTGTTCGATCGCCTGTTCGGGACGTACATCGCGGAGCGCAAGGAAGTGCCTTGCGACTACGGCACCGTCACGCCGGCCGTCTCGTCGCGCAATCCGTTCGTCCTCAACGTCATGCCGTGGGTCGGCCTCTTCAAGGATGTGCGGTGCGCCGGCTCGCCGGGCGAGGCCTGGATGTATGTGTTCGGCCCCCCGGGCTGGCGCCCGGACGGCACCGGCCTGACCACGGCGGAGATCCGCCGCCGCGCCGGCCTGGTCGGCAGCACCAGCAATCAGCCGTCTCAGCCGGTCATGACTTAATCTCCCTTGAGCGGCTCCTTTGCCGTCGACAGATTGGCGGCAAAGGAGACCGCCCATGGCGAGAGACAAGGTCTGTGTCGTGATCGGCGCGGGCGATGCGACGGGCGGTGCAATCGCCCGCCGCTTTGCGCGCGAGGGCTACACCACGGTGGTGACGCGGCGCAGCGTCGACAAGCTGAAGCACTTGGTCGCTCGGATCACCCAGGAGGGCGGCAGGGTGCATCCCTTCGGCTCCGACGCGCGCGACGAGGAACAAGTGGTGAGTCTGTTCCGCGAGATCGAGACGGAGATCGGCGAGATCGAGGTCTTCGTGTTCAACATCGGCGGTAACGTGCGCTTCGACATCCGCGACACCACCAGCCGCGTCTACCGCAAGGTCTGGGAGATGACGGCCTTCGCCGGCTTCCTGACGGCGCGCGAGGCCGCGAAGGCCATGGTGCCGCGCGGCCGCGGCACCATGCTGTTCACCGGCGCCACGGCGAGCCTGCGCGGCGGCCGCGGCTTCTCGGCTTTCGCCGGCGGCAAACACGCCGTGCGCGCGCT
>JAEWIV010000178.1 GCA_023386865.1 Pseudomonadota bacterium
GGGTGGAGGTCTACCCCCACTTCCCCATCACCTTCGCCCGCATCTCCTCGGGAATCTTCTCGATGTCCGGCACCTTGAACACGCCGGACGCGACCAGGACGATCTCGCCGCCGCATACCAGGTCGCAACTGCAGAAGCAGAAGTTGATGGTGCGCCGCGCGACGCGTGCACTGCCCTCGAGCCATTGCCCAAGCCTGGCGCCGCGCACGAATTCGGTGCTGAGCGACACCGTGGGATGAGGCCAGCGGATGCCGGTGGCGTGGCCCGAGCCGACGCCCATCACCATGTCTGCCACGGTGACCAGCAGACCGCCATGCGCCCAGCCCATGGGATTGCCGTGACGCGGCTCGAGCGGAAGACCGATCCGGAGCTTCTCGCCGTCGAGCTTGAACCAGAGCGGGCCGATCAGGCCGACGAACTCGTCCGGCACCTCGAGCTTGCGGAAGCCTTCGGGAATCAACCTGTCGCTCATGAGCCCAACCCGTCACTGGAAGCTGCGTATCTATCGAGCGCGGCGCGCACCGCCGGGTCGAACGGCGTGCTGCGATGGGTTTGCTCGTTCAGTGAGACCATGATCGCCTTGAGCACGGCGGTACACTTGCCGTCGCCGTCGAACAGGCCATGACCGATCACGCATTTGCGGTCGTGCACCTCGAGCAGGCGCGCGCAGGCCGTGGCACGGCCGGGAAAGAACATCTGGCGCTTGAAGTCGATCTCCAGGCGTCCGACGACGACGCGAAAGCGCGGCAACCCGGATTTCACGATCGCCCGCATGTAGGAGACGCGCGCATTCTCCAGGAGCTGCAGGAAGGCACCGTTGTTGATGTGGCCGTTGGCGTCGACGTCGGCAAAACGCAGATGCTCCTCGGTGGCGAACCCGTAGATCCGCCGGTCCGTCAGATCGAGGCTCACCAGCTCAGCTCTCCCTGAATTCCAGGGTGAGATCGGCCGCCTCCGAAGGCGGCACGAGCAGCCGGCCCGAGTCGGGCTTCGTCACCTTGACGCCGTTCTTCTTCAAAAGCGCCTCGCAGGCAGAGAGGTTCTCGACCCTTATGCCGAGCAGCGCCGGATGGTCGCCCGGGCGCACCGGCGTGATGCCCGGATAGCGCCGCAGGTAGTCCTGGCGGCTCATGTAGTGAATAGGCTGCGTACCGGTATCGGCGACGATGCCGCCGCCCTCGCCGCGCACCGCATCCTTGCCGAAATACTTCTCGAGCTCCGCAGTCCACTTTTCCGGCCGTTCGGCGATCACCGTCACGCCCAGGATGCCGCGCGCTCCGTTGGGATGCCGCGCCCATTCGCTGCGATAGACGAACTGCGGCGTGAGGTGCTCGCAGACGAAAAATCCGACCACCGGCATGTGGCGCTTGGGGACGCGCACGGTGCGGAACTGAGCATGTTCGGTCCTGCCGGAGATATCGACCGCGCGATCGAAGAACAGCGGCGCGTCGGGCTGCAGGCCGGCCGCCTTGAACGCGTCGAAGGCGATGTCGGCGCCGTCGGTCGCAAGCGCCACGTTGGCCAGTCCGCCGCCGCCCTTCAGCCACTGGCGCCGCTCGGCGTTGAACTCGGTATCCTCGACGATGCCCAGGATCTCGAAATAGTCGCTGTCGAAGATCATCAGGTGATTGGCCGTGCCCAGCTTCTTGTGGAAGCCGCGCGGCTGGACCTGGAAGCCGAGCCTGCGATAGGCCGCCTCGGCCGCATCGATGCCGTCGACCATGACCACGACATGGTCGAGGCCGCGCACGGCCCGCTTCATGCCGGCCTCCGGCGCACCATGTTGGTCCCCTTGAGCGTCAGCACCAAGTCGCCCCTCTGGTTGGTGGCCCGCCACTGCTCGTGGACGATCCCCATCTCCGGTCGGCTCCTGGACGGCACCTTGCCGGCGCATTCGATCCAGGCGGTCAGCGTGTCGCCCGGGCGCACCGGCTTCAACCAGCGGACCTCCTCGACACCCGGCGAGCCCAGTGCCGTGCGCTGGTCGACGTAGTTGTCGACGAAGAGCCGCATCAGCTTGGCGGTGACGTGCCAGCCCGAGGCAATCAGCCCGCCGAACATCGATTCGCGGGCCGCATCGGCGTCGACATGGAAGCTTTGCGGGTCGTACCGACGGGCGAAGTCGACGATTTCGTCGGCAGTGAAGCTGGTCGAGCCGAGATCGAATTTCTGGCCGACATCGTAGTCGTCCCAGTAACGCGGAGGCTTGGATGACATGCAACCGGTCTTCGCAGAGGGTGATCGCCGAGGCAAGGACCTCTATGGCCCGACTCGGGCCCGTCGGCTAGCCGCGCTCAGCTGGCCCCATCATGCCTCCTGCAACCCGGGGCGGTTCCATCTCCTCTCATTCCGCTCTAGCCTGTCCGCCATGAGCGAACCCGACCTCGTCCGGCGCCTGACCACGATCATGGACATCGACGTCGTCGGCTTCAGCACCATGTCGGCCCGCGACGAGGAGCACGCGCTCGGCCTGCTCGGCGCCCGCATGGCCGCCGCCCGGGCGCTGGTGAAGCACCATCGTGGGCGCGTCTTCAAGTTGACGGGCGATGGTCTCCTGGCCGAGTTCGCGAGCCCGGTCGAAGCCGTCCGGGCCGCTCTGGAAATCCAGGAAGCGATGCGGGCGGCCAACGACCAGGCCGGACCGGACGACCACCTCGTCCTGCGCATCGGCGTCAACCTCGGTGACGTCGTCGAAAGCGGCGACGACCTGATGGGCGACGCCGTCAATGTCGCGGCGCGCCTGGAATCGATCGCCAGGCCGGGCGGCATCTGCGTCTCCGCCGCCGTCTACGAGCAGATCGAGGGCAAGCTGACCCTCGGCGCCGAGGATCTCGGCGAGCAGCACGTCAAGAACATCCCGCGCGCCATCCACGCCTACCGGCTCACACTTCGCGGCGCGCCGGTCGTCGCCGCGCCACGAGCCGGCCGCGGCAACGCAAAGCGCGTCGCCATCGTCATCGGCGCCGCAGCGGCAGTGGCGGTGCTGTCGATCGGCGGCGCCTGGC
>JAEWIV010000196.1 GCA_023386865.1 Pseudomonadota bacterium
ATCGAGTTGGTGACGCCGCGCAGGTCGCCCGACATCAGCACGACGTCGGCACTCTCGATGGCGATGTCCGTGCCGGTGCCGATGGCGAGGCCGACGTCGGCCTCCGCCAGCGCCGGCGCATCGTTGATGCCGTCGCCGACGAAGGCGACGTTGCCGAACCTCCGCCGCAGCGCCTTCAGCGCCGCGACCTTGCCGTCCGGCAGCACCTCGGCGACGATCTCGTCTATGCCGAGCGGCCCGGCGATGGCCTGTGCGGTGACGGCATTGTCGCCGGTGATCATCGCCACCTTCAGGCCGAGCCGGTGCAGGGCATCGATCGCCTCGGGCGTGGTCGATTTGACCGGGTCGGCGACGGCGATCACCGCGGCAACCTTGCCGTCGACGGCGGCATAGAGCGGGCTCTTGCCTTGCCGCGCCAGCTGCCGGGCCGACGGCAGCATGTCCGCGAGATCGTAGCCCAGTTTCTCCATGTAGCGGTCGGCGCCGACCTCGATCGTCCGGCCCTGCACCGTCGCCGCTGCGCCGAAGCCGGGAACGGCCTCGAAGCGCTCGGCCGTCAGCCGCTCGAGGCCCCGCCTGCGTGCCGCCTCGACGATGGCTTCGGCGATCGGGTGCTCCGACCGCGCTTCCACGGCGGCGACGAGCGCCAGCACCTCCTTGTCCGAGAACCCGGCCGCCGGCGCGAAGTCGGTGAGCTCGGGCCGGCCCTTGGTGAGGGTGCCGGTCTTGTCGAGCGCGATCACCCGGGCGTCGCGCAGCGATTGCAGCGCCTCGCCCTTGCGGAACAGCACGCCGGTTTCGGCTGCCCGGCCGGTGCCGACCATGATCGAGGTTGGCGTCGCCAACCCCATGGCGCACGGGCAGGCGATGATCAGCACCGCCACGGCGTTGACGAGCGCGAAGGTGAGCGCCGGCGCCGGCCCGAAGATCAGCCACACCGCGAAGGTCAGCGCCGCCAGACCCATGACGATCGGCACGAACACCGCCGTGACCTTGTCGACCAGCGCCTGGATCGGCAGCTTCGAGCCCTGCGCCTGCTCGACCATGCGGATGATCTGCGCCAGGACGGTGTCGGCGCCGACCTTGGTCGCCCGGAAGGTGAAGGCGCCGGTCTTGTTGATCGTGCCGCCGACCACCTCGGCGCCGGCAGCCTTGTGTACGGGCACCGGCTCGCCGGTGATCATCGACTCGTCGACATAGGAGCTGCCCTCGGTCACCTCGCCGTCGACCGGCACGCGCTCGCCCGGGCGCACCTGGACCAGGTCGCCGGTTCCGACTTCGGCGAGCGGCACCTCGTGCGCCTTGCCCTCGCGCACGACGCGCGCCGTCTTCGCCTGCAGGCCAACCAGGCGCTTGATCGCCTCGGAGGTCCGGCCCTTCGCGCGCGCCTCGAGGAAGCGCCCGAGCAGGATCAGCGTGACGATCACCGCCGCCGCCTCGTAGTAGACATGCTGGGTGCCCTCGGGCAGCAGCCCGGGCGCGAAGGTGGCGACGACGGAATAGCCCCAGGCCGCGCTGGTCCCCAGGGCGACGAGAGAGTTCATGTCGGGCGCCCGGCGCGCCAGCGCCGGCAGGCCCTTCTGGAAGCGCAGGCCCGGTCCGAACAGCACGAGGGTCGCCAGAGCGAACTGGAGGTACCAGCTGCCGCGGTGGCCGATCGCCGTCATTGCCCACTCCTCGACGCCCGGAATGAGATGCGCGCCCATCTCGAGCGCGAACAGCGGCAGCGTGAGCAGCGCGGCCGTGACCAGCGCGCGACGCAGCGAGCGCATTTCATGCTCGCGCCGCTCCGCCTGCAGGTCGGTCGGCGCCGCGGCTGCCACGGGATGCGCCTGATAGCCGCTGGAGCGGATGGCCGCGACGATGTCGTCGATGCCGACCGCGCCGGCGGCGTGACGGACGTGCGCCTTCTCGGTGGCCAGATTGACGGCGACGCCCGACACGCCGGGCAACCGCGACAACACCGTCTCGACCCGGCCGACGCAGGATGCGCAGGTCATACCCTCGATCGCGACTTCGGTCGTCTCCTCGCCCACCGAAAAGCCGGCACTCTCGATCGCGGCGAGGACCGCACCCGGGTCGGCCTTGCCCGAAAACGCGATGTCGGCTCGTTCGGTGGAAGCGGGGCTGTCTGTCCTGAGTGCGGTGACCATGAGTCATCTCCGGTTCTTTGGCTTCGGACCGGAGATGGGGCTTCCAACCATGGGAAGGTCAAGGATACCCCGTGCCCATGGCCTGCCCTTGACCTTCCAACGGTGGCAAACACCACCTGAGGCGACGCAGGCACAACCACAGGAGAGCAAGATGCTTCGCTTCCGAATACCCAACATGACGTGCGGCGGATGCGCCAGGTCGGTCACCGCCGCGTTGTCCAGCGTCGATCCCGCCGCCCGTATCGAGACCGATCCGGCCGCGCGGGAGGTTCGCATCGAGACGACTGCCGAAGAGCATGACCTGCGGGCCGTATTGCGGGAGGCCGGCTATCCGCCGGACGGCGCTGTCCAGGCCGCATAAGGCGCGGAAGATCGCCACTGACCGCGGCGGCAGCACTTCAGGGTGCTTCCGGCCTTAGGTACAGCCCGCTCTCGGTGTAGTGGATCGAGAAGTTCTTGGTGTCGATCCAGGCATTCTTCTTGGCGTCGAAATACTGGCCGACCACCTTGGTCTTGCCGGTGATCAACTCGGCCGAGCCGTGATAGCCCAGGGGCACGTCGCCCATGGTGATCGGCTTGCCGGTCTTCTTGGCCCGTGCCTCCAGTAAGGCACGGGCCTGCGGGCTCGTCGGCAGGTCGGCCGGCAGCGCCGTGCCCGCGCCGGCATTGTTGCGCAGCAGGGACAGGATGTCGTCCTCGCTCAGCTTGCTGCTGACCACGGCGCCTTCGGCAAGGCCGGCCGCGCCCGTGAAGCGCGCCTGGTTCTTGGCGCTGATCTGGATGTGCCGCTGCGGCCGGTAGTAGGTCTCGCCGATGTGGAAGCGCTTGCCGCTTTCGCCCAGCGCGAACGTGTAGAGCAGCGTCTTGCCGAGATGCTCAGGGGTCAAGCCGGGCGCGAGGTCCCAGACGATGATCGTGCCGTCCGGCGCGAACAGCACGAGGTCGGGCTCGATGTCGCCGATCTTCTTCTTGAGCAGGCTGTCGGGCAGCTCGGCCTTGAGCCAGGCATGCTCGGGATGCTTCTCGAAGAAGGCCTCGACCGTGAGATCGGCGGTCTTTTGCTTGAGCACGCCGGCGAAGCGCAGGGCGCGGTCGACGAGCGCGCGCCAGCCCTGCGGCAGCTTGAGGCGGCGGAACAGGTCGGCCGCCGCCTTGTGGAGCTTGGTGCCGTAGATGTGCGGCAACAGCCACTGCTTGCCGATTTCATCGCGCACGTTGGCGGCGGCCTTGTCGACGACGGCTTCGATGTCCTGCGTCAGTGTCGCGGTTTCGCCTGCGGCCTTGCCGGGCGGGCCCTTGCTGGTCTTGCCCGGCAGTCCGGTGGTGCCGCCGCGCGGCTTGGCCGGCGGCTTCTTGGTCTGCTTGCTCGCACTCGGTTCGTCGAGCGCATCGATGGCGCGCAGGATGGCATCGATGTCCTCCTTGCTGATGAAGCAGAAGCGCGCAGGGGAATGCCGGCAGAAGCCGCCGTCCGACCGCCGGCGATAGTAGGTATGCTCCTTGCCGTCCTTGCCGACGATGGGGATGGCGAGGTCATAGTCGGAGGTCGCGGGCTCCTCCATCGCCTTGCCCGCCTCGAAGGCCTCCTTGATCATCGGCAGCTCGTCCTCGAGCTTCACCGGCGGCGTCTCGGTCGTCGGCATGGCTTCGCCCCTGGCGCCGGCGCGCAGGAACGGCGGGGCGTTCTCGGTCACCTTGCCCTCGCCGTCGATCCAGCCGCGCTCCTCGAGGTTCTGGTACTTGCTTTTCTCGACACCCGAGCGGTAGGCCTCGAGATGGGAGCGGGCCATGGCGACCGTTTGGAAAGCCAGCATCGCCCCCTGGATGACCGCGTTGACCGCGACGTCGCGCAGCAAGGCGTCCTCCTGGGCCTTGGGCAGGCCGAGGCCCCGGATGCGCGCGATGTCCTCGGCGACCTTGATGCTGGTGAGGACGGCGGTGGCGCCGAGGGTGATCGCGTCGAAGATCAGCATCATCTTGCCGATGCGCTGGATTTGGGCCGTGATCTGCGCCGCCCGG
>JAEWIV010000322.1 GCA_023386865.1 Pseudomonadota bacterium
GCCTGCAGCATGGGGTGGTTGACGCGTCCTTGGCGGACCTGGCGTCGAGCCGACCGGTGCCCAATCGCCGGCTCGCCATGCCGCTGCACACGCCGCACCTCGCGGCGTGGCTCGCCGGCCAGTCGCCGGGCAGCGTGGTGCCGACGACGATCCGCTTCGCGCTCCCGTCGGCCCTGCTGCAGCTGGCCCGTGAGGAACGCGGCCGTATCGCCGACCGTCCGGACATCGCCATCGTGACGGTCGACAACCGCACGGGAACCGTCGTCGGCTGGCAAGGCGGCTCGGACTATTTCGGCCGCGCCGGCCAGGTCGACCTGGTTCGCGCGCACCGTTCGCCGGGCTCGGCGTTGAAGCCGCTGATCTACGCCATGGCCTTCGACGACCGCATCCTGCATCCGGAATCGCTGATCGAGGACGTGCCCGTGCGCTTCCGCGACTGGCTGCCGCGCAACTTCGACCGCGACCACCAGGGTGCCGTCACGGTGCGCCGGGCGCTGCAGCAGTCGCTGAACGTGCCGGCCGTTCTGGCGCTGGAGAAGGTCGGGCCGCAGCGCTTCCTGTCGACGCTGCGTACGGCAGGCGCGGCACCCGGGCTGCCGCCCGGCGATACCGGCGCGTCGCTGGGCGTTGCACTCGGCAGCGCCACGGTCTCGCCGCTCGAGATGGCCGGCCTCTACGCCGGGCTGGCGCGCGGCGGTGAGTTCGCACCTCCGGCGATCCGGCGCGACCGCGCGCCACGCGAGGCCGTCCGCCTGATCGGGCCGGCGGCGGTCTGGTACGTCGGCGATGTGCTGGCCGAGGCGCCGCTGCCCGACGGCTTCGCCAACCTGCCGGTCGGCTTGCGCGAGCGCCGCATCGCCTACAAGACCGGGACCTCGGCCGGCTTCCGGGACGCCTGGGCAGCAGGCTACAGCGCCAACTGGACGGTGGTGGTGTGGGTCGGCCATGCCGACGGCACGTCGCGGCCGGGCCAGCTCGGCCGCCATGCCGCCCTGCCGATCCTGTTCAAGGCCTTCGGCCGACTGCCGGCCGAGGACAACATCGCCAGGCCTCCGCCAGCCGACGTGCTGCGCGTCGCCTCGTGGCGCGACCTGCCCGTGCGGATGCGCTCGCTGGGGCCGACCGCCGAGCCGGGCAGCCTGCGTATCGCCTATCCGCCGGCCGATGCCCGCATCGAGCTCGCGGCCCGCGAGGCCGTGCCGCTAAGCGCCAAGGGTGGCAAGGGCAGCTTGCGCTGGCTGATCGACGGCCGGCCGATAGACGGCACGAAGTGGGTGCCCGACGGGCCAGGCCTCGTCCGCGTCGCGGTGGTCGACGAGGGGGGCCACTCCAGCGCCGTCACGGTGCGCATCGTCGAGCGTCGCTAAGCGGCACGGATGCGTCGCCTTTAGACAAGGGCCAGCGCCACCGAAGCGACCAGCAGCACGGCGAAGGCGACATTGATCAACCGGTTGCTGCGCGGTTCGCGGAAGAAGCGTGTCAGACCGGCACCCGCCAACAACCAGGCGACGTTGACTGCGGCGATGATCGCCGTGAGCACCGCCATCTTGGCGGCGATATCGGCGCCCAGGCGGTCGGGCACCAGGACGAAGCCCGAATAGAGCGCCGCCATGGCGGCATAGCCCTTGGGATTGACCAGCGACAGGGCCAGGCCCGCGATGAAGGTCGGCGCTTGTCGCTGGCCGTCATCCGCAGCAAGAGGCGGCGCCATGGCGATGCGCCAGGCAAGGTAGAGGAAGTACGCCGCCGCCAGGACTGTGACGACCGGCGTGACGCCGGGCACCGCCATCAGCAATCCGACAAGGCCACCCGCTACCGCACCCATTACCGCCACCATGCCGACGACGATGCCGGCGAGATAGGCGACCCCTCGACCGGCGCCGAACGCCGCTCCGGTCGCGGTCAGGCTGAGCGTGGCGGGGCCGGGGCTGCCGGCCAGCGCCAGCGCAGCAAGGAGGAAGCCAAACAGACCGTCCATGGCTCAGATATGGCCACATGGCCGTTCGACGGTCTTGAACGTTCGTGCAGCCCTACTTCTTGCGGGACAACATCTCTCCGGCAAGCACGCTCCACTCGTCGTCCAGCGAAAGACTGCAAACCGGCTTGCCGGCGCGGCGGTACCAGCCGCCGGCATTGCTCATGTCCCCTTCCTGGCGATGCAGATGGGCATGCACCCAGTCGCAGTCGGGCTCGCCCTCGTGCTGCTGGACGCACTGATGCGCGCGGTCCCAGTCGCCGCGCCGCACCCACCACAGCGCCTGCAGCGCCGGTCCGGCATCGGCCGGCGGCGCGGCAGCCGAAACGCTGGAACGAAATGCTTCGATCGTGGTCATGGTCGCGCAGATCCTCCGTTCGATGATCTCGACGCACGGGCTTCACGATATCAGGCGGCTCGCCGTCTGCGAAGCGCCCGGCCCGTCAACCGGCCAATCCGCGAACGGCCGGGGTGGCCGCTGCATGCGCGGGCGCGCTACGCCGCCTTCGCCTTCAAAGCCTGCGCCACCTTCGAAGCCGGTTCGCGGCCCAGCGCCGCGCAGATCTCGCGGCCGGCCCTCGCGACGGCGTCGAGATCGACGCCGTGCTCGATGCCGAGACCGTTCATCAGATAGATCACGTCTTCCGTTCCGACGTTGCCCGAGGCGCCCTTGGCGTAGGGGCAGCCGCCCAGCCCGGCGACAGCCGTGTCGAACGCGGCGATGCCACGCTCCATCACCGCCAGGATGTTGGCCAGCGACTGGCCGTAGGTGTCGTGGAAATGCGCAGCGAGCTTTTCACGCGGCACCTTTTCGGCCACGGCGTCGATCATGGCGACGCATTCGTCCGGCGTGCCGACGCCGATCGTGTCGCCGAGCGAGACCTCGTAGCAGCCCATGCGGAACAGCCGGTCGGAGACATCGGCGACCTTGGCCGGTGCAACCTTGCCGTCATAGGGACAGGCAATGACGGTCGAGACGTAGCCGCGGACCTTCATGCCGTGCTTCTGCGCGGCCTCCATCACCGGCTCGAAGCGCGCAAAGCTCTCGTCGATGGAGCAATTCGTGTTCTTCCGGCAGAACGCCTCCGAGGCCGCGGTGAAGATGGCGATCTCCTCGCACTTCGCTTCGATGGCGCCGTTCATGCCTTGCTTGTTGGGCACCAGCACGGGATAGCCGACACCGGGCTTGCGCCGGATGCGCGACATCACTTCGTCCGTGTTGGCCATTTGCGGCACCCACTTGGGCGACACGAAGCTGCCGGCTTCGACCGCCGAATGGCCTGCCGCCGACAGCGCGTCGATCAGCGCGACCTTGGCCTCCACCGGCACCGGTCTGGCCTCGTTCTGCAGGCCGTCGCGCGGCCCCACTTCGACGAGTCGCACGCGCCGCGGATGATTCATCGTCGCCTCCGGAAGGATATCGTCATCGGGTGTCGGCCGTCACCGCAGCGCCGCCATGGCACGATCGGCCGCCATCAGTGTCTCGTCAATGATCGCATCGTCATGGGCCGACGACAGGAACCATTTGCCGGCCTGATTGATCCGGACCCCCTCCTCCTGCAGCGCACGATGGAAGGCGAGCGCTGCATCGCGATCGCAAGCCTCCGCTTCGCGATAGTTGCGCGGTCCCGGACCACTGGTGAAAAACACCTGGAAGATCGCGGGCAGGCCCTGCACCCGCATCGGCACGCGGTGCCTGGCGGCCAGGGCCGCCAGGCCCTGCATCAAACGTGTGCCGCGCCGCTCCAGATGGCGATAGACCGCGCCGTCCTCGCGCTCCAGCTCGTCGAGCGCGGCGATGGCCGCCGCCATGCTCTGGACGTTGCCGTTGTAGGTGCCGCCGTGCATCACCCCCTTGTCGTACAACGTACTCATGATATCGCGCCGCCCGGCGACCATGGCCAGCGGAAAGCCCGCTGCAACCGCCTTGGCATAGACCGCCAGGTCGGCCGTCACGCCGAACCGTCCTTGCGCGCCGCGCAGCCCGACCCGGAAGCCGGTTATGACCTCGTCGCAGATGAAAAGCGCGCCGTTGGCTCGGCAGAGGTCGCGGACGCCGGCCAGGTAGCCCGCCTCGGGCACGACCGCGCCGCCGTTCACCATCACCGGTTCCATGATGACGCCGGCGATCTCGCCGGCATGCCGCTCGAACGCCGCTTCGAGCGCGGCAAGGTCGTTCCAGCCCGCGACCACCGCGTCCTGCAGCACGCTCGGCGGAATGCCCGGCGAGCCGGCGACCGGCACCGGATCGTCGGCCGGCCCGGCCTCGTTCAACGACGGCCTGGCGCTGATGTAGGCCTGATCGCTCCAGCCATGATAGTGGCCCTCGAACTTGAGGATCTTGTCCCGCCCGGTAAAGGCGCGCGCCAGGCGCATCGCCATCAGCACGGCCTCGGTGCCCGACGTCGCGAAGCGCACCAGCTCGGCGCCCGGCAGCAGCCCGCAGAGCCGCTCGGCGAGCTCGCCCTCGCGCGGGTTTTGCGCGGCGTAGACCTGGCCGTCGGCGAGCGAGCGGGCGACGGCCTCGATCACCGCCTTGGGCGCGTGTCCGAGGATCGCCGGCCCGTTGCCCAGCACATAGTCGATATGCACGTTGCCATCGACGTCATAGAGCCTGGCGCCCTCGCCGCGCTCGAAGAACAGCGGCACCGGCACGCTGGCGTAGCGGACGTTGCTGCTGACGCCGCCCGCGAGGTGCTTCCTGGTACGCTCATGGAGCGCGATCGACTTGGCATAGCTGCGCATGATGCGACTGTAGAATCCGGCTTTTCGCCCAGCAACAGACGCACGATACAGTTGCGGCCTGCTGCGAAATTGAGAACCATACTACCGGTGCCCCATCATCGGTCGCGGAGAAAGTCATGGCCCAGCAGCTCAGCAATCAGCGCATCGCCTGGTTCAACGGCAACTTCATGCCGGAAGGCCAGGTCATGATCCCGTTCCGCGACCGCAGCTGGAAGTACGGCGACGGCGCCTTCGACATGACCCGCACCTTCGAGGGCAAGCCGTTCAGGCTGAAGGAGCACATCGACCGCTTCTACCGCTCGCTGCGCTACCTTCAGATCGATCCCGGCATCGGCCCGAAGGAAATGGTGGCGCACAGCGAGGAGGTCGTGGCGCGCAACGAGCATCTGCGGCAGGCGGTTGGCGACTGGTGGGTCGGCCAGCGCGTCAGCCGCGGCGTCGACGCGGTGGGTGACGAGGGTTGGGAGCACACCGGCCCCAACGTCGTGATCGAGGTGCTGCCGCTGCCGCTCAAGGCCCGCGCCCCGATGTTCCGCGACGGCGCGGAGGTGATCACCACGACGGTGCGGCGCACCGCGCCGTCGATGCTCTCGCCGCGCGCCAAGACGCACAATTATCTCAACATGATCGTGGCCGAGAAGCCGGTGAAGGCGCTCAATCCCAATGCCTGGGCGATCCTGCTCGACGAGCACGGCAACCTTGCCGAGGGGCTGGGCAGCAACATCTTCATCGTGCGCGAAGGCGAGCTCTTCACGCCGTCGGAGCGCTACGTGCTGCCGGGCGTCAGCCGCCAGATGACGATCGACATGGCCAAGGGGCTGGGCATCAAGGTCACGACCGGCGACATCGACCTGTTCGACGCCGCCAATGCCGAGGAGATGTTCCTGACCTCGACCAGCCTCTGCATCCTGCCGGTCAGGAGCTTCAACGGCGGCCCGGTGGCCGACGGCAAGACGCCGGGACCGATCACCAGGAAGCTGATCGACGCCTACTCGAAGGATGTCGGCTGCGACTTCGTCGGGCAGTATTTGAAGTTCTTGAACTAGCCGTCATCCCGACCGGAGCCTCGCGAAGCGAGGCGTAGTGGAGGGACCTGTTCTTGTAGCCGCGGCGACAAGAGGAGGTCCCTCGACTGCGCCGGCCCGCGGCCGGCTCCGCTCGGGATGACAGTGGCTTTTCAGGCCTTACTTCCGCCGCCAATAAGCGTAGACTCTCCCCGTGGCGGATCGCGGCTCTCGGTGGCCGACGACTTGGACTGATGTCAGTGCCACGACTGGACGCCACGCCTGGGCCGCGACCTTCCAATGTCAGGAAGGAGACAACCATGGCCGTGCAGCATCATGTCAGGAACCCCATCGAATGGGGTTGGGATCGCCTCAAGGAGACCGGGCATGCCATCGGCTCGGCCGCCAGCACCATGGACGGCGCCTGGGAAGCGCGCGAAATGGCGCCGCCGGTCGTGCGCAGGATCGGGCTCGACGATCTGCGCCAGGCGTTGCGCGAGGGCGCGCGCGACTTCGGCGCCTGCCGAACCGACGTGGTGTTCCTGTGCATGATCTACCCCATCGCCGGCCTGATCATCTCGCGCTTCGCCTTCGACTACGGGATGCTGCCGCTGATCTTCCCTCTGGTCTCGGGCTTCGCCCTGATCGCGCCGTTGTTCGGCGTCGGCCTGTACGAGATGAGCCGGCGGCGCGAGCTCGGCATCGCCAACGGCTGGGCCGATGCCTTCGCCGTCGTCCGCTCGCCCGCGATCGGCTCGATCATGGCGCTGGGCCTCGCGCTGATCGGCCTGTTCGGCCTCTGGTTGTGCGCGGCCTACTTCATCTACACCGTGACGCTCGGCCCCGATCAGCCGGTCTCGGCCATCGCCTTCGCGCGCGACGCCGTGACCACGCCCCAGGGCTGGGCGATGGTCGTCGCCGGCATCGGCGTCGGCTTCCTGTTCGCGCTGCTGGTGCTGGCGATCAGCGTCGTCTCCTTCCCGCTGCTGCTCGACCGCAATGTCGGCGTGCGCCAGGCGGTGGCGACCTCGTTCCGCGCCGTACGCGCCAATCCCGGCCCGATGGCGGCCTGGGGACTGATCATCGCCGCCGGCCTGGTGATCGGCGCGCTCCCGCTGCTGGTGGGCCTGGCGATCGTCCTGCCCATCCTCGGCCACGCCACCTGGCACCTCTATCGCAAGGTGGTCGCGAGCTGAACGACATGCTGATATGCCTCTCTTCATCAGAGGAGAGGCATCGGCGTGTTTTCCTGGAAGTTGAGGCCGCCTGCCGAAGGCATTGTCGTCGCGCCGGATGAACGGCTGCCGTGGCCCCAGACGGTGGCCCTCGGCGGCCAGCACGTCATCGCCATGTTCGGCGCCACGGTGCTCGGGCCTCTGCTCATGGGCTTCGACCCGAATGTCTGCGTGCTGATGAGCGGCGTCGGCACCCTGATCTTCTTCGTCGCCGTCGGCGGCAAGGTGCCGAGCTATCTCGGCTCGTCCTTTTCCTTCATCGGCGTGGTGATCGCCGCCACCGGCTTCTCCGGCCAGGGCATCAATCCCAACATCGGCGTGGCGCTCGGCGGTATCGTCGTCTGCGGCGCCGTCTATACCGCGATCGGCCTGATCGTCATGGCGACCGGCTCGGGCTGGGTCGAGCGGCTGATGCCGCCGATCGTCACCGGCTCGGTGGTGGCGGTGATCGGGCTGAACCTCGCCTCGATCCCCATCAAGAACATGGCGCCGACCGCCTTCGACGCCTGGATCCAGGCGGCCACCTTCTTCGCCATCGCCCTGGTGGCCGTATTCAGCGGCGGCATGATGCGGCGCCTGCTGATCGTGGTCGGCCTGATCGTGGCGACGGCAATCTATGCCGTCCTGACCAACGGCCTGGGCTGGGGCAAACCGATCGACTTCAAGCTGATCGAGCAGGCCCAGTGGCTGGGTCTCCCGAAATTCGAAACGCCGGTGTTCGAGCCCGCGGCGATCGCCCTCATCGCGCCGGTCGCGCTGATCCTGGTGGCCGAGAACCTTGGCCACCTGAAGGCAGTCGGTGCCATGACCGGCCGCGACATGGCTCCCCATATCGGCCGCGCCTTCGTCGGTGACGGCGTCGCCACCATGGTGTCGGGCGGTGTCGGCGGCACCGGCGTCACGACCTATGCGGAGAACATCGGGGTGATGGCGGCGACCCGCGTCTACTCGACGGCGCTGTTCGTTGTCGCGGCCCTGTTCGCCATCCTGCTGGGCTTCTCGCCCAAGTTCGGCGCTTTGATCCACACCATTCCGCTGCCGGCCATGGGCGGCGTCAGCATCGTGATCTTCGGGCTGATCGCCATCGCCGGCGCGCGCATCTGGGTCGACGCCAAGGTCGACTTCACCGACGCACGCAACATGATGGTGGCGGCGATCACCCTGGTCCTCGGCACCGGCGACTTCACGCTGAAATTCGGCGGCTTCGCGCTGGGCGGCATCGGCACCGCGACGTTCGGCGCGCTGATCCTGAACGCGCTGCTGAGCGCGAAGCGAAGTTAGAGCAGCTCGTCCTCCAGCGACACCCTGCCCGAGAGGTCAGCCGGAGAACGATATCGTCGCCTTGTCGTAGTCGCCCGACCCCATGCGGCCTTCGCCGAAAATCTCGTGCCGGGCGATCCAGTCGAACGACTGCTCGTAGGCCTGGCGCGAGTACGGCTCGAAGACGATGCGCTCGCCCGGGCCCCAGCGCCGCGTGTCCATCATGGCGTGCCAGCGCTCGGGGAACTCGTTCTTGTAGTAATGCGTGTAGAGCTCGGGCCTGAGGTCGATGTCGCGCTGCGCCCGCTTGAGCGCGCGGAAGTAGCGGCGGATGTCCTCGGGATCGGGCGCGCCGTTGATCATGGCGGCGATCATGAAGGTCGTGTCGATCACCTTGCGAAAGCCGAGCTGCTCGGCGAGGTAGTACGGCCCGCTGAACAGCGCCGCCGCCCGGCTCTTGCCGTCGATCAGGAGCTCGAGGCGGCGGAACAGCATGCCGTCCTCGAAAGTGAGGTTGATCCTGTCGCGCGGCAGGTACTGTTCCAGCGCCTGGATCGTCGAGTAGTGGCTGCCCGACTGGAAACCCACCGAGATCGGCACGCCGGCCAGATCCTCGGGTGTGCGGATGGGTGAATCGGCCGGCACGAAAATGCCGGCGGGCGCGACCGAGTAGGCGTCGGCATAGAGCCGGGCATGGCCGTTCGAGGCAGCGACCGCGACCGTCCAGTGGCAGGCGCAGCTCACATCGGCTTCGCGGCCACTCTCGATGCTCTGGAAGGCCCCCGAGGAACCCTTGTTGTGATGTTGGCCGCCGGTCGAGCGGATCAGCTCGCGGAACTCGTAGTCGAGGCCCTCGGCTTTGAAGTAGCCCTTTTCCTCGGCCACCCACTCCTGCAGACGGAAGTGCGGTTCGACGATGAACTTGCCCATGGCGTTCCTCTCGTGCGGCCCGTTGTCCTTCGCTGGTCTTCTATCAGCCGGCTTCGAACTCCACCAGTTCGGCGCCTTCGACCACCTGCTCACCGACAGCGTAGCGTACGGACTTGACCGTTCCGTCCGCGGGCGCCGCCAGCGTGTGCTCCATCTTCATGGCCTCGAGCACCAGCAAGGGTTGGCCTTTGCTCACCTTGTCGCCGGCCTTCACGCGCAGATCGATGATCTTGCCGGGCAATGGCGCCTTCACCGCGCCCTCGCCCGAAGCCGCGGCCTCGTACTGGGTCACGTCGAGCGGGTCGACCAGCCGCAAGGTCCGGTTGGCGCCGTCGGCGAACACCGCATAGTCCACGCCGTCCGCCGCCGGTCGGCGCACCACGGTCGCCGTGAAGGTGTCTCCGCCCAGCCAGATCGCCAGCCGGCCCTCGTCGGTGCGACGAACGCGCGCCTCGAGCGTACCCGACGGCAATTCCAGCCCGATGCCGCCATTGCGCCAGTGCCGGGCCTTCACGGCAACTTCGCGTTCGGCTTCCTTCCAGCGCACCTCGTCGTGGCCTTCGTCGAGCAGGCGGAAGGCGTTCTTCTGGTCCCACGGATCATTCGAGGAGTGGTCGGGCGCGAATTCCATCAACCATGCCAGTGTCGCGACGGCGAGCATGCGGTCGTCCGTGGGCTCGAGCTTGGCGAACAGCGTCTCGCGATGGCGCTCGATGAAGCCGGTATCGACCTCGCCGCCGACGAAGGCCGGGTGCGAGCACAGCGCCTTCAGGAGGGCGGCATTGGTCGTGACTCCGACCACTTCGGTCTCGCCCATCAGCACCGCCATGCGGCGCATCGCCGACGTCCGATCGCGGTCGTGCACGATCACCTTGGCGATCATCGGATCGTAGAACGGCGTGACAGTGTCGCCCTGGCGCACGCCGGTATCGACACGCACATGCGGCCCTTCCTCGGGCAGGCGCAGATGCACCAAGGTGCCGGTCGAGGGCAGGAAGTTGCGCGCCGGATCCTCGGCATAGAGGCGGACTTCGACGGCATGGCCGTCGATGCGCAGCTGCTCCTGCCTGAGCGGCAGCTTGCCGCCGGCTGCGACGACGAGTTGCCATTCGACGAGGTCCTGGCCGGTGATCATCTCGGTCACCGGATGCTCGACCTGCAGGCGGGTGTTCATCTCCATGAAGTAGAAGGTGCCGTCCTGGTTGGCGATGAACTCGACGGTGCCCGCGCCCTGGTAGCCGATCGCCTTGGCGGCGGCGACGGCGGCCTCGCCCATCGCCTTGCGGCGTGCCGGATCCATGTTGGGGGCCGGAGCCTCCTCGATCACCTTCTGGTGGCGGCGCTGGATCGAGCAGTCGCGCTCGAAGAGATAGAGGCAGTTGCCGTGGCTGTCAGCAAAGACCTGGATCTCGATATGGCGTGGCCGCGTCAGGTACTTCTCGACCAGCACATGGTCGTCGGCGAAGGAGGCCTTGGCCTCGCGCTTGGCGCCGGCCAGTGCGTCGGCGAACTTCGCCGCCTCCTCGACGACGCGCATGCCCTTGCCGCCGCCGCCGGCCGAGGCCTTGATCAGCACGGGGAAGCCGATGCGCCCGGCCTCCTTGGCGAGGAGATCGGGCGACTGGTCGTCGCCGTGATAGCCCGGCACCAGCGGCACCTTGGCCTTCTCCATGATCTTCTTGGCCTCGCTCTTGGAGCCCATGGCACGGATGGCCGAGGGCGGCGGGCCGATGAAGACGATGCCGGCCTTGACGCAAGCCTCGGCGAATCCGGCATTCTCCGACAGGAAGCCGTAGCCGGGATGGATCGCCTGGGCACCGGTGTGCAGCGCCGCCGCGATGATCTTGTCGGCTACGAGATAGCTGTCGCGCGCGGGCGACGGGCCGATATGCACCGCCTCGTCGGCCATCGCGACGTGCCGTGCGTTGCGGTCGGCGTCGGAATAGACGGCGACCGTCTTGATGCCGAGACGCCGCGCAGTCTTGATGACCCGGCAGGCGATCTCGCCGCGATTGGCGATCAGGATCTTGGAGAACATCAGACAGCCCACCCTGGCTTGCGCTTGTCCAGAAACGCCCGCATGCCTTCGAGCGCCTCCTCGGTCGTGCACTGAGCGGCGACCTGTTCGCCGATCAGACCGGCCGCCTCCTCGTCGTGCGGCCGCGCGTCGAGCACAGGCACCAGTTCCTTGATCAGTCTCTGCACCAAGGGCGCGCCCAGCATTAGTTCGTGCGCTAACGTCACCACCGTCTCGTCGAGAGCGTCAGCCGCGACGACCTGGTCGACCAGGCCGATACGCAGCGCCGTCTCGGCATCGAACAGGCCGCCATGCATCAGGAGCTGCCGCGCCAAGCGCGGCCCCACGGCCTCGATCAGCACCGGAATGGCGATGCCGGCCAGCAGGCCGTTGCGCACCGAGGTCAATCCGAAGCGCGCCGTCGAGGCGGCGATCGCGAAATCGCAGGCCAGCATCAGGCCGACACCGCCGCCGACCGCGGCGGCATGAACGCGGGCGATGGAGGGCTTGGGGAAGTCGTAGACCGCCTGCACCGCGCCCATCATGGCGTCGGCGCCGACTCGCCGGGTGATGGCGTCGAGCGTGGGCCAGGTCAGCACCCAGTTGAAGTCGCCGCCGGCCGAGAAGGCCTTGCCTTCGCTGCCCAGGACCAGCACGCGCACGCTGTCGTCCTCGGCGAAGCCCTCGACGGCGTCGACGATGGCGCGCGCGGTGTCGCCGTCGAACGAGTTCATATCGTCAGGCCGGTTGAGCGTGAGCCGCGCCACGCCGTCCGCTACCGATGTCTTCACCGTCGCGGTCATCGGCTACATCCGGAAGACGCCGAACTTGCTGGGGCCGATCGGCTGGTTCATCGCCGCCGACAGGCCGAGCGCCAGCGCCATGCGGGTGTCGACCGGATCGAGGATGCCGTCGTCCCACAGCCGCGCCGTGGCGTAGTACGGGTGGCCCTCGCGGTCGTACTGCTCGCGGATCGGCTGCTTGAACGCTTCCTCTTCTTCCTTGGGCCAGGTGCCGCCACGCGCCTCGATGTTGTCGCGCCGCACCGTGGCGAGCACGCTCGCCGCCTGCTCGCCGCCCATGACCGAGATGCGCGCCGACGGCCACATCCACAGGAAGCGCGGGCCATAGGCGCGGCCGCACATGCCGTAATTGCCGGCACCGTAGCTGCCGCCGACGATCACCGTGAATTTCGGGACGGCCACGGTCGACACTGCCGTCACCATCTTGGCGCCATCGCGGGCGATGCCGCCGGCTTCATACTTCTTGCCGACCATGAAGCCGGTGATGTTCTGCAGGAAGAGCAGCGGGATGCCGCGCTGGCCGCACAGCTCGATGAAGTGCGCCGCCTTCAGCGCCGATTCGTTGAACAGGATGCCGTTGTTGGCGACGATGCCGACCGGATGGCCCCAGATGCGGGCGAAGCCGGTGACGATGGTCGTGCCGTAGAGGTGCTTGAACTCGTCGAGCTCGCTGCCGTCGACCAGGCGGGCGATGACCTCGCGCATGTCGTAGGGCGTGCGGCCGTCCGAAGGGACCACGCCGTAGAGCTCCTCGGCGGCGTACTTCGGCTCGCACGGCGCGATCAGCGAGGCCGACGGGTTCTTTTTCCAATTGAAGTTGGCCACGATGCGCCGGACGATGCCCAGCGCGTGGCTGTCGTCGTGGGCGTAGTGATCCGCCACCCCCGAGGTGCGGGCATGGACGTCGGCGCCGCCCAACTCCTCGGCGCTGACGATCTCGCCGATAGCGGCCTTCACCAGCGGCGGGCCGGCGAGGAAGATCGTGCCCTGCTTGCGCACGATGACGGTCTCGTCGCTCATCGCCGGCACATAGGCGCCGCCCGCCGTGCACGAGCCCATCACCGAGGCGATCTGCGGGATGCCCTGCGCCGACATGTTGGCCTGGTTGTAGAAGATGCGGCCGAAATGGGTCTTGTCCGGGAACACCTCGGGCCACTGCGGCAGGTTGGCGCCGCCGGAGTCGACCAGGTAGATGCAGGGCAGACGGTTCTCCATCGCCACTTCCTGGGCGCGGAGATGCTTCTTCACCGTCATCGGATAATAGGTGCCGCCTTTCACCGTGGCGTCGTTGCAGACGATCACGCATTCGACGCCGCTCACCCGGCCGACGCCGGTGATGACGCCCGAGCCCGGCGCCTCGTTGTCGTACATGTCCATCGCTGCGAGCGGCGACAGTTCCAGGAACGGCGAGCCCGGATCGAGCAGCGCCCTAACGCGCTCGCGCGGCAGCAGCTTGCCGCGCGCGACATGGCGCTTGCGCGATTCCTCGCCGCCGCCCAGCCGCACCTTGTCGGTGCGGGCCTTGAGATCGGCGACCAGGGCGCGCATCGCCTCGGCGTTGCGCTTGAACGTGTCGGAGCGGGTGTCGACCTGGGAGGAAAGGATGGTCATGCCCGGGCAACCTGCCCGGACGACGGGCGGGGTGCAAGGGTGCTAAGCGGCTCGTCTCATGACGTCCTCCCCGTCTTTGGGGGAGGATACTGGAGGGGGAAAGCCCCACAGATTCCGCGGCGCGATGATCTGAAATCGGCCGACGCCTCTGAGAGGAAAGAAGAGAGCGCTACGGC
>JAEWIV010000346.1 GCA_023386865.1 Pseudomonadota bacterium
GGTGGGGCGAGCGAGGCGAGGCCGAGCGCGATCAGCGCGCCCACGGCAACGCCCGCCGTCAGCACCTGCTGGCGGCGGCGGGCGCGGTCGTGGGCCCTCAACGCTTCGCGCCGTTCCTGCTGCGCCGCCGCAAGGCCCTCGGCTGATTGGCGCGCCGCCCGCTCGCCGAGCCGTCGCGAGAAGTCGGCCATCGCGTCGATGAACAGGGCGTCGTTGGCCGGCGGTCCGTCGCGACGAGCCCAGTGCGGCGAGACCTTGCGCCACCATGAACCTATCGTGCCATCGCCCAGCATGATCGCACCTCGTCAGTTGCTGCAGATACGCTAACCTGGCGGGCACGCCGCGTGACCAATCGGAGACCAAGGCGTACCCGCCCACAGCCGAAATGTGCTATGGTTAGGTGATCGAGTAACAAAGGGTGGGGGATGGTTTCCCGCAGAGCTGTGTTTGGCGGCGCCCTGGCCAGCGTGGCCTTGGCAGGTTGCGGCGGACAGCAGCCCGTCGCGAGACGAGGGGGAGATGTCTATATCAATCACCCGCCGACCGGCCCGACGGGCCTGGACGCGGTGATCGACATCAGCCACGGCGTCCAGGTGAGCGATTTCGCCTCGGTACGCCGCAGCGGCATCTTGGGCGTGATCCACAAGGCGACCGAAGGCGGCGACTGGGTCGACCCGTCCTACGCCGCCCATCGGGCGCAGGCCGAGCAGGTGGGCCTGCTGTGGGGCGCCTATCATTTCGGCACTCGGCAGTACTCCGGGGCCGATCAGGCGATGGCGTTCCTGTCGATCGTTCGACCGGGCCCCACGACCTTGATCGCCCTCGACCTCGAGCCCAACGACGGCAATCCGCGCAACACCATGACGCTCGCCCAGGCCGAGGCCTTCGTGCACACCGTGCGCCAGCAGACCGGCCGCTTGCCCATGCTCTATACCCATCCGCAATGGGCCAACGGCCAGAAGTACGGTCGTCGCGGCCTGAGCCTGGGGCAGCCGGTGCAGCCCGGCTCGATGCTGGCACGCTGCGATCTCTGGCTCGCCGACTATCGCGAGCAGCCGGAAATCCCCTGGGCCTGGGCAGATCGCGGCTGGAAGCTCTGGCAGTACGCCGCCAACCAGACCGAAACCGACGTCGCCTACGGCTCGGAAACGCGGACGGTGGCCGGCGTCACCCACTGTGATCGCAACCTGTTCGCCGGCGATTCGACGGCGCTTCACCGCTTCTGGAACAGCCGCCCGCGGGCGTAGGCGATCTGCTGCTCTTCCTGGCGGGACGGCGCCCGCGAGCTGTGACAAATACGCTGGCGAGATCGCAGGTGAAACCATTGGGGAAATCCAGGCGTTCAAGCCGTCAGGAGCGGCAACAGCGTGGTATCTCCAGGTTTCGATGCAGAGGAGATCGTTCAGTTCGCCTTGGAGGCGCTGAACGGTCACCCGGAAGGCAATTTGAGCACGTTGGACGAGCTTCCGACGGCGCTGTACGTGACCGACCGGAAGGGCGTGGTTACGTGGTACAATCGCGCGTGCATCGGATTTGCCGGTCGCACGCCGGTGGCGAAACGGGATCGCTGGTGTGTCGCCTGGAAGCTTCTGGCCGGCAACGGCGCGCCGATGCCGCACGACCAGTGTCCCATGGCCGCGGCCATCAGGGAGCGACGTTCGATCCGTGGCCGCACGGCGATCGCCGAGCGTCCGGACGGTCGGCGCGTGGTCTTCCAGCCCCATCCGACGCCGCTGTTCGATGCCTCGGGCGAGTTCACCGGCGCCCTCGACCTCCTGGTCGACATCACCGCGGCGTGGCGGCGCGACGAATTCCTCGCCCATGCCCGGCGTTGTCGAACGCTCGCCCGCACGATCAGCGATCCCGAGGGCATCGCGGCGGTCCAACGCATGGCCGAGGAGTACGAGCTGACGGCCGCCGAGCTCGGCGCGTCGGCGTAGCCTCAGCCGTTGCCGGTGAGGCGCAGGATGGCTTCGATGATCGTGTCGACCGGGCCGCCCAGCAACCAGCCGATCACGTTCAGGTTCTGGCCGAGCTGGGCGCCGATTATCGGCAGCACGAAAATCAGGCCGATGATGATCATCATGCCGTAGCCCTCGAGGCGCGCCAACGGGCGGGCGAGCACGTCCGGCAGCAGGCCGACGGCAACACGGCCGCCGTCGAGCGGCGGCAGGGGGATCATGTTGAACACCGCCAGCACGACATTGATGATGATGGCATTCTGAAGATTGAGCACGGTCCATTCGCGCGCGCCGGCCGGCAGGAACCCGACGCCGTGGGCCAGCAGCGCCGCCGCGATGGCGAGCGCGATGTTGATGCCGGGCCCGGCCGCCGCCACCAGCACCATGTCGCGTCGCGGATTCTTGAGCGCCCGGAAATTGACCGGCACTGGCTTGGCGTAGCCGAACAGGAACGGCGCGTGCAGGAAGAGCAGCAGACCGGGCAGCAGCACGGTGCCGAACGGATCGACGTGCTTCAGCGGATTGAAGGTGACGCGACCCAGTCGCCAGGCGGTGTCGTCGCCGCGCAGGTGCGCCACGAAACCGTGGCTCGCCTCGTGCAGGGTGATCGCCAGCAGCACGGGCAGCACCCATGTCGAGGCGGTATAAAGGGTGCTGGCGAGCTGCTGGTCCATGGACTCTTCTACTGAGCCACGGCGGCGATGAACAGGGCGCGGGTAAGCATGCTGTCGGCGCGAGAGCGGCATTTCATCGACACGCGACGGATCGGCCATCTGGCGACGGCCGACGCCGGCGCGGCGCCGCACGTCGTCCCGGTCTGCTTCGGGCTGGTGGGCGATTCGCTCTACATCACCATCGACCGCAAGCCCAAGCGCGCCGGCGGCCGGCCCCTGAAGCGGCTCGCCAATATCCTCGCCAACCCGCAGGCGGCGATCGTGTTCGACCACTACGACGAGGACTGGCGGCGGCTCGCCTGGGTGATGCTGCGCGGCCGTGCGGAGATCCTGGGCGATGGCGCCGAGCATGGCCGCGCGCAGGCGCTGCTGCAGGCGCGCTACCGGCAGCTTGCCGCCATGGAGATCGCGACGCTTCCCGTCATTGCCATTCGCATCGACCGCGTGACGAGCTGGGGCGACCTCGGGTCGGGTTGATTCGGGAACGTTTGATGTTCGCCGACCGTATCTCATGCGAGCGGGAGGAGAGCTAACCGTTGCAACAGGCACACGCGGTTCGGCCCAGCGAAATGGCGTGTGCTCCAGGATGGGTGATCAATGCGCAAAGTCCTTCATGGCCTGCTGGCCGCCGCGGCGGCGACCTTGCTGTTGGTTTCGCCGGCCGGGGCGGCCGCGGATCCCGCGCAGTTCATCAAGAACGTGACTGCCAAGCTGGCCGACATCGCGCGGACCCAGAGCGGCGCCAGCCGCGAGGCCGCTGTGCGCGAGGTGCTGCGCAACAATTTCGACCTGACCCACATCGCGCGCGTCGCCTTGGGCAGCCACTGGAACGCGGCGAGCGAGACTTTACGGGCGCGCTTGCTGGCGGCATTGGAGGCTTCGGAGGCGCGGACCTACGGTGACCGGCTCGCCAAGCTCGCCGCCAGCGAGGTGACGATCGACAAGGTCGACACGCGGCCCGATGGCGTGTCCCTGGTCAACGCCTCGATCACGCGGGCCGACGGCCGGACCACCAGGACCGAGTGGGAAGTGCACGACACCGGCAGCGGCGCGCGCATCGCCGATCTCAAGGTCGCCGGCGTCAGCATGTCGCAGCTCAAACGGTCGGAGTTCAACCTCTACCTCCAGAGCAATGGCGGCCAGGTCGAGCCGCTGGTCAAGGAGCTGGAGGCGCGTGCCGGCCGCTGAGCATCCGGGTCAGCGATGCGGGCGGACGTCGTTGTTGACGGTCCGGTCACCTGCCGCCCAGCGCCGCAGGGTCTCGTGCGCCGTTTTGCGCTGACGGGCCGCGATCTCGCCGGCGTCGGGCGGGTCGGAGGTGAACTCGACCAGCAGGCCGTCGGGATCCTGGACGTAGATCGACTTGCAGTAACCGTGGTCGACCTCGCGCACCCCGAGGGCCGCGTGCTTGAGCCGCCGCTTGATCTGCTCCTGCGCCTCGCCGGTGACGGCGAGCGCGATATGGACGAACGTCGGCTGCTTCTTCGCCTGGTAGGCGGCCGCTGCCTCGGGATCGGCGAAGTTGAAGAAGGCGAGCGCGCCGCCGTCGCCGATGCCGTAGAAGGCGTGGCTGTAGCTCGTGCGCCGCCCGGGGAACTCCGGGAACTCGGCTTCCTCGATCCAGGCGGCGAGCAGCGGCAGGCCGACGATGTCCTCGTAGAAATGGCGCGTGCGCTCCTGGTCGGCGCAGACATAGGCGTTGTGATGCAGTCGCAACGGCAAGGCAGGATCGCTCATCGGGCTTCTCCTCTTCCTCACAGCAGGCAGACGAAGTCCTCGAACTTACCCGACGCCGTGCGGGAAAGCTCGGCCGGGAAGGCGAGGTCGATCCGGAATTCTCCGCCGAACTTGGTTTGGGCCCAGGCGACGACACCGCGCCCTTCCTCGTCGGTGAGCGGTCGCGCGGTCTGCAGGCGCACTTCCAGGCGGTCGAGACGGGTTTGCACGAACTGGTATTGCCGGATCGGCGCCACGGCCAGCAGCCTGCCGATATCGTCCGACGACAGCAGCGGCCAGCGCTCGCCTTCGGCCGTGCGTAGCATGTTCTGGCGACGGCCCAGGATTCGGCGGATCGTCGGCAGGCCGCGGCCGCAGGGGCAGGGGGCGGCGACCTCGGCATGGTCGCCGATGTCGTAGCGCAGCAGCGGCATCGCGAGATTGTGCAAGGGCGTGACGATCACTCGCCCGATCTCGCCGGGAGAACAGGGTCTGCCGGCGGAATCCAGGATCTCGACCAGCACAGTCTCGGATTGCAGGTGATAATTGTCGGTTTGCGGGCACTGAAGGGCGAGATAGCCCGTCTCGCGCGTGCTGTAGGTGTCCACGACCGGGACGTTCCATTCGGCGCGGCAGAGCTCGCGCAGGCCGGGCGCCAGGATCTCGGAAATCGTCAGCGCCTGGCGCAGCCGCCCGGGTCGGAGGCCGGTCTCGACGCTGCGGCGGATCAGCCGATCGAGCATCGTCGGATGGGTCAGCAGGTAGTCGGGCTCTTCGCGCAAGAGCCATTCGAGCTGGTCGTCGACCGGCGTCGCGATGTTGAGGCCGACGCCGGGGCCGGTGCGGAAGATCTCCGCCGTCGAGAATCCCCAGTTGTCGAAGCGCTCGCCGTCGGGATAGCCCGCCTTGCCGGCCGTCGAATCGCGGATGGTCGCGAGCTTTCCCGAGAAGTCGCGCCCGTGCCACAGATGCTCGCGTACCGTGACGGCACTCCACATCAGGAGCCAGAGGTCGCTGCGCACGGCATGGATCGGCTTGCCGGTCGATCCCGACGTGTAGACTTCCGTAAGCTCGCCGTGTCCCTCGGGCAGGGCGCGGCTGATCAGGTCTTCGCCCGCCGCCTGAACGTCCCGGCGCGTCAGCAGCGGCAGGTCGTGCCAGGCGTGCCAGAAGGCCTCGCCGTCGGCATCGGCCAGGGTGCCGAGGCGGCGGCGATAGAACGGCACCTGTCGCCGGGCGTGATCGATCAGCCGCCCGAGCTGTGTCCGTTGGCCCTCGCGCAGGCGGTCGGCCGGCCACCATTCGGTGCGTTCGAGCTGGAAGAGGAACGAGAGCGTGGCCATGCCGCGTCCCGAGACGGCGGCAGGCCAGGCGACATCGGGAAGCGCACTGTCGAACGGCATGATCATGGGGCGCCAGCATGGCCAGGATTGCGGTGACGTAAACCGGGCACGTTTTGAGAATGATTCCGGCTTGCGCCGGTCACAGGAAAGCCACCACCCAAGGATGCCGTTCCACGGCATCGTTGCGCTACGTGTGAATCCCGAGCCGGAACACGCCAACCGCCGTGCGCGTTATAGCTCGGCGATCAAACAGGAGGCCGTAATGTCGTTAGCCAAGAAGGCTGGTTTGCTCATCGGTGTTATCGGCGCCGCCGCGACGGTGGCGACGACGGCCGAGGGCGGAGAAGGCGGGCACGGCAAGCGCTATCGCGGCTCGCCGGTCTTCATCGTCGAGCGGCCGGTCGTGGTGCGGCAGGCGCCGGTATATGTCGCGCCGCCGCCGGTGGTCTATGCCCCCGCGCCGGCCTACTACGAGCCGATGTACCAGCGTTACGATCGGTACGACCGCTATCCGTCGAGCCCGAGCCTCAACATCAACATCCCGCTGCGCTAGACGCGGCAACCGACAGAAGGCCGCCCCCCGCCCGGGCGGCGGGCGGTGGGTTTCCGGCATGGCCTGTGGTCGGCCCCG
>JAEWIV010000393.1 GCA_023386865.1 Pseudomonadota bacterium
TGTTCTCCAGCTGCCCGTCGCCGCCGCCGTTGCCGTCGATCTCGGCCTGGGTCACCGTATGCGCCGCCGTGTAGCTCCAGGTCTCGCCGACCTCCAGCAGGCCGTCGTTGTCGCCGACCAGGTCGGCGCCGCGCACGATCGACCCGGCATTGGCGTACGGATCGGTCACCGTCACGCCGGTCAGCGTCACGTTGCCGGTGTTGGCCACCGCGATCGCGTAGTTGATCACGTCGCCCGCGCTGTCGACCTTGCCGGCCGTCCCGCCGGTCACGCTCGACACGTCCTTGGCGATGTTCAGGCTGGGGTCCAGGAAGTTGAAGGCGAGGCCGATGTCGCGCGTCGCGCTCGCGGCGTCGGCATCGCCGTCGATGATCTTCGCCGTCAGGTTGACCAGGTTCGAAGGGAACGGCGCCGGATTGCCCGGATCGTCGTGCACCATCGTCCGGACCTGATCGAGCGTCACGAGACCCGTATCGGGGTCCACCGTGATGGTGAACACGGTGCCCCCGGTGGCCGACGAGCCCGTGATCACCGTGCCGGCGGGGTTGATGCTCAGCGTCACGGCCTCATTGGTCAGCGCGTCCTTCAGGCCAGTGGCCGTGCCCGCAATGCCGAGCTTGTAGCTGAGCGCATCCGCATCCTCGGCGTTGTCGTTGTTCGTGTCCTTGAACCCGTCGCTGCCGAAGGCCGACGTGAAGAGCCCGGCGAACGATGCCGAGGCATCAGTCGCCAAATCGTTCTCGTTTACCGCTAGCGTAGGAGCCGGCGTCGCGTTGCCGGCGATCGACGGGCCGTCGTCGTCAAAGTTGATGAAGGAGCCCACCTCTTCGTTGTAGGCGTTGTTCTTCGTGCCGACGAAATGGACTTCGGATACGTCCATTCCTTCATTCGAATCGACGCCGGTAATCGTCAGCCGATCCATGGGGCTGGCGGTAGTGACATCGACGGTGGTGACGTTGTCGAGCCCCGTGATGGTGACGACGTTCCCCGTCCCGCTGAGCCCGCTGACCGTGATGTTGCCGCTCGCCGTGGCATAGGTTCCGTTGGCCGTGATCAGGGAGGCAAAACCCGATGCGCCCGTGAGCTTGATGCTGACGATGTCTACCGCGGTGGTCGGGCTGCCGTTGAAGAAGTCGGACCCTTGCTCGTTGCCCTGGACGTTGAAGGCGCTGATCTTGACGTCCATCCGCAAGTTCGGATTGGACGGCGTGATCTGGCTGATCGTGAACCCGGCCTGCGTGACATCTTCGAGATGGCTGCCGTACTGGATCTGCGAGCCACTGCCTGCCGCCAGGTTGCCGCCGGTCACGAAATCCACCTGGATCGTTTCGTTCGTCGGAGTCGAGTCGATGCTCTGGTTGTTTACGCCGAAGCCCTTTTCACTCACGTTGGCCGACGCATTGGCGGCCCCGACGAAAGCCGTCACCAGCAGCTGCTTGGAAGCGTCGTTGGCCGCACTGATTACGTAGAAGTCATGGTTGCCGGGCGCCGCGGCCGATCCCGAGAAGTTGGCCGTCGTGGTCCCCGTGACCGAGGCGAATACCTTGCCGGTCAGGTCGATCCGGTCGTCCGGATTGGTCGCATCCGGATTGAGCAACGCCACATACTGTACCGTATACAGGTCCTTGCTGGTGCTGCTGCTACCGTCGAGGCCGAGCGAGAAGGCGAGCGGCCCGCCCGCCGCCGGCGCGGCGGCCGGATCGGAGGTCCCGATGACACCCCGCACGACGTTCGAATGGGTCGCGTCCAGGAAAAGCCAGACATAGTCGCCGTCAACCGTCCGAATGCCGCTGTTCACGCCGACGGTCGTGGAAAACGCGGTCCCGGAGGAGTTCTGGGCAAGAACGATCCCGGTGATGGTTTCTCCTGCACTCGCCGAGGCCTGCACGAAGTTTGCCTGGAAGGCGACTTCCGGCGGCAGCCCCCCTGGCGGGTCGAGACTGAGCAGGTATTGCAGCGTCGCGTTGGAGCTGCTGCCCGGATTGAGCAAATCGTCGTCCTGGACGCCAGCGGTTTCGTCGATGACGCTGTCCTGGGTCACGATATCGAGTGCCATAGATGGCTCCTTCGCCGTATCAAAGTCGATCTGCCCCGCGCTGAGTGACCCAAACGCCACCAGCGGCCCATCTACCGGACCTGATTGCTATCCCGCTCACAACTTATAGTTGCACTCACGCGCCCGTCGTGACGCAGTCTTGAAATCAACCGAAGATGAAAAATCACACCCTTTTTGCGTTAATGACTATTCGAGCGATACCCCTACCGCTCAATACGCAATCCCACACAAACTGATCGCAATTACTGAAGCAGACGCAATGGTGGTTTGCAAGCGCAGAGTCCACGGCACTATCGGTAATTGCACCGAGCCTCGTCCAAAGCTTGCAACTGCTTCGCAGACACTTTGCTTTCTTAGGCGTTGCGGACTGGGTCGCTAATCTCCAATGGCACTTCAAGGTCCCTCAACCACTGCTTGCGACCTGTTCGATCCCCTGTGGGGGCGCAGGGCACCACCGGTGCAGGTGGATCAGCCGGCCCGTCCCATGTCGTTCCACTCTAGCGTTCGCGAAGGGCGCGGTTCATCTGATCGACGAACGGCTTGGCGAGGTACGACGCGGCAGTCCGTTCCGCGGTCGAGATGAAGATTTCGGCCGGCATTCCCGGCACCAGCTTCATGCCCTTCATCTGCACCAGCGACTCCTCTTCGAGTTCCACGTAGGCGACGTAGTATTCCTGGTTGGTGGACGGCTCACGGGTCGAGGCAGGAGAGACCATCGACACCTTGGCCTTCATCTCCGGTGTCGTGTTGCGATTGAAAGCCGTCAAGCGAACGCGAGCCGGCTGTCCCTCCCTCACCTGGTCGATGTCGGCCGGCGAGATCTTGGCCTCGAACTTGAGCTGCGCATCGTGGGGAACAATCGTAGCGATCTTTGCTGCCGGCGTAATGACGCCGCCGATCGTGAAGATCGACAGCTCGTTGACATATCCCGAAACCGGCGCGCGGATATCGGTGCGGGAAAGGCGGTCCTCGATGGCCAGCCTTCGCTCGTTCAGCTCGGCCAGCCGGGCATCGACCGTCCGGAGCTCGCGCTGCGCCTCGGTGCTGGCGTTCTGGTCGATGGCAATGATCTGCACCCGGATCTCGCTGGCGCGCACCTTGGCGCGGGCGATGCTGGCCTCGTTGTCTCCGATCTCGCCCGGTATCCGGGCCCAATCGCGCAACGCCGCATAAACGCGCGTATAGTCGACGAGCTTCTTCTCGTGCAGATCCAGCAGCTTCTCCCGCTCCGCGCCGACCAGCTTGAGCTCCTGCCGTTTGGCGACAAGCCTCGCCTCGAGGCCTTTGATCTCCTCCAAGGTCTGACCAACGCTGAGCTCCAGCTGCTCCTTCTGGCTGTCCCTCGTGGCCTTGTTCCCGAAGAACAAGCGGATCTCACCCTGAACCGCCGTCTCCGCCGAGGGCGACAGGAGGTGCAAATTCTCGGGAAACAGCAGCGCCTCCAGATTGTCGCGCTCCGCGATCAGCCGCGCCTTGCGCGCCAGCGACTCGGCCAGTTGCGACCGCACAATGAGAAGCTCCGCCTTGATCTGAACATCGTCGAGCGCCACCAGGACCTGGCCTTCGTTGACGAAATCTCCCGGTTTCACCGCCAGGGTCCGGACGATGCCGCCGTCCCGGTGCTGCACCTCCTTCAGGTTCTGATCGACCTTCACCATCCCGGAGGCGATGACCGCACCATCAAGCCGCGCCATGACCGCCCACCCGCCACAGCCGATCACCAGGAAAACGGTCAAGACAACGCCGAACAGGACCTGCGGCAGCACAGCGAATGGTTGGGCCTTCCCGGCACGCTCGTGATTCTTCATGGTTGACTTCTCCCGGAAAGGACGGCCCTAGGAAACCACGACGGTGAACTGGAGGTCGTGGTGACCGGAAAGCTCGATGGAGTAGTATTCCTCCGAGTCGGGCTTGTCGTGAACGTCGACAAAGGTGAGTTCGCCATCCTCGAGCTTCTCGAAGCGGAAGCGAATGGGTCGCCGGTCGCTGTTCTCGGACAGGTAGATGTCTTCGAACAGATCGCTTACCTCCTGCTCTCCGTCTTCGCCGTCGCGGTAGAAGATCTCGTAGCGGGCCGCGATGATTCGATCGCCCAAGGTAAAGTCGGTGATCTTGCGTACGAGATCGGGTTGGTGATCGTCATCCGAGCTCTTGAACTCGTACGTATCGTCACCCTCTCCGCCAGTCATCTGGATCGACCCGGAGCCGGCCACCAGGCGGTCATCGCCCTGTCCGCCGATGATCTTCTCGAAGCCGGCGATGAAGTCGCGGCCGATCTCCCTGCCTTCCGCCTCTCCGGACCCGATGTCGACATAGATGTCGAGGAAGGCCGACGAGTAGTCCAGCGTATCGTCGCCGTCGCCACCTTCATAGGTGTCTGGTGCCGAGTCCGCCGCGGCCTTCACATGATCATTGCCCTCGCCTCCGTCGACAGTATCGCTTCCTGCCCCATCCTCCAGAACGTCGTTACCTTCATCACCCGACAGGAAATCGTCGCCCGCGCCGCCAAGCACGGTGTCGCTTCCTTCGCCGCCGTACAGGCGATCGGACCCATCGCCGCCGTCGAGAACGTCGTTACCTGCATCGCCATGGGCGACATCTTCGCCGGCGCCGCCGAATACCTTGTCGACCCCTTCGCCGCCGTGCAGGAGGTCGGCTCCCTCGCCGCCATCGAGGACGTCGTTACCGGCATCGCCATGCACGACATCGTCACCGGCGCCTGCCAGCAGGACGTCGTCGCCCGATCCTCCCGAGATGGTATCGTCGCCGTGCTCGCCGAAGATCGTGTCGTCACCGGCCTCGCCGAACAGCCGATCGCGTCCGCTGCCGCCAAACACGATGTCATTTCCCGCACCGGCAAAGACGATGTCGTTGCCGGCCCCGGCCTGCACCAGGTCGTTGCCGTCACCGGAAACGACGTGGTCGTCACCATTGCCGGCGACCACCACGTCGTTTCCCTGGCGGGAGTCGATGTTATCGTCGCCGTCCCGAGCATCGATCCTGTCGCCGCACGACGTGCCCAGGAGATTGTCGTCACCGTCCGTCCCGAAAATCGGAGGAGCGTCGACAATGCTCAAATGGGCAAGCTGCGGCACGGAAACCGTTCCATCGCCGATGGCGAAATTGAACACCACTTCCCGCGAATCGTGATGGTCGGCCGTGAACATCCAGCCGCCTTCGACCGCCACGAGGGTACCGGACGTGGCCCTCAAGCTGAGAACCTGCAGCTTGTCGCCATCAGGATCGGATGCACCGGCCAGCAGCGCCAAAGCAGGAATGAAGTAGGCCTCGCAACCGACCAGGTCGGGCAGGATGACTGCCCCGTTCGTCCGAGGCGGCCGATTGCGGCCCCCGGTCTCGCCCTCGTCACGCGGCCGACCGACCGGCTGGACGTCCCGTTCGTCGTCCCGTCGACGCGCCTCCTCGTCGCGGCGACGCGGCACGCCCGGTTCTTCCGACCCTCCGCCGCCGCCGGACTTCACCCTCTCGTGCTCAGCGCTGCTCGCGACGGGTCTGGGCGCCGATCCATTGTCGTTGGCGGCCGGTGTGGGCTCGACCCGCGGGGCGGGTCCGGGTTTCGGGGCAGTGAACGCAAGCGAAGGAGAATCGCTAGCAAGGAAGCTGTCCACCATGTCCTTTGTGATCGTCCGTCGCGGCATCATCGGCACGACATTGTCGGAATCGCTTGCGGCACCCCGTTGCAACTCTTCCGCCGCCGGCGGTGTTTCGGTCGCGGGGTCGACGGTGGCCGTCTCCTGCGCCTTGCCGTCGGCGACGCCGGCCGGACTGTCCTTCACCTCGTCGGGCACTGCCTTCGCAGTCGGAAGGAAACTCTTGAGATAGACTGCAATGCCGGCCAGGACAGCCAGGAAGGCAATCGGCGCGAAGCTGCTCTTTTGCTTTTCCTCGAAGACATAGTCCTGGCGGCTCGGTTGGGACGGCCGCGGCTTTTCGTTGAAGCCCTGTACCTTGATCATACTGGCCGCCGAATCTGAGGCACGAGAGACGCGGGAGCCGTGCGTACGGTTGGCTGGGGTGAAGGTGTCATGATCTCCTCCTTCCTGCCGAACGCCGTCATCCTGCCGTTCTGCACGATCGCAACAAGGTCGACCGCGACCAGGGCGCTCGGCCTGTGGGCGATCACGATTGCGATGCCGTTGCGGGCCTTGATGCCCTCGATCGCCCGTGTCAGCGCCTCCTCGCCTTCGCCATCGAGGTTCGAGTTCGGCTCATCCATCACGACGACGAACGGATTGCCGTAGAGCGCCCGAGCCAGCGCCACGCGCTGCCTCTGGCCCGCCGACAGCGCCATTCCCTGCGGACCGAGCTTCGTCCGGTACCCCTCGGGCATCCGGACGATCATGTCGTGCACGCCCGCCGCCCTGGCTGCCTCGATGATCTTGTTGTGGTCCGCGTCCGGCTCGAATCGGCTGATGTTCTCCTCGATCGTCGCGTCCATCAGGGAGATCTCCTGGGGGAGATAGCCCATGTGCTTGCCGAGATCTTCCTCGTGCCACTGGCCGAGGTCGGCGCCGTCCAGGCGGACGCTGCCGCGCAGCACCGGCCAGATGCCCGTGAGCGCCCGCGCCATCGTGGTCTTGCCGCCCGCGCTGGGTCCGATGATGCCAAGGGCCTGGCCCGGCTTGAGTTCGAACCCGATGTCGGTCAGGACGATCTGGCCGGAGCCCGGCGCGGCGACCGTGATCTTCTCGACCGCCAGGCTATGCTGCGGCGGCGGAAGCTTCATCGGCAGCTCGGCGGCCGCGAGCGCGATCACCGTATCGCGCAGCCTGCCGTAGGCTGTGCGGGCCGCAACGAACCCTTTCCAGTTGCCGATCGCCAGGTCCACCGGGGCCAGCGCGCGTGCCGATGCCACCGAGCACGCGATGATCGCGCCGGCGGTCAATTCGTTCACGATCGTGAGATAGGCCCCCAGGCCCAGCACCGCCGACTGCAGGAGCAAGCGCAGGACCCGGGAGATCGCCGCAATCGTGCCGGTTACGTCGTTGGCCTTCGTCTGCAGCTCCAGATGCTCGCCATTGGCGTCGTTGAAGCGATCGACGGCGCGGCCGGCAAAACCCATCGCCTTGATGACCTCGGCATTGCGCGTGTTCGAGTCGGCAATGCTGTTGCGGGCGGTCGCCGCCTTTCGTGTCGAACTGTGCAGCCGCTTGGTGAGTATCTCGCTGATCACGGTCAGCATCGTGAGCACGAGCGCACCGGCAAACGTCAGCGCCCCAAGCAGAGGGTGAAGAAGGTAGATGAACATCAGATAGATCGGCATCCACGGCAGGTCGAAGAGCGCCCCGGGCCCCTGACTGCCGAGAAAGCCGCGCACGGTGTCGACGTCGCGACCGCGCTCGAGCGCCTCCGACGTGGAGAAGCCAAAGCGCGGCATGTCGATCGCGACGCGATGAGCCATCGGTGCGATCTTCTTGTCGAGTCTCGCGCCAACGCGGACCAGGATCTGCGACCGCACGACGTCGAAGCCGCCCTGGAAGAGATACAGGCCGACCGCCAGCGCAGACAGCACGACGAGCGTCGGTACGCTGCCGCTGGTCAGCGCCCGGTCGTAGATCTGCATCATGTAGAGGGAGCCCGTGAGGGCGAGGATGTTTATCAGCCCCGAGATCCCGAACAGGAACAGCACAATGCTGCGGAAACCCTGTGTGAGTTCCGCGAGGTTTCGACGTTTCGCCGGGGTCAACTCTGGTGCCTTGGCCATCTCTCCAGGAGCTCCTCGTAGGCGTTGCGCTGTTCCAGGACGGCGCCGGAAGCGGCTTCTCAGTCCACTTCCGGCAGTTCCGCCCGGCTCAGCCGGTCACGTTCGTGTTGTTCAGGACATGGTGACCCTGGATCTCCATTCTGAAGTCGGCGTCGGTGTTCCCGTCGACGTTGCCCTCGACGATCGTGAAGTCGCCGTCGGCACGCGATTCGTAGGAAACGGCCAGCTGGCCCGCGGCGGTGAGGGCCGCACCGGAGACGATGGTGAAAGCCTGGTCACCGGCGGCCCCGACATTGGCGTCGATCCCGGACAGATCGAGACGATCACCGGGTTCGAACAGCAGGATGGTGTCTCCGTCGGCCGCAGAGGTCGACAGGAACTTGAACGTGTCGTTGCCGGACCCGCCGTTGATGACGTTGACGGCGTTGCTGGCGACGATGGTGTCGTTGCCCGAGCCGGTGTTGACGTTCTCGATGCCCCAGATCGTATCGTTGCCGGTCTGGCTGCTCGAGGCGCTGCCCTGGCCAAGGGCACCGTTTCCGAGGTTGACGGTCACGCCGGCAGTGGCAGCGGACATATCCAGCGTGTCCTTGCCGGTCCCGCCGTCACTGTCATCGCCGAAGTAGACGTCGTTGCCGTCGCCGACCTCGGCCACGATCAGGTCGTCGCCCGCGCCGCCGAAGACGGTGTCGTCGCCGGCGCCGGCCGTCAGCAGATCGTTGCCGCTTTCGCCGAACAGGCGGTCGGCACCGGCATCCCCGTAGATGACATCGGCCTGCGCGCCGCCGAACGCCTGGTCGTCCCCTGCGCCGGAGAAGATCATGTCTCGGCCTTCACCTGCGCGGATGAGATCCGCGCCTTCACCCGCCGAAATCACGTCTTCTCCGGCGTCACCGATCGCCACATCGTCGCCACCCAAACCGACGATGTTGTCGTCGCCAACCGTTCCGGTCAGCACATCGGAACCAGCGGTTCCGAGCCGGACCGAACCGGCGACCGGTTCTGTGGGATCGCCTCCGCCTCCCGCCGGCTCCTCGGTAGGCTCTTCCACCTGGAACTGGGGCGGCACGACGCCCGTGAAGGTGACCGAATGGGTCCCGTTGGAGATGGTCTTCGTGCCGTTGTCGTTCTCGGTCAGCTCGTAGGTGGAGAGATCGGCTCCTTCCGTGAGCTCGATCACGTCCTCCGCCCGCAATGCGCCAATGATCGTGTCATTGCCGCCGTTGGACTTGAAGACAATGCGGTGCGCGGAGCCCAGGGACGAGATGTCGATGGTGTCGTCGCCAGCCTCGCCATCGATCGTGATGGTGTTGAGCCGCAGGCTCGTGCCCGAGAAGTCGCCGATGATGGCGAAGGTATCGCCGGCTCCCGCACCACCCCCTGCTCCACTCGGATCGACGCCATTGATCCGGATCTCCTCGACCTCCCGCAGCTCGGCGATGACGTTGGCGAACGCCGTGCCGTTGCGGGTGATCACGATTTCCGTCGCGGCGTTGAGGTTGGCGCCGATGTTGCCGGGGAGAGCATCCCAGGCAGCACGCGTGTAGATGTTGTAGGTTTCGCTCGTGGTGTTGCCGTTGATGACGAAGGTATCGCCGACACCGCCTTCCGTCCCGCCGTTGACGATGTCGCGACCATCGGTGTTGCCGGGACTGGCATTGGCATTCCAGATGAACGTGTCGTCGCCGGCATCACCGTTGAGGATGTCCGCCCCTGGACCACCCGTGCCGTTCAGGCCGCCGATGATCGTGTCGTTGCCGGCGCCGCCGTTGACCGTGTCGTTGCCGGCCAAGGCATCGATCGTGTCGTTGTTGGCGGTGCCGTTCAGCGTGTCGTTGCCCGCCGTGGCGCCTCCGACCGGAGCTCCGGCGACGGCCAGCGTGAAGTCGCTGATGTCGATGTCGGCGTTGGTCACGTTGTTCACGCGGATCGTGCCGATAGTCGCCAGGCTGGCATCCCGGATCGTGAGCAGCGTGTTGCCCACGCCGCCGACCGTGCCCTCGACCACCCGCGTGGCGAAGTTGGCCGCGGTGATGCCCAGTCCGCTGAGATCGATGCGGTCCTGGGTGGCGGGCGTGCCTCCCACCGCATCGAAGCTGTTGATCGTGTCGTTGCCGAAATTCGCGGCATTGTAGACGATCGTGT
>JAEWIV010000456.1 GCA_023386865.1 Pseudomonadota bacterium
GCGCTGAACGCGCCGGCATGGACCCACTCGACGCCGTGCTCCCGATAATCGACGCTCCAGCCGAGAGCGTAGAATCCGGCGGCGCCTGTCTGCGGGTCGACGCTGCGCACGCTCGCGGGAACATGCGTCTGCTGCAGCGCGCTCTTGTCGATCACCTGGCGGCCCTCGAAGAGTCCGTTTGCCAGCAGCAGGCGCAGCCACTGGGCCATGTCGCGAGCGCTCGAGCTGGCACCGCCGGCGGGCGATTGCGCATCGGCATTGCGCCGGGTGAACGACGCCCATTCGCCGTCGGCGCGCACGTGCAGGGCGGCGCGATTGGCCTGGTTCATGAAGTCACGATGGCGCGAGCTGGTGGCGGCCATGCCGAGCGGTCGGTACAGCCTCTCCTCGCAGGCCTCTTCCCAGCTTCTGCCCGAGAAGCGGGCGGCGGCGACGGCTGCCTCGGTCAGGCCGAAATTGCTGTACGAGTAGCCGTCGCGAAAGCCGTAGGCCGGCTTCGCCAGGCGCAATCGATGGAGGATCTCGCCCTGGGTGAAGCCGAGCTCCTCGATGTCGTCGCCGACATGGCCGGGCAATCCGCTGCGGTGGGCAAACAGGTCGCGGATCGTGACGTTGGCTGCCGCGAGCTCGTCCTGCAGCGTGAATCCCGGATCGATGTCGCGGATGCGGCTGTCCCAGGCGACCTTGCCGTCGCCCACCAGGCCCGCGACCACCGTCGCGGCCAGCGGCTTGGACACCGATGCGAGCTGGAAGACCGTATCGGGGTCGACGGCGGCAGGCTTGCCGATCTCGCGCACGCCGGCAGCGTCGAGCAGGACAACCTCGTCTCGATGCACGATGGTGATCGCAAGCCCGGGCACGAGCTTCCTGTCGACGATCTGCCGGATGAACTCCTTGAGCCTGGGCAGCGCCGCGGCGACCTTTTCCCGGCTTGCCGTCTGCGCGAGCGCCGGCAACGGCACGAGCTGCGCCGCAATGCCGCCAAGGAGTGTCCGCCGCGAAAGCGAGCGGCTTGGATCGACGCGCAAGGTCATAGGCTGGGAAAGATCGAGAACGCACTTCCGGGAGCGGCCAAGTTGGGGTCTCGCCCTACTGATGCGACCCGCGATGGCCCGCTCCCGGCGTGGTGTCCGTGTGTTCCCGCTATGCTGATGCCCGAACGTCTGCGTCAGCAATCGTTGCGGCACGATGGCCCGGTGGAAGCATGCAAACCTCCTTTTGCTGACGTGAACGGACGAATCCAGACACGAGACGTCGAGCCTGTCAATGCCGCGCCCGGCGCGTCGCTGTGTTCAGTCGGGGAAATCGAAATCCTGTCCGTTGGCCTTGATGCCGGTCCGCTCGAACCAGTCGGGACCGAGCTCGCCGACCAGCTTGCCGGTGCACTTCAGCGTCGCGATCGCCTTGCCCTGCCGCTCGACGACGACGCCGCTTTTCTCGCGAACCTCGCCCTTCGGTCCCCACTTGCCGACGCCGCTGTAGACCGTGTAGGCGAGCGCCGCCTTGCTGAAGCGCAACCACGATCCGCCGCCACCGGAGAAGGGCACGTTCTCGCCGGTCGCCGCCTTGGACGGCGCCAGCTGCGATTCGGGCAGGATCATCTCGAGCGGCTCGGCCGAGTCGGGCTTACCGAAGCGGTATTGCAGGTAGCCTCGTTGCGGCCCGGCCCCCTTGGACGCGCAGACCGAGACCATCTTGCCGCCTGTGCGACAAGCGAACACGACGCTCTCCTCGGAGGTGCAGAACGACGCTTGCTGAGCGTTCGCCGCCGGAGCCGCTGCCGCGATCGGCTTGGCGGCGCTGACCAGGGCGACAGTGCGCGTCTTCTTGCAGGCCGGATCTCCCTGGCAGTCGGGTGACATCACGTTTTGCAGGACGTAGCTCAAGGACACGCGCTTGCCGAGCAGGGCGCGTTGGTCGCAGATCTCGAAGCGCGCCATCTCCTCGAACATCGCGCCGCGCTCATCCTTGAGCTTGAGATAGCAGGCCGTGTCGCCGGCGTTCATCGACGTGACCGTGCCCGATGCCCGCTTGGTTTCCTGACCGACCTTCACCGTGTCCTTCACCGTATCCTGGGCGTTCGATGCCGCAGGCCACATCAGCGCGGCGAGCGCGACCACCCAGAATCTCGTAACGCGAACCATGGAACGAACCTCAGGGCTGCCGCGTGACCTGGATGAAGGTGTTGTTCGTATTGGGTCGATAGGAGACGTCGTAGTGGCCTCCCCGGCCGACGGCGTTGCAGTGCGCGGCGGTCGTCTGCACGCGGGTGATGGCGTAGGTCGTCCACGCGCTGCCCTTGCTCATGTCGACGTCGAGCTGGAAGGTCAGGTCGGGAGAGCTCTTCTGCGGGCTGTCGTACTTCCAGCAGATCCAGTTCTGGTAGTTCGGCTGGAGCTTGTAGGTCTGCCACTGGCCATCGCCCCATTTGTACCGATAGCTGATCGTTGCGCCCGTCTTGTTGTGGAAGCAGGCACAGCCATGCGTGGTGTTCTGGCCCATGGCGGGGTACGCCCCGGCGCTCGCCAAGGCGGCCACAGTCGCCGGCACGGCCCATCGGATCTTCATTTTTGGTCGTCTCCCCGCGGTCCCCGCAGGAAGCCTAGCAAATTTTACTGACAGTGCAAATAGTCTGGAGGCATCTCGGCTATGCTCCCGGCCAGTACAGGACGCGTCAGGAGTACCAAGTACCAAGAACAAGCTGAACGGGAGGGCTCCCATGCTGAGGGCGGTGGTTGCGGCGTTCGCCGTGTTGTTGTCGTTGGCGCAGGTCGAGGCGCGGGCCCAGCCCTATCCGTCGAAGCCCATACGGTTCGTCATTCCTTTTGGCGCGGGATCGGCCACCGACGCACTCGCGCGCATCATCGGCCAGGACCTGGAGCAGTCGCTCGGCCAGCCGATCGTCGTGGTCCAGAAGCCCGGCGCGGACGGCGCGCTCGCCGCCGGCGAGGTGAAGCGCGCGGCGCCCGACGGCTACACGCTGCTGTTCGGCACCAACAGCCCGCTTGCCGTCGCGCCGAACATGCAGAAGGAACCTCCCTACAACGTTCTCACCGACTTCACGCCGATCAGCTTCCTCGGCGAGAACAGCTTCTTCCTCGTCGCCCATCCCTCGGTGCCGGCGAACTCGCTCGCCGAGCTCATCGCCGTTGCCAAGGCCAGCCCCAAGCCGCTGAACTACGCGGCTGGCAACACCTATGCCTTCGTGTCGATGGCGATGCTGGCCCGGCGCAACAAGATCGAGCTCGAGGCGATCCGCTACAAGTCCGAACCCGATGCGATCGCCGACCTGCTGTCGGGCCGTGTCCAGGTCATGAACGGCACCGCGACTTCCGTTGCCGCCCACGTGAAGGCCGGCAAGCTCAAGGCGATCGCCACGATGCTCGACGTGCGCAGCCCGCTGATGCCGGATCTTCCCACCATCATCGAAGCGGGCCAGAGCACGTTCCCGATCGTCCCATGGTTCGCGCTGGTCGGTCCGGCCGACCTGCCGGCCGACGTCGTGGCGACGATGAACAAGGCGATGGTGGCGGCGCTCGCCAAGCCCGCGGTGAGGGAGCAGGTGGAACGGCACGGCTTCATGCCCAAGTCGTCGACGCCCTCGGCGCTCGCGACCTACATGAAGGACCAGCTCGCGGTCTGGCAAGCCGCCCTGAAGGATGCCGGTATCGACCCGCAATGACGAGGATTCTGGTTCTCCTTGCGCTGGCGGCCTCGGTCCTGACGTCCGGCGCGGCACGCGCACATTATCCCGACAAGCCCGTGCGCATCATCGTGCCGTTCATCGCCGGCAGCGCGCCCGACGTCACGGCGCGGCAGGTGGCGCAACGCCTGACCGCGACCTTCGGCCAGCAGTTCGTCGTCGACAACAAGCCGGGCGTTGCCGGCAACATCGGGGCCGAGGTCGCGGCGCGCGCCGTGCCCGACGGCTACAGCCTGATGCTGATGACCAGCAGCCATATCCTCAGCCCCTTGCTCTACGCCAAGGTGAACTACGATCCGCTCAGGGATTTCGTGCCGGTGACCATGATCACCCGCATCCCGTCGCTGATGGTCGTGCCGCCATCGTCATCGGCCCGTTCGGTCATGGAGTTCGTGGCCATGGCCAAGTCGATGCCCGGCAAGCTGAACTACGGCTCGGGTGGCGCCGGCAGCCTGGCGCATCTGTCGGCCGAAGCGTTCCGGTTGGCGGCGGGGATCGACTATATCCACGTGCCGTACAAGGGCGCGCCGGACATCGTGCTGGCGCTGATGAGCAGGCAGATCGACGTCGGCTTCCCGACCATGCCGACTGCCGTTCGGCCGGCCCAGCAGGGCGTGTTGCGTGCCCTCGCGGTCACCGGCGCCACGCGCTCCAAGGCGATGCCGGAAGTGCCGACCCTGCTGGAGGCGATGCCTGACGGTTTCGCGCTCGATGCCTGGCTCGCCCTGGCGGCGCCGGCGGGAACGCCATCGCAGATCGTGACGCGCTTGCACGCCGCCCTGGTGGAGGGCTCGAAGGACGCGGCATTCCGAAGCGCGCTGGACAGCGACGGCTCCGAGGTCGTGCTGAACAGTCCGGCCGAGTTCGCCACCCTGCTGCAGACCGAGACGGCCAAGTGGCAGGCGCTGATAGCGCGGGTGGGTGTGAAGCTCGAATAGGCTCAAATCCGTCGCCAGAGCGACCAGGTCGCGGCGAGTGCCAGCAGGCCCATCGCGCCCGTCAATGCCGTCGCCTGCGGCGCGCCGATCCAGTCGGCGAGCCACCCCAGCCAGACGAAGCCGATCGGCCCGGTGCCGATGCACACCGACAGCACCCCCATGATGCGTGAGCGCATCTCGACTGGAGCGGCGAGATAGACGGTCGTCGCCTGCAGCGTGGCAAAGGCCGCGCCGGCGAGGCCGGTCACCAGCAACGCCGCGCCGGCGAAAAGCGGGTCGGGCGCGAGCGCGAATGCGATCACCGAAAGGAGATAGGCCGCCACGCCGCCGACATAGGCGCGGGCATGCCAGCCCGGCGTCAGCCACAGCGCAAGCAGCGCAGCGCCCACGAACGAGCCGAGGCCGTCGACGCTGGTCAGCAGGCCGACGCCTTCCGGGCCGAGCAGAAGCTGGTCGCGGCCGATGACCGGGATCATGCTGGTGAAAGGCCAGGCAAAGACGTTGTAGATGATCGTCACCAGCATGATGGCCCTCAATCGCGGGTCCTTCGCGACCATGACGATGCCCTCCCAGGTGCGTGCCAGCACCGCCTCGGCGCCGGGGGCGGCGGGCATGCGCGTTCGCACCGTCAGCGTGGCGGCAATCGCCGTGGCATACATCGCCACGCTGAGCACGAAAGCACCTTCGATGCCGATTCCCGCCAGCAGCAGGCCGCCGACCATGGGACCGACCATGCGGCTGGAATTGGCCGCGCCGACATCGAGCGCCATCGCCGTCGCCATGCGCTCACGGCCCATGATCTCGCCCATGATGGTGCGGCGAAGCGGATTGTCGGTCGCCCAGCCGCAGCCGTTGATGAAGCTCGCCGCCGCGAAATGCCAGACCTCGAGCGTTCCCAGCCAGGCGACGACCGCCAGCAGGGCGGATGTAAGCGCGAGGACGCCGACCATGCCGGCGAGCGTGAGGCGGCGGTCGAAGCGCTCGGCGAAGGCGCCGAGGAAGGCGCCGAACAGACCCATCGGCAGCAGGCGCAGCATGGTGATCATGGCGACGATGAAGGCCGAGCCGGTCTGCTGGTAGACGACTATTCCCATCACGACCGTTTCCAGCCAGCGCACCGTCGACACGATCATGCCGGCGTACCAAAGGCGCCAATAATCGGTCGGAATGCTGCGTAGCAGGTGTCTGAACGGTGTTTCGGGGGCGTCGTTCTCGCTCATGCGGCAACCGTCGGCATTGCATCGATGCGACAGTTCTTTAGTAGTTGCGTCCGGGGTGTGCGTGAGCTTGGAAAGGTCAGTGATGCTGAAGGTAAAATCGATGGCGTTCAACGAGCTCGTCAAGGCGAAAGCCAGGATAGAGGCCGAACTCGAGTTGCGGGCTGCGAAAGAACGTTCCAGCCTGATCGAGGCGATCGGCAGGCTTCGCCGGCTGTCGGCGACCAAGCCGAACGGCGCCGACCGGCCGCATGCGCTGAAGGGAAGGAAGCTGCCGGCGCTCTATCGCAATCCAAAGAACCGTGCCGAGACATGGGCCGGACGCGGCAACAGGCCGAGATGGCTCGTCACGGCGCTGAAGACCGGCAAGAAGCTCGAGACGTTCGCCATCAAGTGATGGTGAACATGCTCTCGAAGTGCAGCAACTGACGGCGGCGAAACTCATTGTGTCCATTCGGTGAATGGCGCAGCGAGCGATGGCATTCCTCGAAGCGCAAAGCTAGATCGGCATCAACGCGACGGCCGAACGCTTTGCAAGAGGACATGTCCAGATGCCGGTCTATGGCGATACCTCCGGCTTTCTGAGCGACCACGAGACGGCAGGCGATCAGAACATCGCGCTCGAGGACGACATCGGCGGCACGGCCTATGGTGATGCGCATCGACTGCTCGGCCATGCCGTAGGCGGCGACGACGTGCTGAGGGCTGCTCAACGCGCCGACAGTATCCTGTTCGGCGATGCCGACACGATGCGCGGCCATTCGCAGGGTGGCGACGACGCCTTGACCGGCGTGGGCCTGCGCGACCAGCTCCATGGCGACGCCTACGGCATGTACGACCACGCGACCGGCGGCAACGACACCCTGGTCCTTGGCGCTTCGTTCGAGCTGCTTTACGGCGATGCCCATGACATGTTCGGTCACGCCCGCGGCGGTGACGACACGATGGTCGGGTCGCCGGACCAGATCGTGATCGGCCAAGGCCCGCCCGGGGTCCTCTACGGCGATGCCTTCAACATGTCCGGCCATACGTCGGGCGGCAACGATACGTTCACCGATACGGCGGTGGCGGCAGGCGACGCCGACAGCATGTCGGACCATGCCCGTGGCGGCGACGACATCCTGACAGGCGGCAACGGCCGCGCCGATGCTCTCGTCGGCGATGCCAACCGCATGACCGATCATTCCATCGGCGGCGACGACACGCTGGTGGGCCAGGCCGCTGGAATGAGCAGCCTCAACGGCGATGCCGGCGAGATGTCGGGGCAGGCGAGGGGTGGCAACGACCATCTGACCGGCGGTCCGGCACTGGCCACTCTCCGTGGCGATGCGACGACCATGCGCGACCGGACTGTCGGCGGCGACGACGTGCTGGTATCGACGGGTTTCACCAACAAGCTGTACGGCGATGCCGAGACCCTGGCCGACAACAGCCGGGGTGGCAACGACACGCTGGTCGGCGGTCACGGCACTGACCACATGTGGGGCGATGCGGCGAGCGTTGCGGCGGGCGCTCTGACCGGCGCCGACACATTCGTCTTCGCGCCGGGCGGCGGCCATGACGACATCAACGACTTCCGACAGAGCGACGGCGACCGGATCGATGTCAGCGCCTGGGGCTTTGCAAGCCTCGAGGAGATGACGATCTCCGGCGACGGGACGAACACCACGATCTCGTTCGACGATGCATCGAGCGTCACCCTGGTGGGCTGGGCCGATCCGGCCGCGCTCCTTGTGACGGACTTCCTGCTGGCCTAGACGGGTGGCTGGCCCGCGCTTTTCGCATGCGCCCGGACCTTGCCAGCGGTGTACCCTCGGCAAAACGGTTCTCCCGGGAGGAAGCGACGATGGGCTACGACCTCGTCATCAAGAACGGCACTGTTGTCGATGGTACCGGCGCGGCGCGCTACCGGGCCGATGTCGCGATCGCGGGCGGCAAGGTCGCCGAGATCGGCAAGGTGACGGAAGGCGCCAAGCGCACCATCGACGCCGACGGGCTGGTCGTGGCGCCGGGCTTCGTCGATCCTCATACCCACTATGACGCGCAGATCTGCTGGGACGGGGCGGTGACGCCGTCGTCGTGGCACGGCGTGACCAGCGTGGTGATGGGCAATTGCGGCGTCGGCATCGCACCCTGCAAGCCCGAGGCGCGCGAGATCGCCATGCGCGATCTGGTGAATGTCGAAGGCATACCGTTCGACGTGCTCAACAAGGGCATCACCTGGGATTGGGAAACCTTCCCGCAGTTCATGGACGCGGCGGCCGCGCGCAAGCCGTCGCTCAACCTGGGCTTCATCGCGCCGCTGACGCCATTCCGCCACTACGTGATGGGCGAGGCCTCGGTGGAACGGGCCGCGACGCCCGAAGAAACGGCCAGGATCGCCGGGCTGATCGGGGAAGCGGTCGACGCCGGCGCGCTCGGCTTCTCCTCGACGACGCTGAACCAGCATCTCGGCTTCGAGGGCAAGCCGCTGGCCTGCCGCAACGCCAGCCGCGAAGAAATGAAGGCCTACGCCAACGAGCTCAAGAAGCGCGGCAAGGGCGCCATCGAGATCGCGCTGACCCGCCAGGTCGGCGTGCTGGAGCAGGACCAGTGTGAGCTTCTCGACTTCCTGCTGACCGAGAGCGGGCGGCCGGTGACCTTCATCGCCCTGTTCGATCGAGACGACATTCCCGAGGCCGTGCGCGATACGCTGCGCCGCGCCGCGCCGATGATCGCCAAGGGGGCCAGGCCGCAGACCTCGCCATTGCCGCTCACGCGCGAAGTCGACATGAACAATCCCTTCTCCTTCGCCGCCTTCCCGGCGTGGAAGCGGGTGTTCGCCGACACCAACAAGGAAGCGCAGAAGAAGGTCTATGCCGATCCCGCCTTCCGCAACGCCTTCCGTCATGACCTCAAGAACCCGACCGGTTTCAGCAACTGGGGCCGCATCGGCGTCTATGCCGTCAAGAATCCGGCGCTGAAGGACCTCGAGGGCAAGTCGATCGCCCAGGTCGCCCAGGAGCAGGGCAAGGACGGCGTCGATGCCTTCCTCGACCTGGTGTTGGCCGACAATCTCCAGTGCGAGCTCACCATGGCCTCGTGGAACACCCGCGAGGACCGCATGAAGGAGCTTCTGAACGACAAGTCGATCCTGATGGCGCTGGGCGACGGCGGCGCACACCTCGACATGCTGTGCGACGCGGGCTACCCGACCTACCTGCTGGGTACGTGGGTCCGCGAGAAGCAGGCGATCACGCTGGAGGAGGGCGTGCGCAAGCTGACCTCCGACCCGGCCGATCTCTTCGGCCTCAGGGACCGCGGGCGCCTGGCCAAGGGCGCGCCGGCCGACGTGGCGATCTTCGATCCCGACCGCATCGGCTCGAAGAACCACGGGGAGCGGCGCTACGACCTGCCGGGCGGCGCCAAGCGCATCGTCATGCCGTCGCAGGGCGTCGAATACACCGTCGTCAACGGCGCGCTGACCTGGGAGCAGGGCAGGCGGACCGACGCTAAGGCCGGCCGGGTGCTGCGAGGCTGAGAGCATGATGGGTCCAGCTGCAACCAGCTGGACCCATCATGCCTCCCGCAACACGCATCCCAGGGCGCGCGGCGCACTATCGGCCGCGACGAGCCGCCTCGATGGTTGCCACGTCGATCTTTTTCATGTCCATCATCGCGTCGAATGCGCGCTTGGCTTCGTCGCCGCCGACCGCCAAGGCCTCGGTCAGCACGCGCGGCGTGATCTGCCAGGAAATGCCCCACTTGTCCTTGCACCAGCCACATGCGCTCTCCTGGCCGCCGTTGCCGACAATGGCATTCCAGTACCGATCGGTCTCCTGCTGGTCGTCGGTGGCGATCTGGAACGAGAAGGCTTCATTGTGCTTGAACGCCGGGCCGCCATTGAGGCCGAGGCAGGATACGCCGGCGACCGTGAATTCGACCGTCAGCACATCGCCCTTCTTTCCCGACGGATAATCGCTGGGCGCACGGTGGATCGCCCCCACCGAGCTGTCCGGAAAGGTCTTGGCATAGAAGCGGGCAGCCGCCTCGGCGTCCTTGTCGTACCAGAGGCAAATCGTGTTCTTGGCCATTACCTGTCCTTTCGCTTGGAGCCGACTGCTGTTGTCGAGGTAGGCAGTCCGCATGGCTTTATCCAGCCCTCGTCGAGCGGGGCGACGAGGCGGGCCGGGCGGATCGCTTCCTTTACGTTGCCGGAGGACAATGCAAGTCTTGCGTCAAATTTCCGGAGGAAGAGCGATGCCCGACCTGTTCGAGATCATGGAATCCTGCCGCGCCATGCGCCGTCTCAAGCCCGACCCGGTGCCTGACGAGTTGATCGCCAAGATCGTGCGCGCCGGGATCTATGCTCCGAACGGCGGCAATAACCAGAAGTGGCGCTTCCTGGTGGTCAAGGATCCGAAGATCAAGAAAGCGGTGCAGGTCATCTACAAGAAGGCCTACGACGAGGTGATCGGGCCGCGCTACAGCTCGAGCGAGCCGCCCCCCGGCAGCGACAAGGAGAAGTATCGTCGTCAGCACGCCGCCGTGGAGTACCTCACCGATCATTTCCACGAGGCGCCGGTCTGGATCGTGGCCTGTCTGGAGGACGGCCCCAACCCGAACCGGATGGCGGGTTCGTCGATCTATCCGGCGGTGCAGAACATGGTGCTGGCGACGCGCGCGCTCGGTCTGGGCACGACACTGACGACGCGGCACATGCTGTTCGAGAAGGAGGCCGATGCCGCGCTCGGCCTTCCGGAGGGCGTGCATTCCTACGCCATCCTTCCCATCGGCTACCCGATGGGCAAGTTCGGGCCGGTGGGGCGTGGCCCGATGAAGGAATTCGTCTATCAGGACAAATGGGGTCAGCCGTACGCGGCGATGACTTGATCCTCACGGAGGACGACCATGACCGCGACCTATGAGGTTCTCGTTGATGATCTGAAGGCGTTGGGCGTCGAGCAGGTCTTCGGCCTGATGAGCGACGACACGGCCGTTTTTGCCACGGCGCTCGACAGTTCCGGCATCCGCTTCTACGGCGCGCGTCACGAGAACAATGCCATCGCCATGGCCGAAGGCTACTCCTACGGCACGGGAGGCCTCGGCGTGGCCGTCATCGGCCGCGGGCCGGCGACGGCGAACGGACTGCATGCGGCGACCTACGCCAGCCGGTCCGGTTCGCGCGTCCTGATCGTCTTCGGCGAGCAGGCGGTGTCGTCCGGTGCGGTCAACACGCTCGGTCCCGACTACAAGGGTTTCAACTCCACCGGCGTGCTGGGCGCCGCCGGCATCCGCACCTTCGTGCCGACGAGCCCCGAGACGGCCCGCGGCGCACTCGCCGACGCCGCCAACGCCGCGCTGCAGGGCGGGGCAGCGGCGCTACTGCTGCCGGTCAACGTGCAGCTCGCCGAGCTCGAC
>JAEWIV010000120.1 GCA_023386865.1 Pseudomonadota bacterium
AGATGTGTATATGAGACTGATGCGTGGCTGGTCGGCCGGCGCCAGGAAGCCGATCTCGACCAGGTGGCGCTCGATCACGCCGCCGATGGCGGCCAGCAGCGAGGGGACATAGCGCCCCTCCATCCACTGCCCACCGCGCGGATCGAACACCGCCTTCAACTCCTCGACCACGAACGACACGTCGCCGCCGCGGCGGAACACCGCCGAGATCATGCGGGTCAGCGCCACCGTCCAGGCATAGTGCTCCATGTTCTTGGAGTTGATGAAGATCTCGAACGGGCGGCGGCGGCCGTCCTGCACCACGTCGTTGATGGTGATGTAGATCGCATGGTCGCTGCCCGGCCATTTGATCTTGTAGGTGCGCCCGGGCAGGTCCTCGGGCCGGTCGAGCGGCTGGGCGATATAGACCACGCCGCTTTCACGCGACGCCGGAACCAGCGACATGGCCTTCGGCTCGGCCGGCCTGACCTCAAGCACGGCGCCGGTGACGTCGTTGGGGCGATAGGTCGTGCAGCCCTTGCAGCCCGTCGCATAGGCCTCCTGGTAGACATCCTTGAAAGCCTCGAAGGAGATGTCGCGCGGCAGGTTGATGGTCTTCGAGATCGAGCTGTCGACGTAGTCCTGCGCCGCCGCCTGCATCGCCAGGTGGTCGGCCGGCGTGAGCGTCTGGGCATCTACGAAGATGTCGGCCGGCGGCGGCTCGTTGCCCTTGAGCGAACGCCATACCCGCATCGCATGGTCCTCGACGCTCTCCTCGCGCCGGCTGCCGTCGGGCTGCAGCACGTGGCGCACGAAGGAGAAGGCGAAGACCGGCTCGATGCCGGACGAGACGTTGTCGGCCAGCAGGGAGATCGTGCCGGTGGGCGCAATCGAGTTCAGCAGCGCATTACGGATGCCGTAGCGGCCGATCGCCGAGCGCACGTCGTCGGGCAGCGCCTTCACCGTCTCGCCGGCGAGATAGCGCACACGGTCGTAGAGCGGGAAGCTGCCCTTCTCCGCGGCGATGTCGGCCGACGCGAGATAGGACAGCCGTTGCACGGCGCCCAGCCACTCCCGCGTCAGCTTCTCCGCCTCGGGCGAGCCGTAGCGCACGCCGCAGAAGATCAGGGCGTCGGCGAGGCCGGTCACGCCGAGCCCGATGCGGCGCTTGGCCTTGGCTTCGCGCTCCTGCTGCGGCAGCGGGAAGCGCGAAACGTCGATCACGTTGTCGAGCATGCGCACGGCCAGCGGCACCAGCCGCTCCACCGCCTCCTCGTCGAGCCGCGCGCGCGGCGTGAACGGCTCCTTGACCAGCGCGCCGAGATTGATCGAGCCGAGCAGGCAGGCGCCATAGGGCGGCAACGGCTGTTCACCACACGGGTTCGTCGCCTGGATGCTCTCGCAGTAGTGCAGGTTGTTCCGCCGGTTCACGCGGTCGATGAAGATCACGCCGGGCTCGGCGACCTCGTAGGTCGCGCGCATGATGCGCTCCCACAGGGCGCGCGCCTTCAGCGTGCGAAAGACCTTGCCGCCGAACACGAGGTCCCAGTCGGCGTCTTCCTTGACCGCCTTCATGAAGGCGTCGGTGACCAGCACCGAGACGTTGAACATGCGCAGGCGCTTGGGATCACGCTTGGCGTCGACGAAGTCCTCGATATCGGGATGGTCGCAGCGCAGCGTCGCCATCATGGCGCCGCGTCGGCTGCCCGCGCTCATGATGGTGCGGCACATGGAATCCCAGACATCCATGAAGGAAAGCGGCCCCGAGGCGTCGGCGCCGACCCCTTTCACCGGTGCGCCTTGCGGACGCAAGGTCGAGAAATCGTGCCCGATGCCGCCGCCCTGCTGCATGGTGAGCGCCGCCTCGCGCAGGTTCTCGAAGATGCCCGACATGTCGTCGGGGATCGCGCCCATGACGAAGCAGTTGAACAGTGTGACGCTGCGGCCGGTGCCGGCGCCCGCGATCACCCGGCCGGCCGGCAGGAACTTGAAGCCCCGCAACGCCTCGTGGAAGCGGCCGGCCCACAGCTCGGGATCGCGCTCGGGCACGGCCAGCGCGCGCGCAATCCGCCACCATGTCCCATCGAGGTCGGCATCCGCGGCTCCGGAAGCATCGCGGAAGCGGTATTTCATGTCCCAGATGCGCTGGGAAACAGGAGCCCAATCCATCGTACACAGCCCAAGTTAGCGACGCTTTCCGCCCGCCAGCCTGGTGGTAAGCCGGCCCCTCGGCTCCAAGGCCTCGAGATACGGCCACCAAACTTGGGCTGTCGACACCGCCCTCTCAAGAGCCGAAGGGCCAAGGGCTGCGTCCGTCCCAAGGACGGCCGGGGATCGTATCAGAACATACAGAGAACTGAAAGCTGATTCGCTCGCTTAGGACAGTTGCTTGGCGTCCGCCACCAGCCGTTCGGTCGCTCCTTCGATGCGCTCCCGCAGGGTGGTCATGAAGGTCTCGCGATCGAGGCCGGGAGGGATCGGGTCGAGGATCTCGACCTCGATGGTGCCGGGCCACTTGATGAACTTGCGGCGGCCCCAGAACACGCCTGAATTGAGCGCCACCGGCACGACCGGCACCCCGAGCTGGCGATAGAGCGCGGCGGTGCCCGCATGATAGGGCAGCGACGAGCCGACCGGCGTGCGGGTGCCTTCCGGATAGATCAGGACCGAGCGGCCTTCCGCCACCGCCGCCTTGGCTTGGCGCAGCAGGCTGCGCAGGGCCTTGGGTCCATCGCCGCGCTCGACCGCGATGTTGCCGGCTCGCGCCATTGCCCAGCCGACGACGGGAATGAAAAGCAGCTCACGCTTCAACACCGTCGCCGCGTTGGGGAACAGCCGATGGAACGCCAGCGTCTCCCACGACGATTGATGCTTGCAGGCGAGGATCACCGGTCCTGACGGCCGGTTTTCCGCGCCCTTCACCCGATGGGTGATGCGGCAGGTGACCTTGACCCACCACAGGCAGAAATCGATCCAAACGTTCGCCCAGGCGATATTGGCTGCGCGCGGCAGCAGCAGGATCGGCATGCCTGCGAGGGCAATGACCGTCGACCCGACATACCAGCCGACGTTGAAGAACAGCGAACGCAGCCGGAGGCCGAGCATTGTAAGCGCACTTTTAGTGGCCGGGAGCACGATCCGTCCAGCCGATGCCAGGCGACCGGAGGCGCACGGCGCAGCCGAGTATTGTCGGCGCGCGCGATTGCGATCGGCTGGAAGCTCGCGGTTCCATCCGCTCGCAATCCGCTCTAATGTCCAGCCGCAAGCACCCTTAGTGCGGAATTTCTCGCCACGCCATGCAGGTCACCTGTCCGAATTGCGGCGCCCGCTACGCCGTCGACCCGCTGGCGATCGGCCCGACCGGGCGCACCGTCCAGTGCGCCCGCTGCAACCATCGCTGGCGAGAGAATCCACCGCCTCCTGCGACGATTGTGCCGCCTCCACCACGCCCCATCCCCGACTTCGTGATGAGGCCGCCGAGCTACAATTCCGGGCTGCCGGCGCTCGCCACTCCGGCCTCCGGGTCGTCTTGGGGCCGATGGCTGTCGGTCGCCGCCCTGACCGTGGTCGGGCTGCTCATCGCCGCCTACGCCTACGGTGGCGAGATCCTGGGGGCCCTGCCGCCCGAGTGGCGCGTCGCCCTGCCGATCGACGCCTTGCGCAGCCTTTTCAGGCAATAATGGCACCGTCCCACCTGCGACCAGCGAGCGTTCCATGCCCGGCCGTCCCACAGTCACTGTCCGCTTTTCCGCCGCCGAGATCGCCGCCCGCGTCGATGTGATGGCGGCCGAGCTCGCCGCCAAGCTGCCGGCCGACACGTTGGTGGTCTCGGTGCTGAAAGGCAGCTTCGTGTTCGCCGCCGACCTGATCCGCGCACTGAGCCGCGCCGGCGCCGACTGGTCGATGGATTTCGTCACCTTGTCGAGCTACGGCACCAAGACCGAGACCAGCGGGCGGGTGAAGGTGGTGCGCGACATCATCGACGACGTGCGTCAGCGCGAGGTGCTGCTGGTCGACGACATCCTGGAGTCGGGCCTGACGCTCAGCTTCGCCAAGAAGCTGCTGCTCGAACGCGGCGCCAAGCACGTCTCGGTCTGCACCCTGCTCGACAAGCCCGGCAAGCGGCTCACCCAGCTCGATGCCGACTTCGTCGGTTTCCAGTGCGGCGATGAGTTCCTGGTCGGCTACGGGCTCGACTGGGCCCACCGTTTCCGCGGGCTGCCCTACATCGGGGTGGTGGAGAAGGCGACGACGTAGCGGTCGCTGTCACTACCGCGCCGCCGCGCTTGCGCTGCCGGTGATCAGTACGTCTTCAGCAGGCGGTCGATGTAGTCGAGCTCGTCCTTGGGCCGCTGCTCACCCGCGCGGCGGCGCAACTCGTCGAGGATGTCGCGGCTCTTCTGGCGCTCGAGCTCCAGAGGCACCTTGTCGACCCCCGTGTCGACCGCATCGCCGTAGTTGCCGTCGGAGCGGCCGAGCGGGTCGCGGTCTTCGCTGCGCTTCTCGCGCTCCTCGATCTCGGCGATGTCCTGGTTGTTGCCGGGCCCGCGCTGGCGCATCTGCTCGGCCATGTCGGTCATGCCCTGCTGCAGGTTGTCGAGTGCGCGGCGCTGGGCGCGGGATGCCTCGCGCGGATCGCCGCGGCGCAGCGCATCCTCGGCCTCGCGCATCTGGCGCTCGGCGCGGCCCAGCGATTCCGGCATGCCCATGCCGTTCTCGTCGAGCTTGTTCATGAAGTCGCCGAGCTGCCGGCGCAGGCCTTCCTGCTGGCCGCGCTGCTGTTCGCCCCACTGGCCGTCGCCGGGCTGCTGGCCCTGCCCCTGCTGGCCTTGTTGGCCGCGCTGGCCCTGTTGTCCCTGCTGACCCTGTTGTCCCTGCTGGCGCTGACCCTGCTGGCCCTGGCGGCCCTGCTGCTGGCGGCCCTCACGCTCGCTCTCGCCCAGAAGCTGGTTCTGGCGGCGCGACAGGCGGTCGAGCTGGTTCATCATCTCGCGGCCCTGCTGGTTGCCCTGGCCCTGCTGGCCGCGCTGCCCCTGCTGACGCTGCTGGCCGGGCTGGGCCATCATCGGGGTGGCGTTCTCCATCATCTTGCGCAGCTCTTCCAGGAGGCGCTTGGCTTCCTCGCGCTGGCCGTTCTTGGCCATCTCGCGGATCTTATCCAGCATCTTCTGCAGGTCGTCGCCGGTGATGGTGTTGTTGGGATCCATCTTCTCCGCCTGCTCCTGCATGCGGCGGCGCTCCTCGGGATCCTGCATGCGCTCGGCCAGTTCCTTCTGCCAGCGCGCCATGGCGTCATAGAGCTGCTGGATCAGCCGCTCGATCTCCTCGTCGCCGGCGTTGCGCTGCACGGCATCGCGCAATTCCTGGCGCGCCTGCTCGAGCGCGCGCTCGGCGTCGGTCATGGAACGGTTCTCGAGGCGCATCGCGAGATCCCACAGGAGCTTCTGCGTCTCGGTGATGTTGGCCTTGTCGCCGTTCTGGGCGAGCCGCGTCGCGCCGATCCGCAGTCCGAGCTGGACCACCGCGTCGTTGCGATAGCTCTCCGGCTTGACCTGGATCAGGCGCATGCCGTCGGCGACATCGAGCCGGAAAGCCTTGGGGTCGCGCGTCAGCGCCTTGCGCAGCACGATGAGGGCTCGCGCCGTCGGATCGTTGAACACCCGCTCGGGCAGCAGGAAGGTCTCGACGGCGCTGCGGCCCTTCTGGCCGAGCGCATCGGTGGCAAACAGCATCACCGTGACCTTGAGGCCGGCCCACGGATGGCTGGTGAGGTCGCGCACGAAGGTGTCCGCGACCTTCTTGGTGTTGCCGGCGACCGGCAGATCGAGACGGATGACTTCCGGCTCCTCGTCGTCGCTCAGCATGTCGGCGCCGAGCACGCTGCCGTGCAGGCGGATCTGCAGCTGCACGCCGGTGACGCCGAAATCGTCGCCGGCGATGTACTCGACCTTGGTCGACCACTTGTCGACGCCGATCGGGCGGGCGAACTCGATGGTCGGCGCCAGGTCGGGAATGACATGCAGCTTCCAGCGCGCCTGCTCGTCGCCGCGCGCCTGCAGGGTGATCTGCTTGCCTTCGGTGATGACCTGCTCGACCTGGTACTTGCCCTTGCCGACCGTGGCGAACTCGGTGCCGTTGCCGTCGATCGCGAGCTTCGGCGGCTTGCGGCCGCGCACGTCGTCGACGAAACCGGCGAGCTTGCTGCCGACCGGAACGCGCAGGACCTTGTCCTTGTCGGCCATGTCCAAATAGATCGGCGGCTTGCCGGTGTAGGCCGGCGGCGCGATCCACAGGTTGGCGACGACCGGCGGCGGCGGCGGGAAAGCCGGGGTGAAGGCGGCGGCCATGCGGTCGCTGCGCCAGCCGCCGGCAACGGCGATAGCCACGATCAGGGCGAGCAGCGGCACGAAGCGCAGCGCCCAGGTATCGAGAACGGCAAGGCCGGGATGCGCCGTCTTGTTGCTGAGCCCGGCCAGGCGCTCGGCTTCGCGGCGGCGATGGGCCTCCCACAAAGCCGAAGACATCGGATCGGAATCGCCCGCCGCGAGACGATCCTGCACTGCCACGAGAGGCCGATGCGGCACGCCGCTGTCTCGCTCCAGGCGACGGATCGCGGCTTCCTGCGTGGGCAGCGCGAAATCCCGCAGGCGCCACCAAGCGAGGCCGATGAGGGCCAACGCCAGGGCGCCCAGAATGCCCGTATGAACCCAGGGGTCGAGGCCGGCGAAAAGGTCGAGATGGGCGGCCGCGATGAACAGCGCCACGAACGACAGGACCGGCACCAGCCGCGGCCACAGGCCTTCCCAGGCCAGAGCCAACCACGCCAGGCCGATCTTGCGGCTGAGGCCAGGGGCCTGGAAGCTGGTGGTCTGGCTGGCGCTCATCGCCGTCCTTTCGCTTGCGCTTAAGACTTTATCGGCTCCTGCCAGGGCGGGAAGCGCTCGGCAGACAACAATTCGTCGATCGAAGGCCTCGGCCGGGTGACCGCAAATCGCGTGCCATCGACCATGACCTCCGGCACCAGGGGCCGCGTATTGTAGGTCGACGCCATGACAGCCCCATAGGCGCCGGCCGAGCGTATCATGACCAAGTCTCCGGCAGCCAGCGGCGCCATATCACGGTCCTGTGCGAGGTAGTCACCCGATTCGCAGATCGGCCCGACAATGTCACAGCGGATCGTGGCGGCTTGGGGGCGTTCACGCACCGGTACGATATCGTGCCAGGCCTCATAAAGCGTAGGCCGGATCAGGTCGTTCATGGCCGCATCGACGATGACGAAAGTCTTTGCAGCGCCGGGCTTCACGAGGATCACCTCGCTCACGAGCACGCCCGCCTCGCCGACCAGCCGACGCCCGGGCTCGAAGGTCAACGCGCAGTCCAGCCCGGCAGTTTCGCGGGCCACCATCGAAAGGAAATCGGGGACGGCCGGCGGCTTCTCCTGCGCATAAACGATCCCCAGCCCGCCGCCGATGTCGAAGCGATCGATCCTGTGGCCGTCGGCGCGAAGCTGCCCGATCAGCTCGCGCACCCGGACGATGGCGTTGCGGAAGGGATCGAGCGACGTGAGCTGGGAGCCGATATGCATGGCGACGCCGACCACGGTCAGGTGCGGCAGGCGGCCGGCCAGCGCATAGGCCTCGCGGGCGAGGTCGATGTCGATGCCGAACTTGTTCTCCTTGCGTCCGGTGGTGATCTTGGCGTGCGTTCCGGCATCGACGTCGGGATTCACGCGGATGGTGATGTGCGCCTTCACGCCGAGCTGGCCGGCGACGGCGTTCAGGGTCTCTAGCTCCGACGAACTCTCGACGTTGATCTGGCCGACGCCGGCCTCGAGTGCCGCCATCAGCTCCGAAGGCTTCTTGCCGACGCCCGAATAGATGATGCGCCTCGCCGGGATGCCGGCCGCCAGCGCACGCCGCATCTCGCCCACCGAGACGATGTCGGCTCCCGCCCCCAATTCACCGAACAAGCGAACCACGGCAAGGCTGCTGTTGGCCTTCATGGCGTAGCAGACCTCGGCGTTCATGCCCTTCAGGCCGTCGGCGAACTCCTTCCACGCCGCCCGCATGGCGCCCGCCGAATAGCAGTAGAACGGCGTGCCGACCTGGGCTGCGATGGCGGCGAGCGCCACGCCTTCGGCGTGCATCTCGCCGTTCTTGTAAGAGAAGAAGTCGCTCTTTCCTCCCTGCGCGGAGCGCGGGGAGGTGTCCGCGGAGCGGACGGAGGGGTCAGATGCCATGACGTTGACCCCTCCGGCCCTTCGGGCCACCTCCCCACTTCGTGGGGAGGAAACGCTTCCGGGCCTCGGCCACGGCGCGCACGACATTGGCGGGTGCGGTGCCGCCCAGGCTCTTGCGGGCATTGACCGACGCCTCGACGGTCAGCACGCGATAGACGCTGCGGTCGATCTTGGGCTCGACGGCCTGCATCTCCGCCAAGGTGAGCTTGTCGAGATCGACGCCCTTGTCGGCGGCGATGCCGACCAGCCGGCCGGTGACGTGATGGGCCTGGCGGAACGGCAGGCTGACCTTGCGCACCAGCCAGTCGGCGAGATCGGTCGCCACCGAATAGTCGGCCGAGGCGACGGCGCGCATGCGTGCGGGATTGGCCTCGAGGTCGCGCACCATGCCGGTCATCGCCGCGATGCCGAGCTCCAGCGAATCGGCGGCGTCGAACAACGGCTCCTTGTCCTCCTGCATGTCCTTGCCGTAGGTCAGCGGCAGGCCCTTGAGGATGATGCAGAGCGCGGTGAAGGCGCCGACGATGCGGCCGACCTTGGCGCGCGTCAGCTCGGCGGCGTCGGGATTGCGCTTCTGCGGCATGATCGAGCTGCCGGTCGTGAAGGCGTCGGACAGGGAGATGAATCGGAACGGTGCAGAGCACCAGATCACGATCTCCTCCGACAGGCGCGACAGGTGGACCGCCGTCAGCGCGGCCGCGGCGATGAACTCCACGACATAGTCGCGGTCCGACACGGCATCGAGGGAATTGGCCATCGGCCGGTCGAAGCCCAGCGCCCTCGCCGTCTTGCGCGGGTCGATGGGATGCGGCGAGCCGGCGAGCGCGGCGGCGCCGAGCGGCGATTCGTTCAGGCGCGCGCGGCAGTCGGTCATACGGCTGCGGTCGCGGCCGAACATCTCGACATAGGCCATCAGGTGATGGCCGAAGGTGATGGGCTGCGCCGTCTGCAGATGGGTGAAGCCCGGCATGATGGTCGCGGCATACTGGTCGGCGCGATCGATCAACGCCGCCTGCAGGTCGGCCAGCATCGGCTCCAGGCGATCGATGGTGTCGCGCACCCACAGCCGCACGTCGAGGGCGATCTGGTCGTTGCGCGAGCGCGCGGTGTGCAGGCGGCCACCGGCCGGACCGATGAGCTCGGTCAGCCGACCCTCGACATTGAAGTGGATGTCCTCGAGCTTGGTGGAGAACTTGAAGCGGCCGGCTTCGATCTCCTGACGCACCGCGACCAAGCCGCGCTTGATGGCGCGGCCGTCCTTGGCCGACAGGATTCCCTGGGCGACCAACATGTCGCAGTGGGCGAGCGAACCCGCGATGTCCTGCGCGTACAGCCGGCGGTCGAAACCGATGGAGGCGTTGATCTTCTCCATGATTTCCGCCGGGCCGAGCTTGTAGCGGCCGCCCCACATCGTGTTGGATCGCCGCTTCGGCGCTCGCGCAGTCGTGTTCTTCCGTGCCATGAATACGAGCCAGTAGTCTTGTTAGGAACGCGGCTTATGGCACATCCCGTTCGAGATTTCCTTCCCAAACGCCGGCACATCCTGGCCGGCGCGGCGGCGACTTTCCTTAGCGCAGCAACGGTTCGGGCCGAGATTTCCTCAGGCCTGATCAAGGGTGCGATGAAGCGCTTCAAGCTCACCACGCCGCCCACGCCCGTTCCGGATCTCGAATTCCTCGACGTCAACGACCAGCCGATCCGCATGTCCGAACTCAATGGCCAGGCACGACTGATCAACCTGTGGGCGACATGGTGCGCGCCGTGCGTGAAGGAAATGCCGAGCCTCGACCGGCTGCAGGCCGAGATGCCGCGGGACAGGTTCCTGGTGATCCCGATCTCGCTCGACGGCCCCTCCAAGCCCAAGGTCGCGCCCTTCTACAAGGAGCGGAAACTGACCAGCCTCCGCATCTATTACGACAAGGGCCGCAAGGCGATGTCGGTTCTGGGCGTGACGCTGCTGCCGACGTCGATCCTGGTCGATCCGGCCGGCCGCGAGCTCGGGCGCCTGGAAGGCGACGCGGACTGGGACACGACGGAAGGATTCGCGTTGATGCGGGCGGCGATGAGTTGAGGCAGAAGCATTCGGTTTCATAACTATTAATACTTTTTACTCATCGCCATCGACGATATCCTTACGGAGGAGGTCATGGAGATGGCAGAAATCGAACGGCTGAGCGTTGCACTGCCTGCACCGATGGCCAAGTCCGTCCGCGAGGCCGTGGAGAATGGCGAGTACGCCTCGACAAGCGAGGTCATTCGCGATGCTCTTCGTCTTTGGGAATCACGCCGGCAACTTCGCGAGCGCGACGTTGCCGTCCTGCGCCATCGCTGGGACGAAGGCAAGGCGACCGGCCGGGCCGGTCGTCTGGACTTGAAACGGGTACTCGCCGAAGAGCAAGCCGCCTTCAAAGGTCGTTCTCGTCGGCGTGGCTGAGCTCTTCGTCAGCCGCCGGGCGGAGACCGATCTCCGCCGCGAACTGAGCGGTCTTTTCTGACCACTACGGAAACTTCGGGTCGCCGTAGGGGTAGAACTTCTTCAGGTCGACATTCTGGTACGGCAGGCCTTCGAGCCTGACCGTGCCGAGGAACGGCTCGACCGGCTCGACCAGCAGGATCGTCTTCGCAAAGCCGCTGTCGTCGAAGCCGCGGCGGAAGTGCACGCGCGACTTGATGGCGAAGGCCTTGAAGGCCGCCAGGTCGAGTCCGAGCGCGCCGAGCGAGCCGGGCTCCATGATCTGCACGAGGTAGCGGCTCAGCACCAGAACATTGCCGCGGCCGAACTGCACGACGACCCAGCGCTGGCCGCGGCTTTCGACGGCGTCCACGACGCTGCCGCGGACGCGCACCGGCGCGCCGGCGGAGTCGTCGACCCGTCCGCCCACCTCCATGTCGAACGAATCGCCCGCCGTCACCCCGCCGGCCTCGAGCACGTCGATCGCCCGGGCGTCGGCGATCGTGGCGATCAGGACATCCGACAGGTCCTGCTCGATGACCTCTTTCAGGATCCAGGTGGCCGAGCCGGAGCGGTCGCTATGATCGGCCAGCACGACCGGCGTCTCGCCGCGCACGATCGCCTCCCTGGCGAGGGCCACGCCTTCCGGAATGGTATGCACCTTGGTCGATCCGATCAGCCCCTTGCGCTGCCGCCAGGCGGCCGCCGCCATGTCGTCGGCGACCCGGCGCGCCAGTCCGGGATCGCCGTTGGTCATGACCTGGATGGTCATGCCGACATCCGGCACGTCGGCGAAGGGAAAGCCGAAGAAGACGTTCACATAGACGTCGGGCTCGCGCGCCTCCCAGGTCAGCGCGCGCTGCACCAGGTCCAACCAGGGCGAGGCGCCGGTCCATTGCAGCACCGTCGGCGAGATGATG
>JAEWIV010000123.1 GCA_023386865.1 Pseudomonadota bacterium
CGGCTGCGCTCGGCCATGCTGACCTCGGTCAGCCACGATCTGCGCACGCCGCTCGCCTCGATCATCGGGGCGCTGTCCGGCCTCAAGAGCTATCGCGATCGCTACGACCAGCCGACCCGCGACGAGCTCCTGGGCACCGCGCTGAGCGAAGCCGAGCGGCTCGACCGCTTCGTCGGCAACCTTCTCGACATGACGCGGCTCGACGCCGGCGCCATCGTGCCCAACCGCGAGCCGGTCGAGGCCGGTGACCTCGTGTCGACCGTGCTGCGCCGCGCCGCGCCCTTGTTGAAGGAGCGCGAGGTGGTCACCTCCATCGAGCCCGGCCTGCCGCCGCTGTCGATCGACTTCGTCCTGGCGGAGCAGATCCTGTTCAACCTGCTGGACAATGCGGCGAAGTACTCGCCGCCGCAGGGCCGCATCGAAATGGAGGCGCGCCGCGCCGGCGACCGCGTCGAGATCGCCGTGCGCGACGAGGGCCCGGGCATTCCGGCCGATGCCCTCGATCGCATCTTCGACAAGTTCTACCGCGCCAAGGACGGCGACCGGCGGCGCGCCGGCACGGGCCTCGGTCTCGCCATCGCCAAGGGCTTCGTCGAAGTGCAGGGCGGGAGCCTGATCGGGCGCAACCGCAGCGATCGCAGCGGGGCGGAATTCGTGGTGAGCTTGCCGATATGACGCCGAACGAGATTTCCATCCTGATCGTCGAGGACGATCCGCCGATCCGCCGCCTGCTGCGCGCGACCTTGGGCGCCCACGACTATCGCACGCACGAAGCGGCGACCGGCGCCGAAGCGCTATCGGCGCTACGCCATCACCGGCCCGATCTGGTCGTGCTCGATCTCGGCCTGCCCGACATCGACGGCCAGGCCCTGATCGGCCGCATTCGCGAGATCTCGCCGGTGCCGATCGTCGTGCTGTCGAGCCGCGGCGACGAGGCCGCCAAGGTGATGGCGCTCGATGCCGGCGCCGACGACTACGTCACCAAGCCGTTCGGCGCCGACGAGCTGATGGCCCGCCTGCGCACCGCCCTGCGTCACCGCCTGCAGCAGCAGGGCGCCGAGCGCTCCTTCACCAGCGGCGATCTCTCGATCGACCTGGTGCGCCGCCTGGTGAAGCGCGGCGCCGAGGACATCAAGCTCTCGCCCAAGGAGTACGACATCTTGGAACAGCTCGCGATCCATGCCGGCAAGGTGCTGACCCACAAGCATCTGCTGCGCGAGGTGTGGCGCGACGAATCGGTCGATCCGCAGTATCTCCGCGTCTACGTCCGCCAGCTGCGCCAGAAGGTCGAAGCCGACCCCTCGACGCCGCGGCACGTGCTGACCGAACCCGGGGTCGGCTACCGCCTGGTCTGAGGCCGCTTCGTCGAACGGGAAACCGCCGGACGGATCGTGCGCCGGCATGCTGGCGCGTACGATGCCGATCAGATGGAAGCGTGGGCGGTTGGGCTTGTAGCCCGATATGCAGGCCAGGCGAGACGTACAAATTACGGCAATTCAGCTTTGACCGGCGCATGGCCTTTGGGACATCCGGGGAAGGAATCATCTCCCTCGGCTAAATTGTTCTCTATGCACCGGCAGTATTTGTCCCTTTCCCTCTGCGCATCCGTGCGGACCGGAGAGTAGCAACCGAAGGCTTGCGCGAGACCCTTCAGCGCGCTGGCGTTGAACTCCTTGGGAAAGGTAGAGCGGCAATACTTCGCGGCGCCAGCCAGTTTGTGCTTGAAGTACGTTTCGCCCGTTCCGTTGACCCAATCATAGAAGCTGTAGCGCACTTTGCTGCCCGCGCCGACCGCGATCGGCCGGTTGAAGGTGACCTTCAACGCCATGGTTCCGAATGTGCCGATGCCGAAGCTGGTGTCGATGCCGGCACGGGGCTCGGTACTTCCAGCTTCACCGCTCAAGCTTCCGAGCAATCCGGCAAGCCGAGTCGCGGCCGCTTTGGACGCGGCTTTCGCGTCATCGGGTGGGTCTGCGTTGCCGGCCTTGTTGGCGCCTGGGTTTGCGGTTCCGCCCTGTGCGGCAGGAAGCGACGGTATCTTGGGCTTTCCTTGCCCTCCGACGGCCTCCAGATCCAGCGCCAGGCGCACGGCCGTCTCAGCGTTTTGACTGAAGCTGTACTCGACCGCTCCGGCATAGACGACCCGGTTGATTACCTCGACCGTGACATTGTTGCGCTGCAGTCGCGATACGTCGCCCTTGCAGGCAGGCAGAGCGAGCTCCGGCCGGAGCTGGCCCAACGCGCTGATGAGATCCTCCGACCACGTACGGCCGTCGACGCGCCGCGAGCCGCTCTCCCCCATCCTGCTGAAGCGCCAGGCGTCGAGCGAGAGTTCCTGTATGTTGCTGAGGTAGATATGAACGGCGGTCTCGGTGGAGGAACCGAGCCCGAGCCGAGCGCCAACATTGCCCAGCAGGCCGGCCGCCCCGAGTTGAGCCGAGGTCACCTGTCCAACGGTGAGGGCCGGAATGGCCGACCGGTGGAGTCGCACCCGGCACTTCTCCTGGTCGGCGTGGCCGATCTCGTACCCGCGGCAGCCGGCCGTTCGATCGACCGCGGCCGCTCGAGCAGGTGCATTTGCCGGATCGCTCCCGCCCTTCACCGGTAACGGCTGAATGGCAAGACGGTCATCGAGCTGCTGATCGGTGAGCTCCTGCAAGACCTGAGCCTTGGGATATGAGGCCACCCGAACCAAACTAAAGCGTGGCACCGACGGGCGGCCATCGGCAGGCGGGGCATGGAGATATATGTCGCCGACCTGCACATCCTCCGTCATCGGATAGAAGCCGAACATGTTCAGGCGCCGCATCGTGTCGGCCCACTGGCGTTCGACATTCATCTCGGGCGGCGACTGGCAACTGGAAGTCGCGGCGCCTGCAAGGATGATCGCTATGCCGGCAAAGATTTTCCGCATAGTGTTCTCCCCCCGGAGCAATATCTATCGCGGCGTGCAAGGCAAAAATCCACTCGCACTTTGATTGCGCTTATCGTAACGGTCAACCATTACCGCGCGATGGGACGGCCGACCGGCACGACCCGTCGTGGCTCATTCCACTCTAAGCGGCGCGCGCGATGGCGCGGCGGGCGGCCGCGAGACGCGCCCCTTCCTTGTCTTCCAGCGGAGTGACGGTCTCCAGCACCTGGCGCAGCCTGTGGTCGAAGCCCGGGCTGAGCGGCGTGAGCGGCAGGCGGAGGCCATCGCCCATCAGGCCGAGCCAGCTCAACGCCCGCTTCAGTGGAACGGGATTGGCCGCGAGGAACATCGCCTCATGCAAGGGTGCCAGGATCTGGTCGAACCAGCGGATCTCGGCCTCCAGCTTCTCGTCGCAAGCCACATGCAGCGCCGCCGACAGGGCGGGGGCGACGTTGGCCGTCACCGAGATGCAGCCGTCGCCGCCGGCCAGGCGAAAGGCCGACTGGCTGGCATCGTCGCCCGACAACAGCAAGAAGTCCGGGCCCAGACGCCGGCGCAGCCGCGCGACGCGCGGGATGTCGCCGGTGGCGTCCTTCAGGCCAACGATGCGCGGCAGCTCGGCCAGCCGGCGCACCGAGACATCGTCGAGGGCACAGCCGGTACGGGCCGGCACGTCATAGAGAATGATCGGCAGGCCGGTCGCATCGTGGATGGTGCGGAAGTGCATCATCATCCCAGCCTGGCTGGGCTTCAGGTAACAGGGCGTGACACAGAGCAGCGCCGAGGCGCCGGCGCATTCGGCCGAGCGCGCCAGCTCGACCGCCATGCCTGTGTTGTTGCTGCCGGCGCCGGCGATCACCGGCACGCGCCCGGCGGCGGCCGCGACGGCGGTCGCCACGACCTGGCGATGCTCTCTGGCCGTCAACAACGGCGCTTCGCCCGTCGTGCCGCACGGCACCAGCGCGGCGATGCCGCGATCGATCAGCCGCCCGCACAAGGCATCGAGAGCAATGAGATCGAGGCGGCCCATCCGGTAGGGCGTGGGAAGCGCCGCGCTTGCGCCGCGGCAACAGAGGATGAGCGGGTTCATGTTGGGTCTTCTCGACGAGGATTTGGCGCCAGCAGCAGCCGGCGCGCCGCGTGGTCGAACGAGACGATGTCGAGGCCGGCTGCCAGGGCGCGATGGCGCACGGCTGCGAGCGCGTTGCGCCAGGTGCAGGCGGTGCCCTCGAGCACCACGCGGCCGCGCTTGCCGGTGCGCCAGCGCGCCGCGCGCAGTGCTTCGTCGAGTTCGCGCTCGTCCCGCAGGTCGACGATCCAAGCGAGATCGACCGGCTCGCAGTCGGGCGCAGGACTGCCGGGACGCAGGCTGCGCACGCTCTCGCAGCCCTGCCGCAGCAACGCCATGACGAAGGGCAGGGAGTGGTGTCCGATGACGGCCACGTGGGCGCTCGGGGGCAAGTGGGCGATCGCCATGATGCGATCGGCCTCCTCGGACACCGGACGAGACGGCGGCTCGCCTTCCGCTTGGCGGTCAGTGGCCTGGTGCATAACAACTCCTTTCACTTCGGTTCGCGCGCGACCATGGCGGGCGGCCGAAGTAGCCGGTCGCGGGAAGACGCTGCGCAAAGCAGCAAGGCTTCGCGGAACACCCAGGAGATAGGTCCGCGCGGCATAGGGTTTCGAGAGGGAGCAGGGGCGTCCCGCATAGCCGAGGCATAAGAAAAACGGCTAGGCTCCGCCCTTCACCAGGAGGAAACGATGGCCGAGAGCGAGAACTACAAGAAGGGCACCGAGATCCGCCGCAAGCTGATGGGCGAGAAGTATGCCGACGCCATGAACAAGTCGGTCTATGCCGATCCGATGATGCAGAAGTTCGGCGATTACGCCCGCGAGGCCGTGTTCGGCATGCTGTGGTCGAGGCCCGGCCTCGACCTCAAGACGCGCGCGCTGATCTGCGTGGTTTCCGACACCGCCCAGGCGCGCTGGCCGGAGCTTGCCATCCATCTGCGCATGGCGCGCAACCAGGGCTGGACGGAGGACGAATTGTCCGAGGCGCTGCTGCATCTCGGTGGCTATGTCGGCCTGCCGTCGGTGCGCGAGGCCTTGTTGACGGCGAAGGAAGTGTTCGAGGAGATGCGGCACGAAAAATAGCGCCGCGCCGGAGCAGGGGAAGTCCATGGTGCTGATGACGACGAGCGATCTGCCGCTGAAGCGGATCGCCCGGGGCAAGGTGCGCGACGTCTACGAGGTCGACGACGAGCGGCTGCTGCTGGTCGCCACCGACCGCGTCAGCGCCTACGACGTGGTGATGGCCGAGCCGATCCCCATGAAGGGGGCGGTGCTGACCCAGACCAGCGCGTGGTGGTTCCGCCAGCTCGAAGGCATCGTCAGGCACCACATGATCGCGGCCGATGCCGAGGCGATCATCGCCCGGGTGCCGGCGCTCGCGCCGCATCGCGCCGAGATCGCCGGCCGCGCCATGCTGTGCCGGCGCGGCACGGTGTTCCCGATCGAATGCGTGATCCGCGGCTATCTCTCGGGCTCGGCCTGGCGCGAATACGCCAAGTCCGGCACCTTGGCCGGCGAGGCGCTGCCGGCGGGACTGCAGGAAAGCGGCCGGCTCGATCCGCCGATCTTCAGCCCCGCCACCAAGGCCGA
>JAEWIV010000127.1 GCA_023386865.1 Pseudomonadota bacterium
CCCAAATGCCCGGCCGAGCCCAGCTGGTCGGCGACCGCCTTGCCGCGGTCGACGGCGATGTCGGCGACCACGACCTTGGCGCCTTCCTGCGCCATCAGCATGGCGGCATTGGCGCCCAGACCCGAGGCACCGCCGGTGATCGGCGCCACCTTGCCCGAAAGGCGATCGGTCATTTTCCTCTTCCTCCAGCTCTGGCCTCGCGATGAGCGATGTAGCTCGTCGCCGCCACGATGATCGCGGCGCCGACGAACGTCCAGCCGTCGGAGGTCTTGCCCCACAGCGCCACGTCGGACAAGGCGGCCCAGACGATGCCCAGGAAGGTGATGGGTTGCAGGGCGGAAATGTCGAGCAGGCGGTAGGCCCAGGTGATGAAGAAGTAGCCCATGGTGCCGAAGAAGCCGGAGGCCAGGAACCACAGCAGTTGCTCGGCCGTCGGCGTCTGCCAGAACCACAGGCCGAACGGCGCGAAGCAGGCGGCGCCGACCACGCTTTGCCACAGCACCACGACTTCGGGCCGGTCGCGGCCGGCCACCACCTTGGCGACCAGGTTGGAGCCCGCGATCAGCGGCACGGCGATCATCATCATGACGATGCCGGGGTTCATGGCCACCAGGCCCGGCCGCACGATCACGAGCATGCCGAGAAACCCGACGCCGACCGCGGCCCACCGTCGCCAGTGCACCTTCTCGCGCAGGAACAGGACGGCGCCCAGCGTGACGAAGATCGGACCGGTGAAGCCCAGCGCGGCCATGGTCGCGAGCGGCAGCCAGACCACCGCCTCGTACCACAGTCCGTAGCCCGGCGTGTGGAACAGCCCGCGCAGGCAATGGAGCTTGAGGTCCCGCGTGCGCATGCCGCTCGGACCGGCGCGCCACAGCATGTAGGGCGCGATCAGCGCGATGCCGGCCACCCAGCGACCCCACGATACGAGGAGCGGAGGCAACTCGCTCACCAGCTCCTTCGCCGACACGTTGAGGCAGTTGAAGAAGAGGCCAGACACGACGGCGAGAAAAAAGCCGCGCGCCACCCGCGAGGGGATCAGGCGCGACAGCGAATCGGGCGCGTCGATGACGGGCGCGGACATGGCCAGCGGCTTGCCCTCTGCATCGGCAGGGGTCAAGGCACCGATTTCGCATCGCCCTGCAGGCGGGTGCAATTGTTTTCGGGTTCGCTTCAAGTAGGCTTTGTGCCTCGGCAAGGGGGATCGATGATGCGTCGCTTCATGGGCGTCTGGATCGCTGCTTTTCTCGCGCTGGCCGGGCAGGCGACGGCACAGGAGTCGTATCCCAATCGCACCGTGCGATGGGTCGTACCGTTCCCGGCCGGCGGGCCGACCGATACGTTGTCGCGCATCCTGGTGGCGCGGCTCGGCCAGATGTGGGGACAGAGCGTCGTCGTCGAGAACAAGGGCGGCGCATCGGGCGCGATCGGCACCGACTTCGCCGCCAAGTCCCCGCCCGACGGCTACACGATCATGCTGGGCACGCAGAGCACGAACGGCTCCAACATGATCTTCTTTCCCAACCTGCCGTACGACCCGATCAGGGACTTCCAGCCGCTGACCCTGATCGGCACGGCGTGCATGGCGTTGGTGACGGCGCCCAGCGTGCCGGCGAACACGCCCAAGGAACTGGTTGAGTGGATCAGGAAGCAGGACGGCGGCGTCAGCTACGCCTCGGCGGCGACCGGCAGCTCCCAGCACATCGCCGCCGAGCTGATGGTGAAGCGCGCCGGCCTCAATGCCGCGCACGTGCCCTACCGCGGCAGCTCGGCTGCGATGCCCGACCTGATGAGCGGCCGCGTCGCCTTCATGTTCGACAATCTGCCCTCGGCGCTGCCGCAGGCGAAGGCTGGAAAGGTAAAGGCGCTGGCCCAGACCTGCGCCACCCGCTCGCCCTCGGCGCCGGACCTGCCGACCATGGAGGAGTCGGGCTTTTCCGATTTCGCCATCGAAGGCTGGTACGGCATTTTCGCGCCGGCGAGGACGCCGCGCGCCATCGTCGACAAGCTTTCGGCTGACATCAACAAGGTGCTGAAGGAGCCCGAGTCGATGGAGAAGTGGAAGACCTTGGGCTTCGATCCGATCGGCACCACGCCCGAGGCCTTCGCCGAACGCCAGAAGGCCGACCTCGCCTACTGGAGGAAGATGATCGAGTACACCGGCGCCAAGCTGGAGTAGACTGGACCGACCAGGAGGATCGCCATGGACACCATCGTCGCGCCCGCCGCCCGCCGCAGCCTCGACAGCAAGCCGATCGCGCCGTCGCTATTCGCGCATTTCGTGCTGCGCTCGTCCAACATGGCGAAGCTGGTCGACTGGTACTGCACGGTGCTCGACATGCACGTCGTGCAGCGCAACGATTTCATCTGCTTCATGACCTACGACGACGAGCACCATCGCTTGGCGGTGGTGAACGTCGAGGGCCTGCACGAGCCCGACGACAAGGCGTGGGGCCTGGCGCACGTCGCCTACACCTTCCGCGACATTGGCGAGCTGCTTTCGACCTGGCGGCGGCTCAAGGACAAGGGCATCGAGCCGTACCGGCCGATCCATCACGGCCCCACGATCTCGCTGTATTATCGCGATCCCGACGGCAATTCAGTCGAGCTGCAGGTCGACCGCTACAAGACCAAGGAGGAATGCTCGGCCTATTTCACGACCGACGCCTTCCGCAAGAACCCGATCGGCGTGGCGTTCGATCCTGCGGCCCTGGCGGCCGCCTACGAGGCGGGCGTGCCCGAGGCCGAGCTGATGGCCGTGCCCGACGGCCCGCCGGCGCCGCTCGGCTCCGCCCGGCGCTGACGACAAAGGCCGCCCCGTGGGCGGCCTTTGCTTTTGATCTGGTGTTTCGGACCTAGTTGTACTTGGCGATCTCCATGCGGCCGACCTGGTCGCGATGGACCTCGTCCGGACCGTCGGCCAGGCGCAGCGTGCGCTGGTGCGCGTACATGCTGGCCAGCTTGAAGACCTGGCTGACGCCGCCCGCGCCGTGCAGCTGCAGGCAGCGGTCGACGACCTTGGAGCTGATGTTGGGTACCGCCACCTTGATCATGGCGATCTGCTGGCGGGCTTCCTTGTTGCCGAACTTGTCCATCGCCCAGGCGGCCTTCAGCACCAGCAGGCGGGCCATGTCGATCTCCATGCGCATGTCGGCGACATGGGCCTTGGTGACACCCATCTCCGAGATGCGCTGGCCAAAGGCGACTCGGCTCTTGGCACGCTTGATCGCCATCTCGAGCGCGCGCTCGGCAACGCCGATGGCGCGCATGCAGTGATGGATGCGGCCCGGGCCGAGGCGGCCCTGGGCGATCTCGAAGCCGCGGCCTTCGCCCAGCAGTATCGCCGACTTCGGCACCCGGACGTTGTCGTAGATCACCTCGGCGTGGCCGTGCGGGGCATCGTCATAGCCGAAGACGTGCAGCATCTTCACGATCTTGATGCCGGGCGTGTCGCGCGGCACCACGATCATCGACTGTTGGCGGTAGGCCGGCGCGTTGGGATCGCTCTTGCCCATCAGGATGATGACCTTGCAGCGCGGATCGCCCATGCCCGACGACCACCACTTGCGGCCGTTGATCACGTAGCTGTCGCCGTCGGCTTCGATGCGGCATTCGACGTTGCGCGCGTCGGACGAGGCGACCGCGGGCTCGGTCATGGCGAAGCACGAGCGGATCTCGCCGTTGAGCAGCGGCTTCAGCCACTTCTCCTTGTGCTCCTTGGAGCCGTAGCGGGCGAACACTTCCATGTTGCCGGTGTCGGGCGCCGAGCAGTTGACCGCCTCCGAGGCGATCGAGGAGCGGCCCAGCACCTCGCAGATCGGCGCGTATTCGAGGTTGGAGAGGCCCATCGTGCCGTGCGTGTCGCCCGAGTCGCGATCGGCAGGGAGGAACATGTTCCAGAGCCCGCGCTTCTTCGCCTCGGCCTTGCAGTCCTCGATGACCTTGGGGAGCTGCCAGCGATCCTTGGCCTTCTCCATCTGCTCTTCGTAGACGGGTTCGGCCGGATAGATGACCTCATCCATGAACTTGTTGAGCTTCTCCAGAAGCGCCTTGGTGCGGTCCGAGTATTCGAAATCCATCCGTCTCTCCCTTTCGTGCTGAGGCGGACTCTGGCCGAAAACCCTGCCGGTGTGAACGGCCATTCAGGTCGCAGCCTGCCGCGCCGCGGGTTCGCTGGGCGGACCTCGGCGCCGTCAGCCTCAGTCGCATCGTTCATGATGGCAGGCGGCCAGGGAAAGGTTGCGCCAATGGCGGGTCTCGGCGACCAGCCGGCTCGCGACCGGCACCAGCGCGTCGGCGATCGTCACACGCAGACAATGCCTGCACCGTGCCGCAGCCCGCGATTGGCCGCGGGCCGGTCATTCCCGGGACTGCTTGGCGACATCGCGCCCCAACGCTCCCTTGCCGATCGCAGGTTCCCCCTCCTAAATCGGCGCAAGCACATTCGACCGGGAGTATCGCCGTTGGATAGCGTGATGCGGACGCCCTTCAAGCCGATCGACTTCCTGAGCCGCGACGTCAGCGTCGACCGGCGCGGCGACGGCACCATCCTGCTGCAGTCGAACCACGAGCTGAAGCCTTATGAGAAGCACGTCCCGGCCTTCCTCGCGAAATGGGCGGCCGAGGCGCCCGATCGGATATGGCTGGCGCAGCGCCGTGGCCCCGACCGCCAGTGGCTGAAGGTGACCTACGGCGAAGCCAAGCGTCAGGTCGATGCGGTGACGCAGGCGCTGCTCGACCGCGGTTTCGGGCCGGACAAGCCGGTGATGATCCTGTCGTCGAACTCCATCGAGTTCGCGCTGCTGACGATGGCTGCCATGCAGGCGCGTGCGCCGATGGCACCGGTGTCGCCGGCCTATTCGGTGATGAGCCAGGACCACGCCAAGCTGCGCTACGTGTTCGACCTCATCAGGCCCGGTCTGGTGTTCGTGCAGAACGGCGAGATCTACGCGCGGGCTTTGGCGGCGCTCGATCTCGAGGGCGTGCTGCTGGTGCATGTCGACAAGGCGCCGCCCGAGAGGCAGTCCCTGCCATGGAGCGAGCTCGTCGCGACCAGGCCGACGGACGCGGTGGCGCGCTCGATCGACCGGATCGACGGCAAGACGACGGCCAAGTTCCTGTTCACCTCGGGCAGCACCGGCATGCCCAAAGCGGTGATCAATACCCAGGAGATGATGTGCGCCAACCTGGCGATGGGCCAGATGGCGCGCACGCGCAAGCCCGACGATCCCCCGGGCGTCATGCTCGACTGGCTGCCGTGGAACCACACGATGGGCGGCAACGCCACCTTCCAGGGCAATCTTGCCGACGGCGGCACCACCTACATCGACGACGGCAAGCCGTTGCCCGGCCTGTTCGAGGAGACGTTGCGCAATCTGCGCGAGATCTCGCCGACCTACTTCGCCAACGTGCCGGCGGGCTACGCCATGCTGGCGACGGCGCTGGAGAAGGACGAGGCGCTGGCCCAGCGCTTCTTCAAGAACCTCAATTCGCTCGCCTATGGCGGCGCTACCCTGCCGAACGATCTCTATGAGCGCATGGAAGCGCTGGCGGTGAAGCACACCGGCTACCGCCTGCCGTTCGTCACTGGCTGGGGCTCGACCGAGACCGCGCCGACGGCGACCACGGTGCACTGGGCCTCCGAGCGCGTCGGCCTGATCGGCCTGCCGTTCCCGGGGGTGCAGCTCAAGCTCGTGCCGACCGGCGAGGAGGGTCGCTACGAGCTCAGGCTGAAGAGCGTGATCGTCACCCCGGGCTACTTCCGGCGTCCCGATCTCACGGCCGAGATGTTCGACGAAGAGGGTTTCTACAAGATCGGCGATGCCGGCCGCTTCGTCGATCCGGCCGATCCGAGCTGGGGGCTCGTCTTCGACGGCCGCGTCGTCGAGGACTTCAAGCTGATGAGTGGCACTTTCGTGCTGGTCGGTACCTTGCGCACCACAGCGATCGCCGCCGCCTCGCCGGTACTGCAGGATGCCGTGATCTGTGGCCAGGACCGCGACTATGTCGGCCTGCTGGGCTTCCCCAATATTGCCGCCTGCCGGCGACTGGCCGACGACGAAGGCGCGAAGCTCTCGACCGCCGAGCTGCTGGCGCACTCTTGCGTGGTCGATGCCCTGCGTGCAGGGCTCTCGCGCATGAATGCCGAGGGCAAGGGCTCGTCGATGCGGATCAGGCGTGCGATCCTCATGGCCGAGCCGCCGTCGGTCGACGGTCACGAGATCACCGACAAGGGCTACATCAATCAGCGCGCCACGCTGGAGCGTCGCAAGGCGCTGGTCGACAGGCTCTATGCCGGCGGCGACGGAGTGATCGAGATCCCCTGACCGGCAGAGCCCCATGAACGATCGCCTGGATCCCGCCGAAACGGCCGAAAAAGACGCCCCGCTGCGTTACGACATCAGGCTGCTCGGCCGGATCCTCGGCGACACCGTCCGGACCCAGGAAGGCGAGGAGGTGTTCGAGCTGGTCGAGCACATCCGCCGCACCGGCGTGCAGTTCCACCGCGACGCCGACGAAGGCGCGCGCCGGGAGCTGCGGACGATCATGAGCGGCCTGCCGACGGAACGGGCGCTCACCATCATCCGCGCCTTCGGCTATTTCTCGCATCTCGCCAACATCGCCGAGGACCAGCACCACATCCGCCGCACCCGCGCCTACGCCAAGGCCGAGGCGGCGCCGCGTCCGGGCACGATGGCCTATGCGCTCGGCCGCGCGCGCCAGGCTCGGCTGTCGCGCGAGCAACTGAAGCGCTTCTTCACCGATGCGCTCTGCAGCCCGGTGCTGACGGCGCATCCCACGGAAATCCGCCGCAAGAGCCTGATCGACCGCGAGATGGAGATCGCCCATCTGCTCGATGAGCGCGACCGCGTCGAGTTCACGCCCGAGGAGCTGGCGGCGAACCGCCGGGCGCTCAGGCGCAACGTCCTGGTGCTGTGGCAGACCAGCCTGGTGCGCGGCACGCGGCTGCGCGTCATCGACGAGGTGGCCAACGGGCTTTCCTACTACGACCACACCTTCCTGCGCGGCCTGCCGCTGTTCTATGCCGACCTCGAGCGGCAGCTCGCCGTTGCCGACCCGGCGTGGCAGGAGCTCGAGATCCCGTCCTTCCTGCGCATGGGGAGCTGGATCGGCGGCGATCGCGACGGCAACCCTTTCGTCACGGCCGATGTCACGCGCCAGACCCTCGGCATGCAGAGCGAGCGCGCCATGCGCTTCTATCTCGAGGAGCTGCACCGGCTGGGCGGCGAGCTGTCGCTCGATGGCCGCATCGTGCGCGTCTCCGACGGCTTGCGGGCGCTCGCGGCGAACTCGCCCGACCATGCGGTGGAGCGTCAGGACGAGCCGTACCGGCGTGCGATCATCGGCATGTATGCGCGGCTCGCCGCGACGGCATGGGCGCTCGACAAGGTGGAGCCGCCGCATCCGCCGGTCGCCGAGATGCCGGCCTACGCCACGGTGGCGGAGTTCCAGGGGGACCTCGACGCGGTTTTCGATTCGCTGGCGGAGAACGGCTCGATCGCGTTGGCCCGCGGCCGCCTGCGCGCGCTGCGGCGGGCCGTCGACGTGTTCGGGTTCCATCTCGCATCGCTCGACCTCCGCCAGAACTCCGATGTCCACGAGCGGGTCATGATCGAGCTCATCGAAGCCGCGGGACTCGGCGAGTATCGCGCGCTGGACGAGGCCGGGCGGGTGGCGCTGCTGACGCGCGAGCTCGGCAATCGGCGGCCGCTGTCGTCGCCGCATCTGACCTATGGCGAGGAGACCACGAACGAGCTTGCCCTGATGAACGTCGCGGCCGACGCCCATCGGCGCTACGGCGTCGGCGCGATCCCCACCTACGTGATCTCCAAGGCCGACAGCGCCTCGGATGTCCTGGAAGTGGCGATCCTGCTCAAGGAGGTCGGCCTGCTGCGTCCCGACGAGCAGCGGCTCGAGGTCGACATCGTGCCGCTGTTCGAGACCATCTCCGACCTGCAGCACTGCAGCGGCATCATGGATGCGCTGTTCTCGTTGCCCGCCTACCGCCGGCTGCTGGCGTCGCGCGGCGACGTCCAGGAAGTGATGCTGGGCTACTCCGACAGCAACAAGGACGGCGGCTACCTGACCTCGACCTGGGAACTCTACAAGGCGGAGCTGGCGCTGGTCGAGCTGTTCCGGCGCCACAAGGTCGGCTTGCGCCTGTTCCATGGCCGCGGCGGCTCGGTCGGCCGTGGCGGCGGGCCGAGCTACGAGGCGATCCTGGCCCAGCCGCCGGGCGCCGTGCGGGGCCAGATCCGTGTCACCGAGCAGGGCGAGGTGATCGCGGGCAAGTACTCCAACGCCGAGGTCGGGCGGCGCAACCTCGAGACGCTGGCCGCCGCCACCTTCGAGGCGACACTGCTCGATGCCGAGCGGCCGGCGCCCCCCGACTCCTACCATGCGATCATGGAAGACCTGTCGGCCAGGGCGTTCCGCGCCTACCGCGCGTTGGTCTACGAGACCGAAGGCTTCGACCGCTATTTTCGCGAGTCGACGGTGCTGGAGGAGATTGCGACCCTCAACATCGGCAGCCGTCCGGCGTCACGCTCCAAAAAGCAAGGCATCGAGGACCTGCGCGCCATTCCCTGGGTGTTCAGCTGGGCGCAGTGCCGGCTGATGCTGCCCGGCTGGTATGGCTTCGGTTCGGCGGTGAAGGCCTGGCTCGAGGAGCATGCCGACGGGCTGGCGACGCTGCAGGCCATGCATTCCGAATGGCCGTTCTTCCGCACGGCGCTCTCGAACATGGACATGGTCCTCTCCAAGAGCGACATCGCCATCGCCTCGCGCTACGCCGAGCTGGTGACCGATGCCGAGCTCGGCAAGCGCATCTTCGCCCGTGTGCGTCAGGAGTGGCAGGCCTCGATCGACGCGGTGCTGGCGATCACCCGCCAGCGCGCCCTGCTGGAGACGAATCCCTTGTTGGCCCGCTCGATTCGCAATCGCTTTCCCTACATCGACCCGCTGAACCACGTGCAGATCGAATTGCTGCGTCGCCATCGCGCCGGCGACACGGCGCCCGAGGTCGTGCAGGGCATCCATCTCAGCATCAACGGCATCGCCGCGGGCCTGCGCAACAGCGGTTAGACGACGTGTAGAGGAGGGACAAGCCATGGACTTCAAGAACAAGGTGGCTCTGGTGACCGGCGGCAGCAACGGCATCGGCCGCGCCACGGCGCTGGGCTTTGCCGGCCGCGGCGCCAAGGTCGTGATCGTCGATCGCGACAAGGCGGGTGGCGAGGCGACGGCGGGCATCGTGCGCCAGCAGGGCGGCGAGGCGCTGTTCGTGCAGGCCGACGTCACCGACGCGAAATCCGTCGAGGCTTACGTGAAGAAGGCCGTCGACACCTATGGCCGCATCGACTGCTTCCACAACAACGCCGGCATCGAGGGCAAGGTCGCCAACATCGTCGACTACGACGAGGCGATGTTCGATCAGGTGATGTCGGTCAACGTCAAGGGCGTGTTCCTCGGCATGAAGTACGTGCTGAAGCAGATGCTCGCCCAGAAGAGCGGCGCCATCGTCAACACCGCTTCGACCGCGGCCCTGATGGGCTCGCCGGGCATGCCGGCCTATGTCGCCTCCAAGCATGCCGTGCTCGGGCTGACCAAGACCGCGTCGGGTGAGGTGGCGCGCCAGGGCATCCGCGTCAATGCCGTGTGCCCCGGCCCGATCGACACCCGCATGATCCAGGACCTGCAGAAGCAGTTGAACCCCGAGAATCCCGGCAAGGTCGCCGCGACCTACCAGGCTTCGATCCCGATCGGTCGCTACGGCACCGCCGAGGAGGTCGCCAACACCGTGCTGTTCCTGTGCTCCGACCTCGCCGGCAACATCACCGGCGCCCACTTCGTGGTCGATGGCGGCCGCACCTCGACGCCGGGCGCGGTGACGTCGATGAACCGGTGACTCATCGGAGCGCGGACCTCCAGGTCCGCATCATCGCTCTGAGCGGACCTGGAG
>JAEWIV010000106.1 GCA_023386865.1 Pseudomonadota bacterium
GGCTCGACATCCCCGCGGCGCGACGGCTCTCGACGCGGCGCGGCCTGGCGCGCCTCGGCCACGACGACGAGGCGCTGGCCGATAGCATCGCCGATGCCTTCACCGAGATGCGCCGCCAGGAATACCAACTCTACCCCGATGCCCACGCCACGGTCGATTCCTTGCGTCAGGCCGGCGTGAAGCTCGCCCTGGTGACCAACGGCGCATCGGCGATGCAGCGCGCCAAGATCGAGCGCTTCGACCTTGCCCATCGCTTCGATCACATCCAGATCGAAGGCGAGTTCGGCCAGGGCAAGCCCGAGCTCGCGGTCTACCGCCATGCCCTGGAAAAGCTCGGCTGCGAAGCCTGCGAAGCCTGGATGGTCGGCGACAACTACGAATGGGAGGTCGTGGCGCCGCAAAGGCTCGGCATGTGCGGCATCTGGTACGACCCATTCGATTTCGGCGTGCCGGCGGCCGCGACGGCCAAGCCGGCAAGGGTGATCAAGCGCCTGGCCGAGCTGGTGGAATAGAGCGGAATGCTCCAGGCGTCAGCGACCGGCGCGGTCGCTCGGCAGCTTGTCGGCCGTCTGCAGCATCAGCCGCTCGACACGGCCACCCTGAACCAGGTGCTTTTCCAGCACCTCGTCGACGTCTTCCTTGGTGACGCAGGAGTACCAGACCCCTTCGGGATAGATCACCATCGTCGGTCCGAGCTCGCAGCGATCGAGGCAGCCGGCGTTGTTGACGCGGACGTTGTTCAGCCCGAGCGCCTTGGCGCGAGCCTTCATGTGGTCACGCAGCGCCTCGCCGTTCTTCTCCGCGCAGCAGCCGCGCGGATGACCGGCCGGGCGGCGGTTGGTGCAGCAGAAGACATGAGCTTCGTAGTAGGGCTTGGGATCGCCTGGCTTGTCGCGCGTGCTCATGCTTATTCCTTCTTGCCGGTGGCGATGTTGGCGAGCTGGGACCAGAACGCCTGCTGGATCTGCTGCATCTGCTCCACGCCCTGCATGGAGGCCGGCAGCCACGTCTTGAACACCGTCTCGGGATTCATGGCGCCCAGGCTGGAGCGCAGCCGTTCCTCGATCTCGGCCATGATGCGGTCCTGCATCGGCTTGATGTCGGGCAGGCCGAAGAAGGCGCGCGCCTCCTCGGGCGTGCAGGTCACTTCGACGTTCACCTTCATGATTTTCTCTCCGTTTGAGCCACCTTAGAGCGGTTCCCGGGCGGATGGGAGATGCTTGTTGCGGGAGAGCACATTCCGGGCGATCTGGAGCCGGCGGGCCGTGCTATGACCGGCCATGGTTACGCCCTGGCTTGAAAAGAACCCGCGTGCTGCGAAAACCCTGAAATTCGGCCGCGACCAGCAATATGTGATCAATCCCAACGGCATTGCCGAGCTCTGCGAAGAATTGAAGCAGTGCCCGCAGCACAAGCCGACGCCGCTTCACGTCCTGCCCGCCCTTGCCGAGCGACTCGGCGTGGGCGAGATCCGCGTCAAGGACGAGAGCCAGCGTTTCGGCTTCGGCGCCTTCAAGGCGCTGGGTGGCGTCGTCGCCGTCTACAACGCGCTCTCGGGCGCCGTCGGCGATGCTCACCACGTGGACGCGAGCTTCGCCGATGTGATGAACGGCCGGTACAAGGAGATCACGCGCCCGTTCGTGTTCTCGACCGCGAGCTCGGGCAATCACGGCCGCTCGGTCGCCGCCGGCGCAAAGCTGTTCGGCAATCGCTGCGTGATCTTCCTGCCGAGGTTCACCTCGGCAGAAAAGGAAGCCGCGATCCGCGCCCGGGGCGCCGAGGTGATCCGCGTCGACGGCGACTACGACGCCGCCGTCGCCGAATGCAGGCGCCGCTCGCAGGAGAACGGCTGGACGATCATTTCCGACACCTCGTGGGACGGCTACGAGCAGGCTCCGCGCAGCGTCATGCGCGGCTATTGCGTGCTGGTCCACGAGATCGTCGCCGAGTGGCGGCAGGCGCCGACGCATGTCTTCGTGCAGGCGGGCGTCGGCGGGCTGGCCGCCGCGGTGATCGGCTATCTGTGGGCCGTGCTGCCGACCCGGCCGACCTTCATCGTCGTCGAGCCCGAGAGCGCCGATTGCTGGTTCCAGAGCAACCGGGCCGGCGAGCCCGTGCTCGCCAGCGGCGACGCCGACACGGTGATGGGCGGCCTCGCCTGCCGCGAGATCTCGCCGATAACCTGGCCGGTCGTCGGCCAGGCCACCGACTGGTTCATGACCATCGCGGAGGACCAGGTCCTGCCGGCGCGCCGGATGCTCGCCCATCCGCTCGCCGGCGACCCCGCCATCGAGTCGGGTCCGTCGGGCTGCGCCGGGATGGCCGGGCTTTTGCGGGTCTGCAGTGACGAGGCTGCTTTCAAGGCGCTGAAACTCGACCGCCGCTCGCGCGTTCTGTTGATCAACAGCGAAGGCAACCTCGGAGAAGGGCCGGCATGAATCGCCTCAGCGCCGAGACCAGCCCCTACCTGCTGCAGCACGCGAACAACCCCGTGCATTGGTGGCCGTGGGGCGAGGAGGCGCTCGCCGAGGCCCGGCGCACCAACCGGCCGATCCTGCTCTCGGTCGGCTATGCTGCCTGCCACTGGTGCCACGTCATGGCGCACGAGAGCTTCGAGGTGCCGGAAGTTGCGGCGGTGATGAACGAGCTGTTCGTCAACATCAAGGTCGACCGCGAGGAGCGGCCCGACGTCGATGCGATCTACATGCAGGCCCTGCAGGTGCTGGGCGAGCCGGGCGGCTGGCCGCTCACCATGTTCTGCACGCCGGCGGGCGAGCCGTTCTGGGGCGGCACCTATTTCCCCTATCCCGCGCGCTATGGCCGGCCGAGCTTCCTGGACGTGTTGCGCGGCGTGGCGCAGGCCTTTCATGAGAAACCGGCCGACGTCGAGACCAACCGCGCGGGCCTGCTGCAGGCCCTGCAGCAAAAAGCGGCCAACAAGGCCGTCGTGTTCAAGGGCGATGGACCTCCGATCCCGCTGGAGCTGCTGGATCGCATCGCCCAGCGCATCGCCGAGGAATGCGATCAGGTGTGGGGCGGCGTCGGCCAGGCGCCGAAGTTCCCCTCGCCCTACCTGTTCGAGATGCTGTGGCGCGGCTGGCTGCGCGATCGCGGCAACGCCCGCCTGTTCCAATCCGTGACCGTCACGCTCGACCGCATGTGCCTGGGCGGCATCTACGATCATCTCGGCGGCGGCTTCGCGCGCTACGCCACCGACCGCGAATGGCTGATCCCGCATTTCGAGAAGATGCTCTACGACAACGCCCAGCTCGTCGATCTTCTCACCCTGGTCTGGCAGGAGACCAAGAGCCCGCTCTATGCCACGCGGATCGCCGAGACCTGCGACTGGGTGCTGCGCGAGATGGTGGCCGAAGGCGGCGGTTTCGCCGCAACCTACGATGCCGACTCGGAAGGCGTCGAAGGCAAGTTCTACGTCTGGGACGAGGCCGAGGTCGACGCGGCCCTGGGCGACGATGCGGCATTCTTCAAGCGGGCCTACGACGTCACGGCCGAGGGCAACTGGGAGCACCGCAACATCCTGCACCGCAATCGCGCGCCGGCACTGTTGAGCGAAGCCGAAGAGCTGCGACTGGCGGACCTGCGGGCCGCGCTCAAGGCGGTGCGCGACGAGCGGGTGTGGCCGGGCTGGGACGACAAGGTGCTGGCCGACTGGAACGGACTCATGATCGCAGCCCTCGCCAACGCCGGCGTCGTGTTCCAGCGCGACGACTGGCTTGCCGCCGCAGAACGTGCCTGGCGCTTCGTGATGGACCGGATGCGCGACGAGCACGGCCGGCTGTTCCATTCCTGGCGCATCGGCAAGCGCCTGCACCGCGGCACGCTCGACGACTATGCCAACATGGCCCGCGCGGGCATCGCCTTGTTCGAGGCGACCGGCGAGGCGCGGTTTCTCGACGAAGCAAAATCGCTCGTGGCAGTGCTCGACCGTCATTTCGCCGACGACGCGGCGGGCGGCTACTTCATCACCGCCGACGACGCCGCCGACCTGATCGTGCGCACCAAGCACTGCCACGACAATGCCGCGCCGGCCGGCAACGGCACGCTGCTGGGCGTGTTCGCGCGCCTGTGGGTGCTCGACGGCGACGCGGTTTGGCGCGACAAGGCCGAGCGCCAGTTCGCCGCCTTCGCCGGCGAGCTGGAAGGCAACTTCTTTCCGTTGATGACCTTGCTCAACAACTACGAGCTGCTGCAGAGCGCGAGCGAACTGGTGCTCGTGGGTGACCTGACGTCCGCCGATACTGAAGCGCTCCGTCGCGCGGTCTATCGGCAGAGCCTGCCCAACAAGGTCGTGCGGCGCCTGGCACCAGGAACATCGTTGCCGGCCGATCATCCCGCGGCCGGCAAGGGCCTGGTCGATGGAAGACCGGCACTCTATGTCTGCCGCGACATGTCGTGCCAGGCCCCGGTGATAGACGCTACCAATCTCGTGCTCGACTGAGGTTTTACTTCAACAGCTCTGTCGGCGACGCCGTCGAAGCAGGCTTCAAGTCGAACGCGTAGTTGCAGGCCTTCGTTGTCTTCGTCGTCAAGGCAACTCGAATGGCCTCACCGGTTTGGGAGCCTGTCGCTTCACCGGTAAAGTAGTCCGGTCCGGATCCGACAAAGGACAATGCAAGCTGGCCGCTGCTCGCGGTCCCCTTCACGGTGCTTGTGGGCGCCCCACTCGAAGCTTCCGAAAGAAGGCCCTCGACCGAGTTCCCATTGACCGTCAGGACCATCGACGGCGACTGGCACCACGCTTCAGTTGTCCCCTTGCCCCGGTAAGTCTGTGGGCCCGGCGCCACGGACGGCGTCGGACCAGTCGCCGGCGCCATCGCCATCTGCACGGTCTGCACCGCGACGGGCGGCGCTGCACCACATCGCTGCTCGGCGAGGGTTGCGAGGTATTGCTGCCGACTTTGCAGGGCTGCGACTTCCTTGCCGGCTGCATTCTGGAAGTCCATTCCGAACCACAAGACCGGTATCAACAGGCCTGCTGCGCCCGCAATGACGTTCTGGGCAACCTTCTTGCCCTCTTCGCTACCGAGCTCAGTGATCTTCTTGTTGTTCGACTGCACCTCTGCGTTGATGGCAGCGCAGTCCATATAGCGATCCTGCGCCTGCGTGACAGCGATCGGCGCAGGAGCGCGGCCGGCGCATGCGGCGACCTGGGCGGCCGCCACCATAACGAGCATAAACTTCTTCATTTTCTCGAAATCTCCCCTTGCCCCTTATCTCACGAAGCAAAAAGGGATGCAATCACAGTCTGCAACGGACGCGCGCTGTTCACCCAGTGGCTGCATGCCCGCCCCTGCTACGACAGCTGGACGGACGCCGATGGCCGACGCATCCTCCGCCAAACCCGAAGGAGTTTCGTTTCGTGCAGCTTCAGCTCAAGACCTGGCAGTTCGTCGACGACTACCTCAAGACCAAGACCGGTATCATCATCCCGATTGGCTCGACCGAGCAGCACGGCCCGACCGGCCTGATCGGCACCGATGCGCTCACCGCCGAGATGATCGGCCGCGGCGCCGGCGAGAAGGCGGGTGCGCTGGTGGCGCCGACCATCTCCGTCGGCATGGCGCAGCATCACCTGGCCTTCGCGGGCTCGGTCACCTTGCGGCCGACGACCCTAATCGCCGTGGTGCGCGACACCGTGGTGTCGCTGGCCAGGCACGGCTTCACCCGCTTCTTCTTCGTCAACGGCCATGGCGGCAACATTGCCACGGTGACCGCGGCGTTCTCGGAGATCTATGCCGAGCGGTCCATGGAGCGCATGTCCAATCAGCCTTCGATCAAGTGCGCGCTGCGCAACTGGTGGGATGGGCCGGGGGTCAAGAAGCTGAGCCAGGAGCTCTATCCGACCGGCGAAGGCAGCCACGCCACCGCGTCGGAGGTGGCGCTCACCTGGTACAAGTATCCCGAGACGATGCAACAGAAGGAGATGGAGCCTCGCATCGCCCCCAACGGCTCCTTCGCCGACGCCGAGGACTATCGCCGGGTCTTCCCCGACGGCCGCATCGGCTCCGATCCGAACCAGGCCACGCCCGAGCACGGCAAGCGCCTCTACGACATGGCGGTCGAGGAGGTCGCGCGCGACTACGAAAGGTGGGTCGCGAAGTAGGCGGTCAGCGCCGCACCCGCTCGCGATGCAGGATGTAGAGGCCAGACGCCACGATCACGGCGATGCCGGCCATCGCCAGCGGGTTGGGCACCTCGCCCCACACGACGTAGCCGATGGCGAGCGCCCACAGGATCGAGCCGTAGCGGAAGGCGCCGATGACCGAGAACTCGCCGCCCGACCGCAGGGCCACGACGACGAACTGGTAGCCCATCGCCAGCAGGAGCGATGAGCCCAGCATGAAGCCGAGCGCACGGCCGTTCATCGGCTGCCAGCCCTCGACCAGGGACCAGCCGCAGCTCACCACGGCCACCACCAGTGCCGAGGTGAAGGACACGACCAGCGTCGGCACGCCGACGGGAAGAAAACGCACGATGATGTCGCGCGCGCAGCCGATTGCCGTGCCGAGCAGGGCGAGCCACGTCCAGGCATTGAGATCGCCGGGATGCGGCTGGATCACCAGCAGCACGCCCGCGAAGCCCATGATGACCGCCGACCAGCGCCGCCAGCGCACGTTCTCCTTGAGGACCAGCACCGCCAGCACCGTGAGGATGACCGGCGTGGAGAGGTTGACGGCATTGGCGATGGCGAAGGGGATCTGGAACAGCGCGATCAGGTAGAAGATCGCCGACCCCGCCTCGAGCACGCCGCGGAAGACGATGCGCGGGTTCGCCGCCCAGCGCAGCTGCCGCCAGGTGCCGGTGACCAGCAGGGCGAGCAGGCACCAAAGCGTGGCGAAGATGCCGCGCACGCCGATCGCCTGGATCGCCGGCACGCTCTCGGCGGCGAGCTTGATCAGCGCATCGTTGAAGATGAAGACCACGACCGCCGCCGACATCGCGAGGATGCCGCGGGTGTTGTCGACCACCTACTTGCCGCCGGCCATCTTCATCAGGAGCTTCCAGTGCTCGTCGCTGACCGGCGACACCGAGAGTCGCGACTGGCGCACCAGCTTCATCTCCGTGAACCGGGGATCGGCCTTGATCTCGGCCAGCGTCACCGGCTTCTTCACCGGCTCGACCGCCTTGAAGTCGACGGTGACCGACTTGCCATCCTTGTCGGTCGAGTCGGGATAGGCGGTCCTGGTGACCTCGGCGATGCCGACGATCTCCTTGCCCTCGCCCGAATGGTAGAAGAAGGCGCGGTCGCCGACCTTCATGGCCTTGAGGTTGATCTGGGCCTGGAAGTTGCGCACGCCGGTCCAGGAGGTCTTCTTGTCCTTGACCAGCTGGTCCCACGAATAGGCCGACGGCTCGGACTTGATGAGCCAATACGCCATGTCACGCTCCTCCAATCTTCATTTGCCTTCGCGCCGCAGCGGTCGCGCGAGCAAGGCGCGGATCGCCTCGTCGAGGTCGGCACCGCGATGCAGGATAGCATCGACGGCGGCACAAATCGGCATTTCGATTTCGTGGCGCCGCGCGCGCGCCAGCACCGCCGGCGCCGTCGCCGCGCCTTCGACCACCTGCCGGCGGCCGGCCATGTAGTCGGCAAACCTGACGCCCTTGCCCAAGGCCTCGCCCAGCGCGCGGTTGCGCGACAGCGGTCCGTGGCAGGTCAGCACCACGTCGCCCAGCCCGCTCAAGCCGGCCAGCGTCTCCAGCTCGGCGCCCATCGCCTGGCCGAGCCGCGCCATCTCGGCGAAGCCGCGCGTGATCAACGCCGCCGCCGCGTTGTGGCCAAGCCCGCGTCCCTCGACGATGCCGGCCGCGATGGCGAGCACGTTCTTCACCGCGCCGCCCA
>JAEWIV010000141.1 GCA_023386865.1 Pseudomonadota bacterium
CTCGAGGCGGAGCTGGCGATAGTTGCGGAAGTCGGTCAGCCGAAGCTGGCGCACGGCCAGTACGGCCGGCGCTGCGCCGGTTGCGGCGTCGGGGGAATAGGCGAGAGCGCTGTTCGGCGCCGTCATACCCGCATCGGCATGAGCACGTAGAGGGCGCTTTCGTCGGCGCCGTCACGCACCAGCGTGGGTGAGCCCGCGTCGGCCATCAGGAAGCGCGCCTCCGCTCCCGCGATCTGCTCGGTGATGTCGAGCAGATAGCGCGAGTTGAAGCCGATCTCGAGGGCGGCGGCCTTGTAGTCGACCTCGATCTCCTCGCTGGCGCTGCCGGCGTCCGGGCTGGTGGCCGAGAGCGTGACCACCCCCTTGGCGACCGCGAGCTTGATGGCCCGCGACTTCTCGGTGGAGATGGTCGAGACGCGGTCGACCGCGTGGGCGAACTCCTTGCAGGGGACGTTCAGGACCTTGTCGTTGCCGGTCGGGATGACCCGCTCGTAGTCGGGGAAGGTGCCGTCGATCAGCTTGCTGACCAGGGTGACCCCGCCCGAGGCGAAGCGGATCCGGGTGTCGGAGAGCTCGACATCGACCGAGCCGTCGCTCTCGTCCAGGAGCTTGCGGACCTCGCCCACCGTCTTGCGTGGCACGATCACGCCCGGGATGTCCGAGGCACCCTTGGGCAGCGGCACCTCGACGCGGGCCAGCCGATGGCCGTCGGTCGCCACGCCGCGCAGCACGGCGGTGCCGCCGGCGGTGGCGGCATGGAAATAGATGCCGTTCAGGTAATACCGCGTCTCCTCGTTGGAGATGGCGAAGCGGGTGCGGTCGATGATGCCCTTGAGGTCGGTCGCCGGCAGCTGGAACCGGTGCGGCAGGTCGCCCTCGGCCATGGCGGGGAAATCCGCCGGCGGCAGGCACTGCAGGGTGAAGCGGGAGCGGCCGGCCCGGATCACCAGGCTGTTGCCGTCGGACGCGCTCTCGAGCTCGACCTGGGCGCCGTCCGGCAGCTTGCGCACGATCTCGTAGAGGGTATGGGCGGGCGCCGTCGTCGAGCCGGTCTTGGCGGCGGTCGCCTCGACCTGCTCGGTGATGGCGAGGTCCATGTCGGTGGCCGCGAGGCTCAGCCGGCCCTTCTGGGCGGTTATCAGGACATTGGACAGGATGGGGATCGTGTTGCGCCGCTCGACCACACTCTGGACATGGGCCAGCGCCTTCAGGAGGGCTGCCCGTTCGATCGTCAGTTTCATGGTTTGGTCGCTATAACGAGGGGCCAAAAAAGCGGTTCAGACACCCCGTTTCGCGGGCCCGAAATGGCCGTTGCGGAACGGTTGCAGACTATAGCACGGCGGGTTTTTGCGGGAAGCAAATTCGCCCGGCATTTGAGGCTCTTAAGGCCCTGAAGCCAAAGCAAAACGGGGCCCTTCCGGACCCCGTTTCACGCCGCTCGCCGGGAGCCGCCTAACCCTGCAACTGGCGCTTGAGAAGCTCGACGTCTTCTGCAATCGAAAGATCGGAGATCTTGAGCTCCTCGATCTTGCGCACGGCATGCATCACCGTGGTGTGGTCGCGGTTGCCGAAGCGCTTGCCGATCTGCGGCAGGCTGAGCGTCGTGAGCTGCTTGGCGAGATACATCGCGACCTGGCGGGGCCGCGCCACCGAGCGGGCGCGCCGTGGCGAGCTCATCTCCGCGAGCTTGATGTTGTAGTGCGCCGCCACGCGCTGCTGGATCTCGTCGACCGTCACCTTGCGGTCGGCCTGGCGCAACAGATCGTGCAGGACGTCCTGCGCCATCTCGACGGTGATCTCGCGGCCGATCAGCTGGCCGTGGGCGACGACGCGGTTCAAGGCGCCTTCGAGCTCGCGGATGTTGGTGCTGATCTTGTGCGCCAGGAACTCCAGCACCGACACCGGCACCGGCACGCGCGCGCCCTCCGCCTTGGTCTGCAGGATCGACAGCCTGAGCTCGTAGGTCGAGGAGTGGATGTCGGCCACCAGGCCGCTGCCCAGGCGCGAGCGCATGCGCTCCTCGATGTCCTGCAATTCGCTCGGCGGCTTCTCCGAGGACAGCACGATCTGCTTGTTCTGCTCGACCAGGGAATTGAAGGTGAAGAAGAACTCGTCCTGGCTCGCTTCCTTGCCGCAGATGAACTGGACGTCGTCGACCATCAGCACGTCGACGTTGCGGAACAGCTCCTTGAACTGGCCGGTATTCTTGGTGCGCAGCGCCTGAATGAAGCGGTTCACGAAGCTCTCGGCCGTGAGATAGAGAACGCGGGTCTTGGGGTCGCGCTCGCGGATGGCGTGCCAGATGGCATGCATCAGGTGGGTCTTGCCGAGACCGACGCCGCCGAAAATATACAGCGGGTTGCGCTCGGGGAGCGGCCGGTCCTGCTCGGCGATGTTGCGCGCGGCGGCATAGGCGAACTCGTTGGGCTTGCCGACCACGAAGTTGGCGAAGGTGTAGCGCGCCTCGGGGCCCTGGAACCCTTCCTCGCCGCCGCGGCCGATCGCCGGTCCCAGCCGCGGCATCGCCGACGACTGGTAGTTCTGCGGCGACGTCGGCACCGGCGGCATGGCGATGATGTCGTTGGCGCGACGCGGCGCCGGCGGCGGCACGAGGTTGACCTCGACGCTCGACACCGTGGTGTTGACCGCCTGCCAGTAGGCCAGCACGCGGTCGCCGTAATGGCGGGCGACCCAGTCGCGCACGAAGCGCGTCGGGGCATAGAGGCGGAGCTTGCCGGTCTCCAGCTTGCCGAGCTCTACTTCGCCGAACCACGTCTTGAAAGCCTTGTCGCCGATCTCCTTGCGCAGCCGGTCGCAGACGCGCACCCAGTGCGCCTCGAGCTCCTTTCGGCCCGCAGCTTCTTCCATATCGTTCCCCCCCAACGTCTTCTGCTCGTACGATGCGTTCTTGTTGTTGCCTGTCACCGGTGCCTGAATTCGATTCATTATGTCTGTCTCCACGGAAGTCCCGCTGCCTTCCACCCCCCTGCCGTGCCGCGCTTGGCCTGCGCATCCAGGGGCCCCTCGAAACCATCGGCCACGTTGAGGCATGTACTGTAGCCGGCCGCGGTCATGGCTTTCGCCGCCGCGGCCGAACGGGCTCCACTCCTGCAGATGAACAACAACGGGGCTGCCTTATCGGGCAGTGCCCGCGACAGCACGGCAATGAACTCCGGGTTGGGCTGCATGCTCGGAAACACCTGCCATTCGACCAGCGCCGGCTTCTTGCTCAGCGCCTCGAGATCGGCCAGCCCGACATAGTTCCATTCCGCCCTGGTCCGGCAGTCGATCAGCGCCGCGTCCTTGTGCTCGCTCAGGATCTTCCATGCTGTCGTCGGGGCCACATCGCCGGCATAGCCGGCGGCAGGGGAGACTTCGTATGCGCCCGCGATCTTGTCGTCTTTCGCCATGGCCCCCGCTCTTCATTTGCGAAGCCGGCCGCTCGATACGAGCCAACGATGTACGATGGACACACGAAGCACGAATGACAATGAAGGATCGGCGAGCGTCGTTAGAGGGTACGCTGTCCTTGTCGATCCACTATCGTCAGATGCCTGTGGCTTGCTCCCTCGTTCGTCTTCCAGCGAGGTGGTTGCCCCCCATCCTCACCTTGGCTCTCGTCTTTGCGCCCCACGCTCCGTCGCGATGAGCCGACTCTTAGACAGACTCGTCGCGAGGCGCAAACCTTCGATTCGACATCCAAGCAGGCTATTCATGTTGTTCGCCGCGTGTCGCTGTTGACTCGTGTGAGGATTCGACTCTCTCGCTTCGCCGCCGCGTGCGACGCCGCTCAACATCTAGCGCCTGATAGGGGGCGCGGTGCGATAAAAGGGAATCGTATGTTGTTCGCCCTTTTGGCGACCAAATGTTCAGATGCGAATCGCCTGAAATTTTTTCTCGAAGAATCTTTGTCGTCGCCAAAAAAAACGCCGCTCGTTGGAGCGGCGTTCGCGTCGTCTCGGTGGCGTCGTTTACGCCATCGCCTTGATGCGTGCGGCGAGTCGCGACACGCGACGCGCGGCGGCATTCTTGGTGACGATGTGCTTGGTGGCGCCGCGCTGGATCTCCGGCTGCGCAGCGCGCAGAGCATCGGCTGCCGCCTTCTTGTCGCCGGCCTTGATCGCTTCCTCGACCTTCTTGATCGAGCCGCGCACGCGGCTGCGGCGCGCGGTGTTCACGGCGGTGCGGCGCTCGGTCTGACGCGCACGCTTCTCGGCCGACTTGTGACTTGCCATCTATTCCTCGTCCTTCGGAAGGGCGGGTGTATACGGGCCTGCCGCCACCCGGTCAACCCCGGCAAAACCAGCCATTTACCTGTGTTTCCAGGTGGCCTTGCCCTTGTCGGCGAAGGCCGCCATGCCCGCGGCGCGGTCCTCGAAGGCGAAGGTCGCATGGAAGGTGCGGCGTTCGAAGCGCACGCCTTCGGCCAGCGTGGTCTCGAAGGCGCGATTGACCGCCTCCTTGGCGACCATTGTCGCAGGCAGCGACATGCCGGCGATCGTTTCCGCCGTGGCGATGGCATCGGCCATCAGATTGGCGAGCGGCACCACGCGGCTCACCAGGCCGCAGCGTTCGGCTTCGTCGGCCTTCATCCTGCGACCGGTCAACACCATGTCCATCGCCTTCGATTTGCCGATGAAGCGCGGCAGGCGTTGGGTGCCGCCGGCGCCGGGGATGGTGCCCAGCATGATTTCCGGCTGCCCGAACTCCGCATTCTCCGCTGCAATGATGAAGTCGCACATCATCGCCATCTCGCAGCCGCCGCCCAGCGCGTAGCCGGCGACAGCGGCGATGATCGGCTTGCGGACCTGGCTCACCTTCTCCCAGCCGACGGTGATGAAGTCCTTCAGGAAAACGTCCTGGTAGGTCTGGTCCTTCATCTCCTTGATGTCGGCACCGGCGGCGAACGCCTTGTCGCTGCCGGTGAGCACGATGCAACCGATGCCGGCGTCGGCCTCGAAGGCATCGAGTGCCTGGCCGAGCTCGCGCACCAGCTCGGCGCACAGCGCGTTCAATGACTTCGGCCGATCGAGGCGGATGATGCCGACCCGGCCCTTGGTCTCGGTCTTGATGTTCTGATAGGCGGTCACGTTGTCCTCCAACACGACCGTGTTAGCTAGCGCTGGCAGTGCGCGCAATAGAAGGTCGAGCGGCCGGACTGCACCAGGCGCCTGACGAGCTTGCCGCAGTCGCGCGTCGGGCAAACGATGCCGGCGCGGTCGTAGACGTTGAACCGGGTCTGGAAGTATCCGAGCTCGCCGCCCGGCTGGACATGATCGCGCAGGGTCGAGCCGCCGTCGTCGATCGAGCGCAGCAGCACCTTCTTGATGGCGGCGACCAGCCGGTCGGCGCGCACGCCCTGCACCGTGTGGGCCGAGCGCCGCGGCGAGATGCCGGCCAGGAACAGCGCCTCGCACGCATATATATTGCCGACCCCGACCAGGGTCTTCTGGTCGAGCAGGGCGGCCTTGATGGGCGTCTTGCGTCCTTTGAGGCGACCGGCGAGGGCTGGCCCATCGAAGGTCTCGTCGAGCGGCTCGGGCCCCAGCCCCTTGAACAGCTTGTGCCGGGGGACGGCGTCGTCGGCCGCCAGCAGCATCAGGCCGAAGCGGCGTGCGTCGTTGAAACGAACCTGCCAGCCTTCGTCGGTCTCGAACACCACATGGTCGTGCCGTTCGAACGGATGCTCGGCTGCGCTTTTTGCATCGTGCAGGGTCATCCGGCCCGACATGCCGAGATGGGCGATCAGGGTGTTGCCGTCGTCGAGCCTGAGCAGCAGGTACTTGGCGCGCCGGTCGATCGCCAGCACCGTGCGGCCTTCAACCCGCTGGGCGAACCTGGCCGGCAGCGGGACCCGGAGGTCGCGGCGCCGTTGGACCAGGCGCACGATCCGCCGCCCGACGAGTTTCGGAACGAGACCACGGCGGACCGTCTCGACCTCGGGCAGCTCGGGCATCGTCTAGGGGCCGCCCCCTGCAGCGCCGCGATGCCCGAACAGGGCGGTCCCGACCCTGACATGGGTGGCGCCAAGCCGCACGGCGGTCTCGTAGTCGGCACTCATGCCCATGCTGACCTTGGGCAGCCCGTTGCGGGCGGCCATCTTGGCCAGCAGGGCGAAGTGAAGGGCGGCCTCCTCGTCGACGGGCGGGATGCACATCAGGCCGACGATCGGCAGCTTGTGGACGTCGCGGCACGAGGCGACGAAGCCATCGACGTCCTTTGGCAGGACGCCGGCCTTCTGCGCCTCCTCGCCGGTGTTGACCTGCACGTAGCATTGGGGCTGCCGGCCGGCGCGCGCCATCTCCTTCGCCAGGGTGGCGGCCAGCCGCTCCCGATCGACCGATTGGATGACGTCGAACAGGGCGACGGCGTCGCGCGCCTTGTTGGTCTGCAAGGGACCGATCAGGTGCAACTCGAGATCGGCGAACTCGGCCTTCAGGGCGGGGAACTTGCCTTCCGCCTCCTGGACCCGGTTCTCGCCGAACACACGCTGGCCGGCGGCCAGCAGTTCGCGCACGCGATCGGCGCCATGGGTCTTGGAGACGGCGACCAAGGTGACGGATGCCGGGTCTCGGCCTGCCGCCTTGGCGGCGTCGGCGATGCGCCTGCGCACCTCGCCCAGTCGATCGGTGGCCTCGCTCATGCGTCGAGCTTCACCAGGGCGTCGAGGGCCTCGGCATTGTTGGGATTGGCCGCCAGCGCCGAATCGAGCGCCTCGCGCGCCTTGTCCTTCTCGCCCAGTGCGGCGAGGCAGATGCCGTAGTGGGCGAGCAGGCGCGAATCGCCCGGCAGGCCGCGCAGCGCATGCTCGTGCAGCGAGCGCGCTTCGGCCGCGCGGTCAAGATCGACCAGCACGCAGCCGAGGTTGGTCAGCACCATCGGATCGTCGGTCGCAAGCCGCGATGCGCGCTTCAGCACGCGCCGCGCCTCTTCGAGGCGTTTGAGGCCGCGCAGCGCCAGCCCCTGGTTGTTGAGCGCCCGCACATCGTCTGAAATCCGCTCGAGATAGGGTTCCAGCACCTGCAAGGCTTCCGCGAACTGCTTCTGCTCGATGTGCAGCAGCGAAAGCTGCAGGACGGTGTCGCTGTTGGACGAATCCTGGCGCAGGGCGCGCTGCAGCAGCTCGACGGCCTCGCCGCTCTTGCCGATCGCCGCCTGGGCCACCGCCAGCGTCCGGACCGCCCCGGTGAAGCCGGGGTCGATCTCCAGCGCGCGCTGGATGGGGCCGATGGCCTCCTCGGGCCGCCCGGCAAAGTTCAGGACGAAGCCCAGCACGTGCTGCAGGACGGCGCTGTCCGGCGCCAGCGCCAGCGCCTGCTGGGCGCCGGCGATCGCCTCGTCGTGATGGCCGAGCCCGCCCAGCGCCAACGCGCGATCACCCAAGATCTGGCCACGGCGGGCGGCATCGTCGCCGGCATCCGCCAGGGCCATGTCCAGCACCTCGATCGCCGGCCCGTAGTGGGCCAGCCGATAAAGGGCGTGACCGAGCATGTTGCGCGCCCGCGCCTGCAACGGCTTCAGGCCTTCCGTTCCCGGACCGCCTTTCTGGATGGCCTGGTCGACGTTGCTCACGAACTCGCCGAGCTCGCGCTCGGCAGCGGCGAAACGGCCCTGGTCCATGTGGAGGGAGGCGAGCGCCAGCCGCGCCTCGACATGGGCGGGGGCTCTGCGGATGGTGTCGCGGAAGCGCCGCGCCGCCTCGTCGAGGTTGCCCAGCCGTCGCGCCACCAGACCCAGATTATAGGAGAGCATCGGCTCGTTGGGGTCCTTGGCGATTGCCTTGCGCCACATCGCCTCGGCGTCGGTGAGCGCGCCGCGCTGCGCGAGGCAGACGGCGAGGAAGTGCAGGATGTCGGGCCGCTCGCCGTGTCGCGCCAGAGCCGAGCGGAACAGCGGCTCGGCACGGTCGAACCAGCCGGCCTTCAGGTATTGCAGGCCGGTCTGCAGGTCGGGATCGGGCGGCGGTGGAGTCCGCGACGGGGGTGGGGGCGCCAGTGCCATGGCGCGCTGTGTAGCCCCGCCATGCTGCCAAGGCCAGAGCGATTCCCTTGCGATGGAACCGCGTGTCCGTTCGGCTTCCAGCCGAACCGGATGTGATTTACACGAAACGGCATGGTCAAGGACGCGCACCTGTTTGCCGCCGCCATGTCCGGCGTGAAGCCGCTGAAGGGTCGCAAGCCGCGTCCGAAGGTTGTCGTCCCGAGGGCGGCGAAGCCCGAGCGACCTACTACGCCGCAGGAAAGGTCCCCCGCTGCGCTCGGCAAGACATCGGCGCCTGAGCTCTCGGCCGACGATCACAACTTCGACCGCGACGTCTCCCGTTCCCTAGCGCGCGGCAAGCTCGTCCCGCAGGCGGCGATCGATCTGCACGGCATGACCCTGGCTGCCGCCGAGCGCGCCGTCGCGGCGTTCCTCGAGGAGGCGACGGCGCGCGACCTGCGAGTCGTGCTGATCGTCACCGGCAAGGGGCGGCGGCTGGAGGGCGGCCGGATGCTGGGCGGCCGCATCCGGGCCGAGTTCGTGGGCTGGCTGAACCGCGCCGACAATCGCCATCGCGTGCGCGCGGTGCGGCCGGCGCATCCGCGGCATGGCGGTGGCGGTGCCTTCTACGTGCTGCTGCGTCGGCGCCCTTCCGCCAGTCGTTCAGCGGCCAGCAGGCGTTCCTTGCGCGCCACGCCCCAGCGATAGCCGGTGAGCGCGCCGCTCGCGCCGACGGCGCGGTGGCAGGGGATGACGCCGGCCGCCTGGTTGGTGGCGCAGGCACGGCCGACGGCGCGGGCGGAGCCCGGGGCGCCGATGCGACGAGCGATCTCGCCATAGGTCCGGGTCTCGCCCGGCGGGATCTTGGTCAGCTCCTTCCAGACCTTCCATTGGAAGGCCGTGCCGACGATATCGAGCGGCACGTCGGCCGAATCGAGGGCGGAGGGCTTGCGGCCGTACAGCCGCGCCAGCACGCCCTTCACTCGGGGCGCCAGCGCCTGGTCGTTGCGCGCGATGTTGGCCGCCGGAAAGTCGTGCTTGAGGTTCTTCTCGAGAGTGCGGTCGTCGTCGCCCAGGAACACCGCGGCGATGCCCTTGCGGGTCGCTGCCACCAGCACGCGGCCGTAGTCGGATTCGACCGTGGTGTAGTCGATGTGCGCCCCGGCGCCGCCCTTGGCGTAGGTCGCGGGCGTCATGCCCAGCGCCTTGTCGCTGGTCTCGTAGACGCGGCTCGGCGAGCCGTAGCCCGCGCCATAGAGCGCATCGGCCACGCCTTCGCCGCCGCGCAGCGCCTTGCGGAAGCGCTGGCGCTTGCGCGCCGCCAGCCAATCGCGCGGGTTGACGCCGAGCTCGGCGATGAATCGCTTGGAGAGCGCCCCCGGCGTCAGGCCGACCTTGCGCGCCACCTCGGCAAGCGAGGGCGGCGCGTCGCCATCGGTCGCATCGAACAGCGTGCAGGCGAGGGCCACCGGCCGGCTGAGGCCGACATCGGCCTGCCAGTCCCGCGGCTTGCAGCGCTTGCAGGGGCGGAAGCCCGCCGCCTCCGCCGCCTCGGGCGAGGCGTGGAAGGCGACGTTGCGCCGGAGCGGCGGACGCGCCGCGCACGACGGCAGGCAATAGACCCCGGTCGTCCGGACCGAGAACCAGAATCGGCCGTTGCAGCCGCGGTCGCGCCGCTGGACGGCCTGCCAGCACGCAGCCTCATCAGGGAGGTCGACCGGCAGGTCGCCGGGGCGGGTTTTCGGAGCGAGCGCCACGGTGGGGAGGGAAAGGGAATGTTGGGTCATGGCGCCATCAAAGCACCATGGTCCAGCCTGCTCTATCCGCCACCCGCCGGCAATTACCCGTTGTCGTTCCTGCTTCCGTTCCCCTCGCCCTTCATATTCCTCTCCCCCGCCAGGGGAAGAGGAGCATGAGAGCAAGGGAGAGCAACGGGCCTACGACCAGAAGCCTTTATTGGCCTCGATGCGGGCGGTCGCCCGATCGAGCCCGATGTCGCGCAGCAGGCGCTCGTCGAGTTGGGCAAGCTGGCGTCGCGAACGGGCAAGCTCGGCCCGGGTCATGACATGCTCGATCCCGACCATGACGCCCCCGGCCAGCAGCGCCACGGCGCGGCCGAAGGAGAAAGAGGGGGTTGCCGGGCGGGTGAATTCCCGCACGCTGGTCAGGGTCGACATGACTTAGCTCCGTTTGAGGCACCGCGGCCGAATTGCCGTGTTGCATCTCGTTTGTTTGCCCTATTTGCGCTAAGGTGACGCATCCTGCAAAGGACGATCTCTCGGGGGAGGCCTACAAAAACTATGCCGTCGGTGCCTTAAATGAGCCGCTCTCAACTGCCTCTCAATGCGCTCCGCGCCTTCGAAGCCGCCGCCCGCCACGCCTCCTTCACCCACGCCGCCGAAGAGCTCCACGTCACCCAGGCGGCGGTCAGCCACCAGGTGAAGGCGCTCGAGGAACGGCTTGGCGTGGCGCTGTTCGTCCGCCGCCCGCGCGGGCTCGAGATCACCAGCGAAGGCGAGGCGCTGCTGCCCGACCTGCGCGACGCCTTCGATCGCATGACCAACGCGCTGGAGCGCGTCGGCCGCAAGGCCAACTCCGGCACGCTGAACGTCAGCCTGGTCACGACCTTCGCGCTGGGCTGGCTGGCGCCGCGCTTGCATCGCTTCCAGACCAAGCATCCCGAGATCGAAGTGCGCATGACGACGACGCAGCGGCGCATCGATTTCGCCCGCGAGGACTTCGACTGCGCCATCCGCTTCACGGTGCAGCCGGAGCCGGAATTGCATGCCACAAAGCTTTTTTCCGATGTCCTGACGCCGCTCTGCGGGCGCCGCTACCGCGACAAGCTGAAGACCCTCGACGACCTGAAGCGCGTGCCCTTCATCGACATGACCTACGATCCGGAATGGGCGATCTGGCTGCGTGCGGTCGGCATGGGCGACTTCAAGCCAAAGCGCGTGCTCACCTTCGACTCGACCATGATCGCGGTCGAGGCGGCGATGGAAGGCGCCGGCGTCGCCGTCGGCCCGCCGCAGCTCTTCCGCGAGGACCTCGCCTCGGGACGGCTGTTCCAGCCGTTCCCGCAGATCGTCGACTCGGGCAAGGCATGGTGGTTCGTGTGCCCGCCGGCGTCGGTCAGCCGGCCCAAGACCAAGGCGTTCGAGGAGTGGCTGATCGAGGAGCTGAACGCGCCGCAGGCGCGTTCCAACCGCGCCACCATCGCCGCCGTCGGGCGACGTTGATGGCGTCGGCGGCGGCCGGCGGAAGGCCAAATGAAATTCAAGGCTGGGCAGGGACGGCGAGAGGGGTGCGAATCGGATGGATGGGCAGCTATATGAAAGAAATTCTAATGGGGTGGCGGGCGTGAGCTGGTTGCGGAAGAAATCCAAGGAAGCTCCGGTCGCGGCGGCGGCGCTGGGGCCGCTCGAGATGCACGGGCCGTGGGCGCGCGGCTCCTCGCACGACCTGCCGAGCAACGTTGCCGCCGCCTTCTTGTCGATCGCGAACAACGGCCCGGCCGACGACCGCCTCGTCGCCGCCAGCAGCCCGCTGGCCGATGCCATCGCGTTCTACGGCATCAAGGTGGTCGGCGCGGACGTCGAGATGCGGCCGTTGCCCGGCGGCCTGGTCATTCATGCCGGCGGCACTACCACCCTGAAGCCGCGCGGCTATCATCTGCTGCTGCGGGGCGTGAAGGCCGCTCTGGGCAAGGGGTCGACCCTGCCGATCACGCTGGTCTTCGAGAAGGCAGGTTCCGTTGCGCTGGATTTTGCCGTCGAGGAGCCCGGATTGATCGGCGAGGCGGTCCTCTACGACGACCATCAGCCCGGATAGCGATGCCGTCCCCCGAAGGCGTCCTCGACCAGCAGCGCCTCGGGATCGTCGCCGAGATAGCCTGGGCCGATCGGCACCTTGCCGTGGCCGCCCGGTACGTCGAGCACATAGGTCGGCTGGGCGAGACCGCTCAGCCGTCCGCGCAGGGCCTTCATCAGCGCCTGGCCGCGCTCCACCGGGACGCGGAAGTGGCCGGTGCCGCGCACCAGGTCGGGATGGTGCAGGTAGTAGGGTTTCACCCGCGCGGTCACGAGGGCGCGCAGCAGCGCCTCCAGCGTTTCGACCTCGTCGTTGACGCCGGCCAGCAGCACCGTCTGGCCCATCAGCGGGATGCCGGCGTCGGCCAGCCGGCCGAGAGCGGCGCGCGCGGCCGGCCCCAGCTCGCGGGCGTGATTGCAATGGACGGCGAACCATAGCGCCGCGCGCCCGGGCTTCAGCGCGGCCACCAGCGCGTCGGTGACGCGCGCGGGATCGGCGACGGGCACGCGGCTGTGGATCCGGATGACGCCGACATGGTCGATGGCGTCGAGGGCCGCGATCAGCTTCGCCAGTCGCCGCGACCCCAGCATCAGCGGGTCGCCGCCGGTCAGGATCACTTCCCAGATCTGCGGCCGCGCCGCGATGTAGGCGATCGCGGCATCGAGCTCGGCCGCGGACAGCGCCTCGCCGCCCGGCCCCACCTTCTCGCGGCGGAAGCAGAAGCGGCAATAGACCGGGCAGACATGCAGCGGCTTCAGCAGCACGCGGTCGGGATAGCGGTGAACGATGCCCTTGACCGGCGAGCGCGCTTCGTCGCCGATCGGGTCGGCGAGGTCGTCGGCCGAGATCTCGGTCTCGGCCGCGCTGGGCACGAACTGGCGGGCGATCGGGTCGGCCGGGTCGCGGCGATCGATCAGGCCCAGCATCTCGGGCGTGACCGCGATCGCCATCGCCTCGGCGGCTTCGGCCAGGCGCGCGTCGCCGGCGACCAATCCTTCGCGTTCCAGGGCCTCGAGCGTGCGCAGCGTCCGCATGGCGGCCGTGACATAGTTCATGTTCCTCTCCCCCGCCAGGGGAGAGGAACATGACCGGCCTTATTCGGCCGCGGCCTGCCGGGCCTCGGCGCGGCGGCCGAGCACGAATCCCTCGTAGCCCCGGGCCGCGACGGCGTCGCAGTGCCGCTTGTAGCGGTCGTAGCCGCCGACATAGGGCATGAACACGCGCGGCTTTCCGGGGATGTTGGCGCCCATGTACCAGCTGTTGGCCAGCGGATAGAGCGTCGAATCGGCCACCTGGTTGACGTGCTCGACCCAGTCGCGTTCGGCCTGCGGCGAGGCCTCGATGCGGTCGAAGCCCTCCTTGCGCAGGTGGCCGATGCAATCGGCGATCCAGTCGACGTGCTGCTCGATCGAGGCGATCATCTGCGTCTTGACGCCCGGGCTGCCGGGGCCGGTGACGATGAACATGTTGGGGAAGCGCGACACCATCAAGCCGAGATAGGTGAGCGGACCGCCTTCCCAATGGTCGCGCAGCACGGCCCCCTCCGTCGTGCGTACGTCGATCTCGCGCAGCGCCCCGGTCATGGCGTCGAAGCCGGTGGCGAACACGATGGCGTCGAGCTCGAAGGTCTGGCCGCCCTCGGTGCGCAATCCGTGCTCGGTGATCTCGGCGATGGGATCGGAGCGGACGTCGACCAGGGCGACGTTGTCGCGGTTGTAGGTCTCGTAATAATCCGTGTCGAGGCAGAGCCGCTTGGTGCCGATCGGATGGTCCTTGGGCGCCAGCAATTCGCCGGTGCGCCTGTCCTTCACCGTGGCCCGGATCTTGTTGCGCACGAACTCCGACGCCGTGTCGTTCGAGTCCTTGTTCACCAGCAGGTCGGTGTAAGCGTAGAGGTAGCTGATGCTGCCGCCCTCCTGCCACTTCGCCTCGTAGGCCGCGTTGCGCTCGTCCTTGGGTACATCGAGCGCCGACTTCGTCGGCTTGGGATGGCCGCCGATGGCGAAGGGCGTATCGGCGGCGGCGGCGCGGCGCGCCGGATACTCGGCCTTGTGCTTGCGCTCGCGCTCGGCATCCATCGGCGCATTGCGCGCCGGCAGGCTGAAGTTGGCGGTGCGCTGGAACACGGTCAGGTGCTTGGCCTGCCGGGCGATGATCGGGATCATCTGCACGCCGGACGAGCCGGTACCGATCACGCCGACGCGCAAGCCGGTGAAGTCGACACCTTCATGCGGCCACAGGCCGGAGTGGTACCACTTGCCCTTGAAGGTCTTCAGGCCCTTGAAGTCGGGCACGCGCGGCGTCGAAAGATTGCCCGCCGCCATGACGCAGTAGCGCGCGCGGATTTCCTCGCCGGCGTCGGTCTTCAGGATCCACTCGCCGGCCTCGCTGTCGAAGTGGGCGGAGAGGATGCGCGTATTGAGCTGCACGTCGCGGCGCAGATCGAACCGGTCGGCGACATGGTTGATGTACTTCAGGATCTCGGGCTGCGTGCCGTAGCGCTCCGGCCACTTCCATTCCTGCTGCAGCTCGTTGGAGAAGCTGTAGGAGTATTCCAGGCTCTCCACGTCGCAGCGCGCGCCGGGATAGCGGTTCCAGAACCACGTGCCGCCGATGCCGGAGCCGGCTTCGTAGGCGCGGACCCTGAGGCCCATGCCGCGAAGACGGTGAATGGCGTAGAGGCCGGCCAGGCCGCCGCCGACAATGGCGACATCGAGCTGGCCCTTGTGCGAGGGCGGGGGAGCGGAACCGTGCGAGGCGTCGGGCATCTTCCGGGCGTTCCTGTATTGTTTTTGCTGTGCGAGCTGGGAATTCGAGCTTTCCAACGGTCCCGCGCATCGCTCCGCTTGGCAAGGGTCGCCGGCACATACATTGCGAGGGCCGGCATGCACCAAGTGCGGTGCAGCAAGCCGGTCCGGCCGATGGTCGGACGAATGTTTCAGGCCTATTGTGGTCAAATGACAAGCCATCGGCTGGAAGGCCGGTAACCTCCACGTGGATCAGTCGGTCTCTCCCCCTGTTGCCAGGACGGTCTCGACACCGGCATCTCCGGCCCCCGCCGCCTCTCCGCCGCGCATCGCCGATCCGCCGCGCCGTTCGATGTGGACGGCGGGCCGCGGCCGCCTGCCGGTCGGTCCGCGCACCGTGGCGATCCTTGCCGTGGTGCTGGCCGCCCTGCTCTATGGCGGCCGCGAGCTCTATCTCAGGTTCACCCACATCTACGAATACGATGCGCGCGTGACGGCCGACATCGTCACCATCTCCAGCCGTGCCGACGGCTGGGTGGTGGACATTCCGGTGCGCGAGGGCATGCGGGTCGAGGCGGGCCAGGTCGTGGCCAAGATCGACGATCGCTCGGCCAGGCTGAAAAGCGATTCGCTCTGGGCGCAGATCGAAGGCGTCCGCGCCGAGCGCACGCGGCTCAGGGCCGAGCGACGGCTTGCCCTGAACCAGGCCGAAGCGCTCGCCAGGACGCGCGCCTCGGTCGTGCAGGCGCGCGAGCGCGCGGTCGCGGCGGCCAAGTCCGATGTCGACTTCGCCAAGGGCGAGCTCGAGCGCCAGTGGTCGCTGTTCGAGCGCCGCGTCTCCAACGAGCGCGCGCTGCAGGTCGCCCAGGCGGCGGCCGAGAAGCTCGAAAGCCAGCTCCAGCAGGCGCGCGCCGAGCTCGACCAGGCGCTGAACAGCCTCGAGGAAGCCAAGGTCGAGCAGGACAAGCTCGGCGTGATCGATGCCCAGATCGCCGCGCTCGATCACCAGGTCGCCAATCTCGCGGCGCAGATGCACCAGCAGAACGTCGACGTCGAGGATCGCACCATCAAGAGCCCGATCCCGGCCGTTATCGACCGCACCTTCGTGCTGCCCGGCGAATACGTGCAGTCGGGCCAGCGCATCCTGCTGCTGCACAATCCCGAGGAGGTCTGGGTCGAGGCCAACATCAAGGAGACCCAGGTCGGCCGCCTCAAGCTCGGCCAGCCGGTGATCGTGCAGGTCGACGCCTATCCCAACGACCGTTTCGTCGGCAAGGTGGCGCGTATCGGCAGCGCCACCACGGCGCGCTTCGCGCTGCTGCCGACGCCCAACCCGTCCGGCAACTTCACCAAGATCACCCAGCGCATGCCGGTCAAGATCGACATGGTCGAGATGCCCAAGCCCTTGACGCCGGGCATGATGGTCGAGGTGGAGATTGACGTGCGCTGATCTCTCGCCGGACCGTGGGCCTCCAGGTCCGCTCATTGCCGGGAGCGCGCCACTCCATTGGCGCTCATGGGC
>JAEWIV010000159.1 GCA_023386865.1 Pseudomonadota bacterium
CTCGAGGACATCATCGAGGAGATCACCGGCGACATCGAGGACGAGCACGACGCCATCAAGCGCGGCGTGGTCAGGCGCGAGGACGGCAGCCTGATCAGCCAGGGCGACGTGCCGATCCGCGACCTCAACCGCGAGTTCGGCTGGGGCCTGCCCGAGGACGTCGCCATCACCATCGCCGGCCTGGTCCTGCACGAGGCGCGGCGCATTCCCGAAGTCGGGCAGACCTACGCGTTCTACGGGTTCCGTTTCGAAATTCTGAAGCGCGAGGGCACCCGAATCGCCGAGTTGCGCATCATGCCGCCCCTCGCCATAGAGGCTGCCGAGAACTGAGGATCATCCGGAGAGGATCTGCCATGCCGCTTTCGCCGCCAGTCGGGCGACAGCACCTGCACACGCGTCGCGTCACCTGCGAGGGCTACTTCCGCGAGGACGGGCTGTGGGACATCGAGGGCCGCATCACCGACGAGAAGACGTACGCCCATCCCAACGAATGGCGCGGGCCGCTGGGACCGGGCGAATTCGTGCACGACATGTCGATCAGGCTCACGCTCGACCACCGTTTCACCATCGTCGACGTCGAGGCGGTCACCGACAGCTCGCCCTACCAGATCTGCGGCAATGTCGCGCCCGACTTCAAGAAGCTGATCGGCTTGCGCATCGGCAGCGGCTTCCATCGCAAGGTGAAGGAGCGGCTGGGCGGCGTGCACGGCTGCACGCACATCGTCGAGCTCCTGGGGCCGGTCGCGACCACGGCATTCCAGACCGTGATGTCGGGCAAGGCGCGCCAGCTCACCCTCGAGCATCGCAACAAGATCGGCAAACCGCCCAAGCCCGCCGATCCCGACGCGCCCAAGCAGAAGCCCTACGTCATCGACAATTGCTACGCCTGGGCTGCGGACGGTCCGGTGGTGAAGCGCTGGGCGCCGCACTTCTATACCGGACCCGGCGCCGAAGCCGTGCGCGCCGCGGCGGCCGGCAAGGAAATCGAGATCGACGGCTGATCTTCCGGGACCGCGTTCATGAGCAGGCCTGGAGGCCCGCCGTTCGGCAAGACTACTTCTTGTCTTCCTCAGGCGTCAGCGTCGTCAGCGCGAGCGCATGCAGGCCGGCATCGAGCTCGGCCTTCAGCGCGGCATAGACCAGCCGCTGGCGCATCACGCGGCTCTTGCCTTCGAAGGCGGGCGACACGATCTCGACGCGAAAATGCGTCTCGCCGCCTTCCCGCCAGCCGGCGTGACCACGATGGCGCGACGATTCGTCTTCGATCGCAAGACGCACCGGGGCGAACTCGCTTCGCAGCTTGTTGTCAATCGCGATAGCGACCTTGCCCATCACTCGCCTCTCTTGCCGCGCCAATTCGTTGAACACATATTAGCCGAATGGCTCGACGGCGAGCGAACCCCTTGACGGCCACCGACGACGCAGCGCTGCATCAGCGCGTCTGCGAGGCGCCGGGCTGCAAGCTCGGCGGCGAGTATCGCGCGCCGCGCGCCCGCGATCGGCTGAACGAGTATCGCTGGTTCTGCCTCGAGCACGTGCGCGAGTACAACAAGAAGTGGGACTATTTCGCCGGCCTGGGCGCGGAGCAGATCGAGGCGCACATCCGGGCCGACACGACCTGGCGGCGGCCGGTATGGCCGCTCGGTGCCCGACGCAACGGCGGTCCCTACATCCACATCCACGACCCGCTCGACCTGGCGGACGATGCCGGGCTCGGCGAGCGGCCGCAGCCCAAGTTCGATGGCAGTGAGCAACTGACCCCGGCCGAGCGCTCTGCTCTCGATATTCTTGAACTTTCATGGCCGTCGACCCAGGCGGACGTGAAATCTCGTTACAAGGAGCTGGTCAAGCTGCACCATCCCGACGCCAACGGTGGGGCGCGGGATGCCGAGGAAAAACTGAAGCAGATCAATGCCGCCTATTCCACTCTGCGGGCATCGGAGCACCTGCCGGCCGAGTGATTAGCCCTATTCAAGGCAGGCACGGCAATTGGTCGCTTGCGGTGCACAATACGGCCTGCGACACTTGTTTTTAGCCCGCAATTTGGCGGGCTTTGTTTTGTAGGACATGTGATGGCCTCTACGACGACCGCGGCCCGGCAGAACGTGTCGGGCATGCCGGATATCAAGGTTTCAGCCCGCCAGGTTTTCGGAATCGACACGGACATGGAAGTCCCGGCCTTCAGCCAGGCGACCGAACACGTCCCCGAGGTCGACGACGCTTATCTATTCGACCATGACACCACGATGGCGATCCTCGCCGGCTTCGCCCACAACCGACGTGTGATGGTCCAGGGCTATCACGGCACCGGCAAGTCGACCCACATCGAGCAGGTCGCCGCCCGCCTGAACTGGCCCTGCCTGCGCGTCAACCTCGACAGCCATATCAGCCGTATCGACCTGATCGGCAAGGACGCGATCGTGCTGCGCGACGGCAAGCAGGTCACCGAGTTCCGCGAGGGCATCCTGCCGTGGGCGCTGCAGAACCCGACGGCGCTGGTGTTCGACGAATACGATGCCGGCCGCGCCGACGTCATGTTCGTGATCCAGCGCGTGCTCGAGGTCGACGGCAAGCTCACCCTGCTCGACCAGAACAAGGTGATCCGTCCGCACCCGGCGTTCCGCCTGTTCTCGACGGCCAACACCGTCGGCCTCGGCGACACGACCGGCCTCTATCACGGCACGCAGCAGATCAACCAGGGCCAGATGGACCGGTGGTCGATCGTGACCACGCTGAATTACCTGCCGCACGACCAGGAAGTGAACATCGTGCTGGCCAAGACGCCGCATTTCGACAACGACGAAGGCCGCAAGACCATCTCCGCCATGGTGGCGCTGGCCGACCTGACGCGCGCCGGCTTCAGCGCCGGCGACATCTCCACCGTCATGTCGCCGCGTACCGTGATGACCTGGGCCGAGAACGCCCGCATCTTCAACGGCGACGTGGGCTTTGCCTTCCGCCTCACCTTCCTCAACAAGTGCGACGAGGTCGAGCGCTCGACGCTCGCCGAGTACTACCAGCGCTGCTTCGGCAAGGAACTGCCGGCGTCGAGCGGCAAGGGCGGCAAGCTGCACTGACCAAGCATTGAGAAGGCGGCCCTAGATGGCCAAGGACACTACGCCGATCGAGGAATTCCGGCGCGTCACCGCCACCACCATGCGGGCGGTGTCGCGCAAGGACGTGAACGTCTCGTTCGTGCCCGATGGCGGCTCGCTCTTGGGCAGCGAGGCGCGCATAACCGTGCCGGCCCGCGACCTGCCGGTGGAGGACGTGAGCCGCGTGCGCGGCGAGGCCGATTCGATGGCGCTGAAGCTGCGCCATCACGACCGCAAGACCCATCTGCGCCGCGTCCCCCGGGGCGAGACGGCGCGGGCGATCTTCGAGGCGGTCGAGCAGGTCCGTGTCGAGGCGCTGGGCGCCCGCCGCATGGCCGGCGTCGCCGACAACCTCGCCGCCCTGTGGCGCCAGCGCTCCGACCAGCGCGGCCATGCCCGCATCAAGGCCAAGGACGACGCGCCGATCGCCGACGTGATCGGCCTGATCGCCCGCGAGCAGCTGTTGGGCGCCGCGCCGCCCGATGCCGCCAAGGCGATGGTCGACATGTGGCGCGCCGACGTCGAGGCAGCCGCAGGCCGCGACTTCCAGAAGCTGCGCGAATCGCTCGCCAACCAGGAAGCCTTCGCCCGCGCCGCGCGCCAGCTCATCCGCGACCTCAAGCTCGGCGACGAATCGGCCGACCTGCAGGACGAGGACGACCAGGAATCGCAGGACCAGGAGAACGCCGACGGCCAGTCCAACGAGACCGGCGACGACCAGAGCGATTCGAGCGAGACCCACGGCTACGGCGCCCAGGGCGAGGAGACCGAGGACGCGTCGGAGCAGGAGGACGCCTCCGAGACCGTCGCCGACCAGGCCCAGACCGAGATGCAGATGGGCTCGGGCGACGAGGAAGAGCCGGGCCGCGCCGAGCGCCCATGGCTGCCGCCGGGCGCGCTCTCCAACGAGCCGCTGGGCCAGCAGTATCACGCCTACACGGTGAAGTTCGACGAGATCGTCGATGCCGACCAGCTGTGCGACGCCGAGGAGCTCGGCCGCCTGCGCAATCACCTCGACCAGCAGCTCAGCCACCTGCAGGGCGTGATCGGCAAGCTCGCCAATCGCCTGCAGCGCCGCCTGATGGCGCAGCAGAACCGCTCGTGGGACTTCGACCTCGACGAGGGCACGCTCGACGCGGCGCGGCTGGCCCGCATCGTCGCCAATCCCATGCACGCCCTCTCCTTCAAGAAGGAGAAGGAGACCAACTTCCGCGACACGGTGGTGTCGCTCCTGATCGACAACTCGGGCTCGATGCGCGGCCGGCCGATCACGGTGGCGGCGATGAGCGCCGACATCCTCGCCCGCACGCTCGAGCGTTGCGGCGTCAAGGTCGAGATCCTGGGCTTCACCACGCGCGCCTGGAAGGGCGGCCAGAGCCGTGAGCAGTGGCTCGCCGCCGGCAAGCCGGCCAATCCGGGCCGCCTCAACGATCTCCGCCACATCATCTACAAGCCGGCCGACGCGCCGTGGCGGCGCGCCCGCAAGAGCCTGGGCCTGATGCTGCGCGAGGGCATCCTCAAGGAGAATATCGACGGCGAGGCGCTGCTGTGGGCGCACAACCGCCTGCTGCCGAGGCCGGAGGAGCGCAAGATCCTGATGGTGATCTCGGACGGAGCGCCGGTCGACGATTCGACTCTGTCGGTCAATCCGGGGAACTATCTCGAGCGGCACCTGCGCGACGTCATCGACTGGATCGAGACGCGCTCGCCGATCGAGCTGATCGCCATCGGCATCGGCCACGACGTCACGCGCTACTATCGCCGCGCCGTCACCATCGTCGACGCCGACCAGCTCGGCGGCACGATGATGGAGCAGCTCGCCTCGCTGTTCGACGAGGAGGACACCCAGACGGCACGGGCCGCTCGCGGCCAGCGTACGGCCAACCGTCAGGGCACCAAAGCCGCGGGTGGGAAGTCCGGCCGACGCGCCGCCTGACCTTGCGCGTCATCCTGCGATCGCTGTTCGTCGTCTGCCTGCTGGCGACGGCCTGCGCCGGCGCCTCGCCGTCGCCGGCGGTGGCGCAAGAGCAGGCGCTCGAGATCAGGAGCGCCTCGCAACCCTTCAAGATCGACGATCCGTCGGCCAAGAGCATCGGCCGGCTGGTCTGGCGCGGCGGCATCATGATGACGGCCGACGCCCGCCACTTCGGCGGCTGGTCGGACCTGCAGGTCGCGGCCGACGGCAAGAGCCTGACCTCGATCTCCGACGAAGGCGCCTGGCTCACCGCCACCATCGAGTATGACGGCGACGCCAATCTCGCCGGCCTCGTCAACGCCCGCACCGGCCAGCTCAAGGGTCTCGACGGCAGGCCGATCGCCCACAAGATCGAGGCCGATGCCGAGGGCTTGGCGCGCCTGCCCGACGGGTCATGGCTGGTCGCCTTCGAGCGCGACCATCGGCTCTGGCACTACCGGACGCTGACCGCCACGCCGACCCGGATCGAAGGCCCGGCCGAGATCGCCCGGCAGCCGGCCAATGGCGGGATCGAGGCGCTGACCGTGCTGCCCGACGGGCGCGTCATCGCTATCAGCGAGGAATACAGCGTGCGGACCGGCACGGTGGCGGGCTGGATCGGCACGCCTGGAGCCGCCGGGCGCTACCAGTGGGCCTCGTTCAGCTACGCCACCATTCCCGACTTCCGGCCGACCTCGATCGCGCAGCTTCCCGACGGCTCGCTGGCGACGATCGAGCGGGCCTTCGACGTGGTGCGCGGCGTGCGCTGCCGCGTCATGCGCTTCGATGCCGGCCAGGTCGTGGCCGGCGCCACGGTGCAGGCCGAGGAGCTGGCGCGGCTCGCCTCGCCCTATGCCGTCGACAATCTGGAAGGCATTGCCGCGACACGCGGGTCGCGCGGCGAGACGCTGCTGTGGCTGATCTCGGACGACAACTTCAATCCGCTCCAGCGCAACATCCTGCTGCTGTTCGAGCTGACGCCGTAGGCATCATCTCGACCGGCCGCGCCGCGCGCGGCGTGGCGGAGAGAACTACTTTCTTGGAGACGAGGTCCCGCGCCTGCGGCTCGGGACGGCGGCTACGCTGCCACCTTCTTTGCGTCCTTCTTGGCCTTGGCCGAGACCACCCGGCGCTTCAGCACCTTCATCTCGGGGCTGAGCTTGCTGTCGTTGGTGCCCAGCAGATAGGCGTCGATGCCGCCATTGTGCTCGATCGTCTTGATGCCGCGCGGCGTCAGGCGCAGGCGCACGGTGTGGCCAAGGGCGTCCGACAGGACCGAGGCAACCTGCAGGTTGGACATGAACCGCCGCCGGGTCTTGTTGTTGGCGTGGCTCACATTGTTGCCGTATTGCACGGACTTGCCCGACAGGGCGCAACGACGAGGCATGGCGGCTTCCGCTAAAAAACGATCCCGCCGGAGGGCGGGAAGGCGGGCTTTTTAAGGGCCCGGGCCACCCCCGTCAACTGGCCCCTCAGGCGAACCAGTTCGCGATTACGCGAACCAGTTCGCGATTACGCGAACCAGTCCACCACC
>JAEWIV010000165.1 GCA_023386865.1 Pseudomonadota bacterium
GCTTCCGGCGCGCCGTCGACAACTTACTGAAGCAGGAGCGCCCGGCCGTCGAACAGGAGATCGAAGGCCTGATGGAATACTCGCCGTTCCGGAAGGAGAACGAGTAGCCCGTCCGTCGTCCTTCCTACTGCCGGTTGCCATCCCCGACATTCGGCTTCAGGGCATGCGAGTCGGGGAACACAACCATGAACAGCTCGCGAAAGAGCGCCGCGACGCGCGGGTCGCCGGCAGCGCTGGCCGCGGTCCACGCCGTCGTCTCCGACATCACCACCTCGTTGCGGCAATAGACGGCGTAGGCCCGGAAGAGGCCCGGCTGGCCGGACTTGAAGCGTGTGACACCGCTGCAGACCTCCTTGCCTGCGAGATCGCTGGCGGCATCGAACACCAGCACCAGGCGATAGTTAGGCTGGTCCTTTGCCGTCTCGACGTCATAGACGAAGGTCAGCGCGGGCCGCGGCTTGGCGGCCTGCATCAGCGGCAGCAGGTCGCGCGCCACGGAGCCGATATCGCTGCCTGGAAACGGATTGCCGGCCAGAACGACCTTGAAGTCGTGATGGTCGGCGACGGCGAAGAATTCGCCGTAGTCGTATTGCGGCGCGTAGTAGGTGCCGCCGATGACCGCCGCGGATGCGATAGTCGGCGCGAGGGCGACTCCGACGGCCGCGGCGATGGTCTTGCTGATCTTCATGGCGTTCCTCCATCAGGCTCTCTCGCCTGCAGGAGGATCCTCGCCGACCGAGCGTTACGTCGCCCTGACCGGGCAGTTGTCGGTCATTACGCCCGAATGACTCAACGGCGGCGCAACAGCAATACGCCGAAGAAGAACAGGACGAAGAACACCAGCGGCTGGACGATGCCCATCGGCACCTCCCAACCGCCGTTCTCGACGATGAAAACGGTGGCCCAGAAGACCGCGGTGGCGGCCACCGCGGCCCGAAACGCGACCCAAACCGGTCGGAAGAACCTCACTCAGCCAAAACGGGTTCCTGATTCGCCGGCGGCAGCGCAACGCGCTCCGGCGGCAGGAAGGTGAAGGCGAGCTCGGCGGCGGCGCCTTCGCCCTTGCTATCGACGCGCACCGTGCCCCCGCCGTTCGACAGCTTGCCGAACAGCACTTCCTCGGCCAACGGCTTCTTCAGGTGCTCCTGGATGATCCGGGCCAGCGGCCGGGCGCCGAACAGCCGGTCGTAGCCCTTCTCCGCCAGCCAGCGACGCGCCGCGTCGCTGAGCTCGATGAACACCTTGCGATCGGCGAGCTGCACTTCGAGCTCGGCCACGAACTTGTCCACCACCTTGCCCATGCTCTCGGGGCCGAGGTTGGCGAACTTGATCACGGCATCGAGGCGGTTGCGGAACTCTGGCGCGAACAGCCGGTTGATCGCGTCGTCATCCTCGTCGTGGCGCGCCTCGCGGCCGAATCCAAGGGCGGGCTTGGCGATGTCGGCGGCGCCGGCGTTGGTGGTCATGCACAGGATGACGTTGCGGAAGTCCACTGTCCGGCCGTTGTGGTCGGTGAGCTTGCCGTAGTCCATCACCTGCAGGAGCACGTTGAACACGTCGGGATGGGCCTTCTCGATCTCGTCGAGCAGGATGACGCAATGCGGGTGCTGGTTGACCTGGTCGGTCAGCAGGCCGCCCTGGTCGAAGCCGACATAGCCCGGCGGCGCACCGATCAGGCGGGACACGCTGTGACGCTCCATGTACTCCGACATGTCGAAGCGGATCAGCTCGAGGCCGAGCAGGCGCGCGAGCTGGCGCGTCACCTCGGTCTTGCCGACGCCGGTGGGGCCGGCCAGCAGATACGACCCGATCGGCTTCTCCGGCGAGCGCAGGCCGGCGCGCGCGAGCTTGATCGCGGCCGACAGCTGGTCGATGGCGCGATCCTGGCCGAACACGACCGTCTTCAGGTCGCGATCGATGTTGCGCAGCATCTCGGTGTCGTCCTTGGATACGCTCTTGGGCGGGATGCGCGCGATCTTGGCCACGATCTCCTCGATGTCGTGCACCTCGATGGTGGATTTGCGATCATCGGGCTTGCGCAGCATCTGGGCGGCACCGACCTCGTCGATCACGTCGATCGACTTGTCGGGCAGCTTGCGATCGTGGATGTAGCGCGCCGCCAGCTCCACCGACGCCTTGATGGCATCGTCGGTGTAGGTGACGTGGTGGTGCTTCTCGTAGACCGGCTTCAGGCCCTTCATGATCTCGACGGCATCGGCGATCGAAGGCTCCGGCACGTCGATCTTCTGGAAGCGGCGCACCAGCGCCCGGTCCTTCTCGAAGTAGTTGCGGTATTCCTTGTAGGTCGTCGAGCCGATGCAGCGCAGCTCGCCGGACTGCAGCGAGGGCTTCAAGAGGTTCGACGCATCCATCGATCCGCCCGAGGTGGCGCCGGCGCCGATGATGGTGTGAATCTCGTCGATGAACAGCACCGAGTTGGGCTTCTTCTTGAGTTCCGACAGCACGGCCTTGAGCCGCTCCTCGAAGTCGCCGCGATAGCGCGTGCCGGCGAGCAGCGCGCCCATGTCGAGCGCGTAGATCACCGACTCCTTCAGGACGTCGGGCACTTCGCCCTCGACGATCTTGCGTGCCAAGCCCTCGGCGATCGCCGTCTTGCCGACGCCGGGCTCCCCGACATAGAGCGGGTTGTTCTTGGTGCGCCGGCACAGCACCTGGATGGTGCGCTCGACTTCGTGCTCGCGGCCGATCAGCGGATCGACGCGGCCTTCGCGCGCCTTTTGGTTAAGGTCCACGCAATAAGCAGCCAGCGCCTCGTTGCCCTGCTTGACCGCGGTCTCGCCGCCGTTCTCCTCCTCGGAGCCCTGGACCCGGCGCGTGCGGGCGCGGCCCGGCACCTTGGCCTTGCCGTGGCTGATGTAGTCGACGGCGTCGAGCCGGGTCATGCCCTGGTTCTCGAGGAACGAGACGGCGTGGCTGTCGCGTTCCGAGAACAGCGCCACCAGCACGTTGGCGCCTGTGACTTCTTTGCGACCCGATGACTGCACATGGACGGCGGCACGCTGCACGACCCGCTGGAAGCCCGCAGTCGGCAGCGGCTCGCTCGGATTCTGCGTGATGATGCCCTTCAGACGATTGTCGATGAAAGTTTCCAGGTCGTGGCGCAGGCGATCGATGTCGACGCCGCAGGCCTTGAGGACGGGAACCGCGTCGTCGTCCTCGGTCATCGCCAAAAGCAGGTGCTCGAGGGTCGCGTATTCGTGGCGGCGCTCGCCGGCCAGCCCGAAGGCGCGATGGAGGGATCTCTCGAGGTTCTTGGACAGCATGGACATCGAACTACCTCGACTGCAGGAACAACGTGCAACTCTCGATCAGGTTCACTCCTTCTCCAACGTACACTGGAGAGGGTGCTGGTTCTTGCGCGCGTAATCCACGGTTTGCGTCACCTTCGTCTCGGCGATCTCGTAGGTATATACGCCGCATATGCCGACGCCCTTTTGATGGACGTGCAGCATGATCTTGGTGGCCTCTTCGCGATTCTTCTGGAAGATGTGCTGCAGGACGTCGACGACGAATTCCATCGGCGTGTAATCGTCGTTCAGCATCAATACCTTATACATGGACGGCTTCTTGGTCCGGGTCCGCGTAAGCGTCAGCGCCCCGCTTCGGCCCTCGCCATCGCCCTCCCCGTCGTCGCGGCGCGGCGGCTGCGGCGGCGGACCACCGGGCGGTTCATTGGGCCCGCCCAGTCGGTCGCCTTCGAGGCGCCACTCGCAGTCGATACGCAGAGAGTCCATTGTCCGGATCACAGTCCCCCATCAGGCCGAAACGCTCGAATTATATAGGCACGCCCCGGGTTTCCGCTACCTCGGCGACCAGTGGCTTCGCCCACAGCAATGCCGCCGCCGTCTGCTGGACTGCACCCAACCGGCAAATAGCCGGCGGCACCGGCCGGCGGCTTATCTAGGCCGCAATCCATCGCGGCCGACCGTCAGCGTCCATTGGTTGGCCTTCATGTGATTGACCGGTGCGTTGGGATCGCGTCGCAACTCCGCCGGCACCAGCTTGCGCGGCGGGTTGACCGGCACCGGCACCGTGTCGAACGCAAAGAGCTTCTGGGCGAATTTGACGTTGGCGAAGCCGTCGGTCGGATAGTGATAGGCTTGGAAGCCCCAGATCCCGTCGCGACACGAGGCGACCGTCCACCAGAAGTCGACATCGGGAAGGCGCAGGCCATCGCGCGGCGGGCCGAAGGCGGCGCTTGCCTGGAAGAGCGCCATCAGCTCACGCGTCTCGCCAGCATTCAGGATGCGCTCGCCCTTCCTCATGCTCCACGGCTTCAGGACGTCGCCACTATTGAACAGCAGCATGTTCGAGACGACGCCTTGGTCGGCCAGAACGCCGATATTAAGGCCGGCGGTGCCGTCGGGCTGCAGAAACAGCTCGTAGGTCCTGACCTGCTCGGAGTAGATGGCATTGTAGACGAGACGCATCCGATTGCGCCCGTCCTTGCCGCAGTTGGCCCGGATATCGTCGCCGCCGACATAGGCGAACCAGTTGAAGCTGCGCACGATGGGCGGGTCGACATTGCGGTCAGGCCGCTGAGCCGAGGCCATCGGCGACGCCAGCAGGGCGAGCCCGAATACGGCCATAGACTTCGATTTCATCGCGCAACTCCGGCCACAGAACGACAGCCTCCATTGGAGAGTCCACGGCAAGTTGGGCATCAAGGCGGCAGCATAAAAGTTGCATAACCCCATAAATTTGAGTATCGTCGAGGAACTGCCCCTAAGCCTTTGCTTCGGCACAAAAATATAGACTTTGGTAATGGCGTAATTGCGATGACCTCCCCTCTCCGTCGCATCGCGGCCGGCCTTTCCCTGCTCGCCGCAGCGTTCTTTCTTGTTGCCGCTCTCCTGCCCGGTGATGCCAACGCGCAATCGCCGCCGGTGAAGCGCGCCGCGCCGACCGGCAAGGCAAAGGCCAAAGCGGTCCGGCCGGCCGCCGCCTCGAACTGGGTGTCCAACCCCGCCGTCGACGGCCGCGACGCCTACATCATCCTCGACGCCGCCAGCGGGCGCGAGTTGTCGTCCGATCAGCCCGACCAGCTTCGCCATCCGGCGTCGCTTACCAAGCTGATGACGATCTATCTGACCTTCTCGGCGCTCGACTCGGGTCGCCTCTCCCTCGGCGACGGCCTGCCGGTATCGATCAACGCGCTCAATGCGCCGCCGACCAAGATGGGACTGCCGCCGGGCGGCACGGTCAGCGTGCGCGACGCCACGATGGCGCTGGTGACGCGCTCGGCCAACGATGCCGCCGTCGTTCTGGCAGAAGCGCTGGGCGGCGACGAAGCCAGTTTCGCGCAGATGATGACCAGCAAGGCGCGTCAGCTCGGCATGTCCCAGACGGTGTTCCGCAACGCCTCCGGCCTGCCCAACCGCGAGCAGGTCACGACCGCGCGTGACATGGCGCGCCTCGCATTCGCGCTGATGCGCGACTTCCCCCACTACTACCCGGTCTTCTCGGTGCAGAGCTGGCCCTATCGAGGTCGTACGCTCGAGAACCACAACCGCATGCTGGGCTCCTACGAAGGCGCCGATGGCCTGAAGACGGGCTACACCAACGCCTCGGGCTTCAATCTCGTGATGTCGGCCATGCGCGACAACCGGCGCCTGATCGGCGTGGTCATGGGCGGCGACAGCGCCGGCCAGCGCGACCGCATGATGGCGATGCTGATGGACCAGGGCTTCGCCTCCGCCTCGACCATGCGGCTGTCGGCCTGGACGAACATCCGCAAGCCCCCTTCGGCGCGCTACACGTCAGCCAATTTCGATCCCAGCCTGGTGCTTCCTGAAAGCACGCCGAAGCTCGCCGCCAACACGGCGCCGCTGGCCGGCTTCACTGCCGCTGCACCGCCGCCACCACCGCCACCGAAGGC
>JAEWIV010000201.1 GCA_023386865.1 Pseudomonadota bacterium
CCCGGCGCCCCCGGGGCGGCCTGGGCCAGCGCCCGCCCCACGGCGCACGAGATCGCCGCCTTGGGCGCCCATGTCGTCATCACCGGCCGCAAGCCCGACAAGCTCGCCGTCGTGAAGGGCGAGATCGAAGCATCGGGCGGCTCGTGCGAGACGCATGTCTTCGACATCCGCGAGGAAGCGCAGGTCAAGGAGGCGATCGCGGCGATGGTGCAACGGAACGGCCGCATCCACGGCCTGTTCAACAACGCGGGCGGCCAGTTCCCCTCGCCCGCCGTCGCCATGAGCGCCAAGGGCTTCGACGTCGTGGTGCGCAACAACCTCACCGGCGGCTTCATCGTCAGCCGCGAGGTCTTCGCCCAGTCGATGGAACGGCATGGCGGCTCGATCGTGAACATGGCCGCCGACTTCCGCAACGGCTTCCCCAACATGGCGCACACCGGTGCGGCGCGCGCCGGCATGGTCAACCTCACCATGACCCTGGCGCACGAATGGGCGTATGCCGGCGTGCGCGTCAACGCGGTGTCGCCGGGCTGGATCGCCTCCTCCGGCATGGACACCTACCAGGGCGAGTTCAAGGAGCAGATCCCCAAGCTCAAGGGCTACTGCCCGCTGGGCCGGCTGGGCACCGAGAGCGAGGTCTCGGCCGCCGTGTGCTTCCTGCTGAGCGATGCCGCGGGCTACATCACCGGCACGGAGCTGCGCATCGATGGCGGCACGCCGCTCGGCAATCGCTCGATGGAGCTGCGTGCCGTCGAGCGCCTCAACGAGTTCAACGGCTTCCACCTCGCGGTGCGGCCCAAGGTCCTGGGCGGCTGACCATGCCGATCATCGAAAGCCAGGTCGACCGCAACGGCGACGAGTACAAGAAGAACCGCGAGCGCATGCTGGCGGCGATCGCCGAGTTCCGCGATGCCGAGAAGAGCGTGCAGGCGGCCTCCGAGAAATCACGCGACCGCTTCCGCAAGCGCAAGCAGCTGATGCCGCGCGAGCGCATCGCCCTGCTGCTCGACCGCGGCGCACCCTTCCTCGAATTGATGCCGCTCGCCGGCTACCGCATGCATGACGACAAGGACGGTTCGAGCGCCGGCGGCGGCTCGGTCGCGGGCATCGGCTATGTCGAGGGCGTGCGCTGCATCGTGACGGCCTCCAACTCTGCCATCAAAGGCGGCACCGTCGCGCCGTCGGGCCAGCGCAAGGGCCAGCGCGTGCAGCAGATCGTGCTGGAGAACAAGCTGCCCGTCGTAAACCTCGTGGAATCGGGCGGCGCCAACCTTCTGTACCAGGCCGAGATCTTCGTGCCGGGCGGGCGCGGCTTCGCCAACCAGGCCCGCATGTCGGCGCGCGGCATCCCGCAGCTCACCGTGGTGCACGGCTCGTCGACGGCGGGCGGCGCCTACCTGCCCGGCCTCTCGGACTACGTCATCATGGTGCGCAACCAGGCCAAGGTGTTCCTGGCCGGGCCGCCGCTCCTGAAGGCCGCGACCGGCGAGATCGCGACCGACGAGGAGCTGGGCGGCGCCGAGATGCACGCCACAGTGTCGGGCGTTGCCGAATGGATGGCCGAGAACGATGCCGATGCGCTGCGCATGGCGCGCGAGGTCATTGCCAAGTGGCACTGGAACGACCGCCTGCCATTACGTCGGCAGAAGCCGTTCAAGGAGCCGCTGTACGACATCGACGAGCTCTGTGGCGTCGTCCCGCCCTCGCACAAGGATCCCTACGACGTGCGCGAGGTGATCGCCCGCCTGGTCGACGGCTCGGACTTCCTCGAGTTCAAGGGCCTCTACGACCAGCAGACGATCTGCGGCTGGGCCGAGATCGAGGGCGAGCCCGTGGCCTTCATCGGCAACAACGGGCCGATCACCACCAAGGGCTCGGTCAAGGCCGCGCAGTTCATCCAGCTCTGCTGCCAGCAGGGCACGCCCATCGTCTACCTGCAGAACACTACGGGCTACATGGTCGGCACCGAGGCCGAGCGCGGCGGCATCGTCAAGCACGGCTCCAAGATGATCCAGGCGGTGGCCAATGCCACCGTGCCGCAGATCACCATCGTGATCGGCGGCAGCTTCGGCGCCGGCAATTACGGCATGTGCGGCCGCGCCTACGATCCGCGCTTCATCTTCGCCTGGCCCAACAGCCGCACGGCCGTCATGGGCGGCGAGCAGGCGGCCGGCGTGATGAAGACCGTGACCGAGCAGAAGTTCCTGCGCGAGGGCAACCAGCCGCCACGCGAGCAGATCGACAAGATGTTCAAGTCGATCGTCGATCAGTTCGACCGCGAATCGACCGCGCTCTACGGCACCGCGCATCTGTGGGACGACGGTATCATCGATCCGCGCGACACGCGGCGTATCCTGGCCTTCACGCTGTCGATCGCCCGCGAATCGATGGTGCGGCCGCTCAATCCCATCACCTTCGGCGTCGCAAGGATGTAACGATGAAATTCACCCCCGAGCACGAGGCCTTGCGTCAGACCTGGAAGACGCTGATCGATCGCGAGATCAATCCCAACGTCGACGAATGGGAGAAGGAAGGCTCCTTCCCCGCCCATGCCCTGTTCAAGAAGATGGGCGATGCGGGTCTTCTTGGCGTCGACAAGCCCGTCGAGTTCGGCGGGTCGGGGCTTGACTTCTCCTACGCCATGATCTGTTCGGAATCGCTCGGCCTGGTGAACGGCGGCTCGATCCCCATGGCGACAGGCGTTCAGATCTCCATGGCGACGCCGGCCCTCGCCCGCTACGGCAGCGACGAGCTGCGCCAGGAGTTCCTGGCCCCCTCGATCAGCGGCGACTACGTCGCCTGTCTCGGCGTGTCGGAGACCGGCGCGGGCTCCGACGTCGCCTCGATCAAGACCACGGCCCGCCGGGTCGGCGGCGACTGGGTGATCAACGGGGGCAAGATGTGGACGACCAACGGCGCGCAGGCCGATTGGATGTGCCTCTTGGCCAACACCGGTGACGGCCAGGTCCACAAGAACAAGTCGCTCATTGTCGTGCCGATGAAGACCAAGGGCGTCCAGATCGTGAAGAAGCTCGACAAGCTCGGCATGCGAGCCTCGGACACCGTGCAGACCTTCTTCGACGAGGTCAGGGTGCCGGTACGCTACACGATCGGCGAGCCGGGCTCGGGCTTCATCTACCAGATGCAGCAGTTCCAGGAGGAGCGGCTGTGGGCCGGTGCCGGCACGCTGATGGGATGCGACCGCATCATCAACGCCACCATCGAGTACACGCGCGAGCGCAAGGTGTTCGGCCGGCCATTGCTCGACAACCAGGTGATCCATTTCCGCCTGGCCGAGCTCAAGAGCGAGGTCGAGGCGCTGCGCTCCCTCGTCTACCGCGCCTGCGAGGAGTATCTCGCCGGCACCGACGTCACCATGCTGGCCTCGATGGCCAAGCTGAAGGCCGGCCGCCTGCGCCGCGAGGTCTCCGATGCCTGCCTGCAATACTGGGGCGGCGCCGGCTACCTCTGGGACAATCCCGTCGCCCGCAGCTACCGCGACGGCCGGCTCGGCTCGATCGGCGGCGGCGCCGACGAGGTCATGCTGCAGATCATCTCCAAGCTGATGGGGACGTTGCCCCGGCTGGGCAACCGATGAACCGGAGCGCGGACCTCCAGGTCCGCATCATGATCATGAGCGCATATGAATGCGCCTGAGCGGGCCAGGAGGCCCGCGGTCCGAAGAAAGGCAGACGATGCAATTCACGCCCGAACATGCCGAGATCCGCCGCACGCTGCGCGCCATCATCGACAAGGACATCAATCCCTACATCGACAAGTGGGAGGAGGACGGCATCTTCCCGGCCCACGACGTCTTCAAGAAGCTCGGCGACGCCGGCCTGCTCGGCATCAACAAGCCGACGGAGTTCGGCGGCATGGGGCTCGACTATTCCTATGCCATGGTGATGGCCGAGGAACTTGGCCACATCAATTGCGGCTCGGTCCCCATGGCGATCGGCGTGCAGACCGACATGGCGACGCCGGCGCTCGCCCGCTACGGCAGCGACGAGCTGCGCAAGCAGTTCCTGGCGCCGTCGATCGCCGGCGACTATGTCGCCTGCCTCGGCGTTTCCGAGGTCGGCGCCGGTTCCGACGTCGCTTCGCTCAAGACCACGGCCAGGCGCGTCGGCGGCGACTGGGTGATCAACGGCGGCAAGATGTGGACCACCAACGGCACCCAGGCCGACTGGATGTGCCTGCTGGCCAACACCGGCGAAGGCCCGGTGCACAAGAACAAGTCGCTGATCGTGGTCCCGATGAAGACCAAGGGCGTCCAGGTCGTGAAGAAGCTCGACAAGCTCGGCATGCGCTCGTCCGACACCGCCCAGATCTTCTTCGACGAGGTGAAGGTGCCGGTGCGCCACACGATCGGCCAGGAAGGCATGGGCTTCGTCTACCAGATGCAGCAGTTCCAGGAAGAGCGGCTGTGGGGCGCCATCTCGGCCGTGGTCGGCATGGAGCGCCTGATCGACCAGACCGTCGAATACACGCGCGAGCGCAAGGTGTTCGGCCGGCCGCTGCTCGACAACCAGGTGATACACTTCAAGCTCGCCGAGTTCCGCACCGAGGTCGAGCTGGTGCGCTCGCTCTGCTATCGCGCCTGCGAGGAGTATCTCGACGGCAAAGACGTCACCATGCTGGCCTCGATGGCCAAGCTGAAGGCAGGCCGCATGCTGCGCCTGGTGACCGACGGCTGCCTGCAATACTGGGGCGGCGCCGGCTATCTGTGGGAATCGCCGACGGCGCGCTCGTTCCGCGATTCGCGGCTGGCCTCGATCGGCGGCGGCGCCGACGAGGTCATGTTGCAGATTATCTCCAAGCTCATGGGTACACTTCCGCGTCTGGAGAACAGGTGATGTCTCGTGC
>JAEWIV010000146.1 GCA_023386865.1 Pseudomonadota bacterium
CGTCACAAGCGTGGTCGCCCCGCCGCCGCGCGGTGGCGGAGGCGGCGCCGCTGCGCGCCTCGCAGCCCAACCGATCACTGCCGCCGCGAGCCAGCCGGCGGCGGCTCAGCCCAACCCGCGGACCTTCACCGAGATCGTCGCCCTGTTCGAGGCCCGCCGCGAGCCGCGCCTGGTGCATCATCTCATGCATCACGTCCACGAAGTGCGCTGCGAGCCGGGCCTGATCGAGTTCCGCCCGGAGGCCAAGGCGCCGCCCGACCTGGCGCCGCGCGTCAGCGAGCTTTTGAGCCAATGGACGGGCCGCCGCTGGATCGCCACCGTGTCGTCGGCGGCCGGCAAGCCCACCCTCAACGAGCAGAAGGCGGCCAAGGGCGATGAGCTGCGCAATCAGGCCGAGAACAATCCGCTGGTCCAGGCCATCCTGAAAACCTTCCCCGGCGCCAGGCTCGACGCCGTGCGGCGCAAGGGCGAGCAGACCTCGTTGGTGGCGGGCCTGGTCGACGCCGGCGACGAGCCGCCGGGCCCCGAAGAGTATCCCGCGGACGACGACGTGCCGGAAAGCGAGTACTGATGTTCGACAAGCTGAAAGATCTCGGCGGCCTGATGCAGCAGGCCCAGGCCATGCAGCAGAAGATGCAGGAACTGCAGGCGACGCTCGAGCGCATGGAGATCGTGGGCTCCTCGGGGGCCGGCCTGGTCAAGGTCACGGTCAACGGCAAGAACGAGACCCGCAAGGTCGAGATCGACGCCTCGCTGTTCGTGCCGGCCGACAAGGGCGTGGTCGAGGACCTGATCGTGGCGGCCGCCAACGACGCGCGCGCCAAGGTCGAGCAGACCGTGCAGGAGCAGATGCGCACCATCACCGGCGGCCTGCCGCTGCCGCCGGGCTTCAAGCTGTGATCCACGCAATGCGTTCCTCCCCATCGCGGATGCCGCGATGGGGAGGTGCCCGCGTAGCGGGCGGAGGGGTCATGAGCAGCATTGCCGATGCTCACGACCCCTCCGTCTGCGCAGGACGCCACCACCTCCCCAGCTTCGCTGGGGAGGAAGTGTATTCGCGATGAACGGCCCGGAGATCGAGCGGCTGATCCAGTTACTGGGGCGGCTCCCCGGACTCGGACCGCGCTCGGCACGGCGCGTGGCGCTGCATCTCCTGAAGAAGCGCGAGACCCTGATGCAGCCGCTCGGCACGGCGCTGGCGGACGCCGCGCGCGCGATCCGCGCCTGCTCGACCTGCGGCAACCTCGACACGATCGACCCCTGCTCGATCTGCGCCGATCCCCATCGCGACCAGGGCCTGATCTGCGTCGTCGAGGATGTCGGCGACTTGTGGGCGATGGAGCGCGGCAAGATCTTCCGCGGCCTCTATCACGTGCTTGGCGGTTCCCTATCGGCGCTGGACGGCATCGGCCCGGACGAGCTCAACATCGCCGGCCTGGTGAAACGGGTGGCCGCGAGCGGCATCCGCGAGGTGATCGTCGCCACCAACGCGACGGTCGACGGCCAGACCACTGCGCACTATCTCGCCGAGCGCCTCGGCGAGCTCGATGTGCCCCTTACCCGTCTCGCCCACGGCGTGCCCGTGGGCGGCGAGCTCGACTGGCTGGATGACGGCACGCTCGCCACCGCGCTCAAGGCGCGACGCGCCCTGTGACGGCGCCGTGAGCACCGACGTCATCGCCGCGATCGCCGTCGCACTGGGCGCGGGCTGGGCGAGCGGCTTCAACGCCTACGCTGCCGTCCTGGTGCTGGGCGCCGCCCAGCGGCTCGGCCTGGTCGCCTTGCCGGCCGACCTGCAGGTGCTGGCGTCGCCCTGGGTCATGGGCGTGGCGGTGATCCTGGTCGCGCTCAATTTCTTCGCCGACAAGATCCCCTACGTCGACAGCATAAACGACGTGCTGCAGACCTTCGTGCGCGTGCCGGCCGGGGCCCTGCTGGCCTACGGCGCCGCCGGCGGCCTCAGTCCGGAGGTCGCGGTCATCGCGGGCCTGCTGGGCGGCACCCTGGCCGCCGGCACGCACGTCGCCAAGACCGGAACGCGGGCGCTGATCAACACCTCGCCCGAACCGTTCAGCAACGTCGCCGCCTCCTTCGCCGAGGACGTTGGCGTGATCGGGGGACTGGCGCTCGCCATTGCCCATCCGATCACTTTCCTGTGCTTGCTCGCCGCGTTCGTGGCCCTGCTCATCTGGCTCCTGCCCAAGCTGGTGCGGCTGGCGTTGGTGCCGTTTCGCCGGTTGACCGGCATTAGACAAAGACCTTGACTTCGCGGCCTTCTGTCGACCTTGGTCGTACGGACTAGTCCTTTCCTTCGCAGGTGACCGCGGTACACTGGCCTCGAAGCAATGTTCATCCGTCAGAACATCCAGACCCTGCGGTTCTTCCGCACCACACCGGCGATGCGCTGCCCGTATCTGCCGCACCGGCTGGAGACCAAGCTCGTCACGGAGCTCAGCGGACCCGACGCCATCTCGCAGCACGACACCCTCACCGATGCCGGCTTCAGGCGGTCCCATCATTTCGTCTACAAGCCCCTGTGCGAGGGCTGCCGCGCCTGCGTGCCGGTGCGTATCCGCGTCCGCGACTTCGAACCGAGCCGCGCCCAGAAGCGCATCCTGCGGCGCAACGAGCACGTCCATGCAGCGGAGACCCAGGCGCTGGCGACCGGAGAGCAGTACTCGTTATTCTCACGCTATGTGATGGCGCGCCATCGCGACGGCGACATGGCCGACATGGACTTCGACGACTATCGCGCCATGGTCGAGGAAAGCCCGGTCGAGACTGCCATCATCGAGTTCCGCGACGATTCGGCCGAGGGCCGCCTCGTCGGCGCCTGCCTGGTCGACTGGCTGTCGAGCGGGGTGTCGGCCGTCTACAGCTTCTTCGACCCGCAGGACCCGCGACGCGGCCTGGGAACGCACATGATCCTGTGGCTGGCCGACGCCGCCGCCAGGCGTGGCCTGCCTTACGTCTACCTGGGCTACTGGATCGCCGACTCCAGCAAGATGGCCTACAAGCGCGCCTTCCGGCCGCTCGAGTTCTTCGGCCCGGAGGGGTGGATGGAGTTGCCCGCCGTCTAGGCAGGCCCCGACCCTGTCGCGGCCGCTGAAGCAACTTGACGCAGCCTCGTCTCACGCCGAAAAGACCCGGACGCTAGCGTGGTCGTCCGCACCACGTTATGACAAGGCCCCCCGCCAGCGAGAACGGGGGGTCGACAATCAAGAACTCGCGCTGGGGAGGTTGGATGCGAGCATTGCTGGGTTTCAGCACCGTCATCGACGCAATCAACGAGAAGATCGGTGTTGTCTGCAACTGGCTGGTGCTGCTGGCCTGCCTGGTGAGCGGCGGCAATGCGATGTTCCGCTACGCCTACGACCAGAGCTCCAACGCCTGGCTCGAGGTGCAGTGGTACATGTTCGCCGTGATCGTGATGTTCGGCGCTTCATACACGCTGAAGCGCAACGAGCACGTCCGGGTCGACCTCCTCTACATGACCCTCGGCCGCCGCGGACAGCTCTGGATCGATATCCTCGGCACCCTGCTCTTCCTGTTGCCGACCTGCATCATCCTGGCCTGGCTCAGCTGGCCGTTCTTCATGCAGTCCTACGCCGTCAGCGAGCACTCCTCCAATGCCGGCGGGCTATTGCGCTGGCCGATCAAGCTCGTCCTGCCGGTCGGGTTCCTGCTGGTGGCGCTGCAGGGCATCTCCGAGCTCATCAAGCGTGTGGCCTTCCTCAACGGCGTCCCCGTCGAAAGCCTCGAAGCGCACTACGAGAGGCCGACGCAATGATCTCCTTGGAATGGATGCCGCCGCTGATGTTCGCGGGGCTGGTGGTCTTCATGATCATCGGCTACCCGGTCGCCTTCTCGCTGGCGGCGGTCGGCTTCTTCTTCGGCTTCCTGTCGATCGAGATGGGCTACTTCACGATGGCCTTCATGCAGGCCATCCCCGGGCGCGTCTTCGGCAGCATCCTGTCGAACGAGCTGCTGCTCGCCATCCCGTTCTTCACCTTCATGGGCGCCATCCTCGAGAAGTGCGGCCTGGCCGAGGACATGCTGGAATCGATGGGCCAGCTGTTCGGCCCGGTGAAGGGCGGTCTCGGCTACTCGACCATCATCGTCGGCTTCATCCTCGGCGCCATCACCGGCACGGTAGCGGCGCAGGTCATCGCCATGGCGCTGATCACCCTGCCGGTGATGATGCGCTACAAGTACGACATGCGCTACGCGACCGGCGTTCTCGCCGCGTCGGGCACCATCACCCAGCTGGTGCCGCCGTCGCTGGTGCTGGTGGTGCTGGCCGACCAGTTGGGCCGCTCGGTCGGCGACATGTATCTCGGCGCCTGGGGCCCCTCGCTGATGCAGATCGCGATCTTCGCGATCTACACCTTCTACCTGACGCTGGTGAAGCCCCAAGCCCTGCCGCCGGTCCCGCGCACGCTGTTCGGCAAGGCGCTTCTGCTCAAGTGCGCCTGGGGCATCATCCCGGCGGCCGTGCTGATCTTCCTGGTGCTGGGCACCATCATGATGGGCCTGGCGACGCCGACCGAGGCGGGCGCCATGGGCACGATCGGCGCCATCGTGCTGGCCGTGGTGCGCAACGCACCGCTCACCAGGTTCGATCGGCTCGCCTTCGGCGCCGGCTGCGCCGCCGCCGTCATCGGCGCCCTGATCGGCATGGTCGCTTTCAAATCCGTCCCCTTCAAGATCGCGTTCTCGATCATGTTCGCGGCGGTGGCCTGGCTCTGCTGGCGGGCCTGGCAGGTCAAGGAGCTGCGCGACCTGATCGTGCAGGCCTTTCAGGCGACGATGCGCATCACCGCCATGGTCGCCTTCATCCTGGTCGGCGCGACCTGCTTCTCGATCACCTTCCAGGGCGTCGACGGCAACCAGTGGGTCGAGCACCTGATGTCCGGCCTGCCCGGCGGCGTCTGGGGCTTCCTGATCGTCGTCAACCTGTTCGTCTTCTTCCTGGCGTTCTTCCTCGACTTCTTCGAGATCGCCTTCATCATCATCCCGATGCTGGCGCCGGTGGCGCAGAAGCTGCTGACGCCGGTTGTCGGCGCCGATGCCGCGTTGATCTGGTTCGGGGTGATGATCTGCGTCAACGTGCAGACCTCGTTCATGCACCCGCCGTTCGGCTTTGCCCTCTTCTATCTGCGCAGCGTGGCGCCCAAGGAGGTCAAGAGCTCGGACATCTACTGGGGCTCGATCCCCTGGGTCCTGCTGCAGCTCATCATGGTGGCGATCGTGATCTTCGTGCCGCAGACGGTGACCGTCTTCCTCGACAAGCCGAGCGGCGTCGATCCCAGCAAGGTCAAGATCGAGATCCAGGCGCCGCCCAGCGACGACGCACCGCCCCCGGTCTTCGGCGCGCCGCCCAAGAACTGATCACCCACGAAAAAAGCCCCGCCGTCGCCGGCGGGGCTTTCATTCGCGGTGCCTTCTCCTACCGGCCCTGGGCCGACATCGAGAAGTTGAAGTTGTCGAAGGTATTCTCGGCGACGCGGAACCACAGGTTCTCGTCGGCACGGAAGGCCTTCAGGTTGTCGTAGATCTTCTTGAACTTCGGATCCTTGGCCGCGAGCTCATCGTAGTACTTGTAGGCCTCGATGAAGCAGGGCTCGAGGACCGAGCGCGGGAACGGGCGAAGCTCGGTGCCCGCCGCCACCAGGCGACGCAGGGCCGCCGGGTTGCCGGCATCGTACTTCGGCACCATCCAGGAGGTGACGCGACCGGCGGCCGCCTCGACCATGCCCTTGTAGGCCTTGGGCAGCTCCTCCCATACCTTGTTGTTGATGTAGAGCGAGCCGACCGACGCGCCTTCCCACCAGCCCGGGTAGTAGTAGTACTTGGCGACCTTGTTGAAGCCGAGCTTCTCGTCGTCGTAAGGACCGACCCATTCGCAGGCGTCGATCGTGCCCTTTTCCAGCGCCGGGTAGATGTCGCCGCCGGCGATCTGCTGCGGCACGACGCCGAGGCGCTGCAGGATCAGGCCGGCGAAGCCGCCGACGCGGAACTTGAGCCCCTTCATGTCGTCCATCGACTTGATTTCCTTGCGGAACCAGCCGCCCATCTGGCAGCCCGTGCCGCCGAAGGTGAACGAACGGAAGTTGTACTCCTTGTAGAAGTCGTTGATCAGCTCATGGCCGCCGCCGAACTCGAGCCAAGCATAGTACTGGCGCTGGTTCATCGAGAACGGCAGGCCGGTCTCGAACACGAAATTCGGGTGCTTGCCGAAGTAGTAGTAGGCCGCGGTCTGGCCGGCCTCGACGGTGCCGTTCTGCACGGCGTCGGCGACCTGCAGGCCGGGGACGATTTCGCCCGCGGCGAACACGCGGATCTGGAACTTGTTGTCCGACATTTCGCCGATCAGCTTGGCGAACAGCTCCGACCCGCCGTACAGCGTGTCGAGAGACTTCGGGAAGCTCGACGTCAGACGCCACTTTACTTCCGGCATGCCCTGGGCAATGGCCGGTGCTGCGACACTGGATGCGACGGCTACGCCCGCCGCACCTACGCCCGCGGTCCTGATGAACTTTCTACGCTGCATTTGCTGTTTACCCTCCCTATAGGCAGCCCACATGGCCCCCTTTTGGCGGCCGCACACTGGCATGCAGAATTCGGTTTGAAAAGCCGGCTTGCGGTCGCGGATCGGCAAAAGAAAACCCCGCTGTGCGGGGTTTTCCTCGATTCTATGGCGTTATCCGATCAAACCTTACCGGCTCCATACATCCGTGCCATGTTGCCAAAGCCTCCGCCGTCTCGGTCCGTCCGCCCTATCCCAGCTTGTTGGCGGCCGACTGGCGGGCCATGAAGCTGTCGAAGGTGAATTCGGCGACGCGGAACCACAGGATCTCCTCGTTGCGGAACGGCTTCCAGCTCTCGTAGACCTTCTTGAACTTCGGGTTCTTCGCCGAGATCTCGGCGTAGAGCTCGTTGGAGGCGTTGAACGCCGCTTCCATCACGGTCTGCGGGAACGGCATCAGCTTGGTGCCGGCGGCCATCAGCTCGCGCAGCGCCCGCGGATTCTCGGCGTCATACTTGGAGAGCATGATCGACTGCGCCCTGGCGGCTGCCGCCTGGACAACGGACTGGTAGTACTTCGGCAGCTCGTTCCACTTGCCGAGGTTGATGTAGGCGGAGGTCTGCGGACCGCCTTCCCACCAGCCGGGATAGTAGTAGTACGGCGCGATCTTGTTGAAGCCGAGCTTCTGGTCGTCGTAGGGGCCGACCCACTCCGCGGCGTCGATGGTGCCCTTCTCCAGCGCCGGATAGATGTCGCCGCCGGCGATCTGCTGCGGCACCGAGCCGAGCTTGGCGCAGACCATGCCGGCGATGCCGGCGATGCGGAACTTCAGGCCCTTCATGTCCTCCGTACTCTTGATCTCCTTGCGGAACCAGCCGCCCATCTGGGCGCCGGTGTTGCCGCAGGGGATCGAGAGGGTGTTGTAGTCCTTGTAGACCTCGGCCAGCAGGTCCTTGCCGCCGCCCCAGTTCATCCACGCTTCCTGCTGGCGCGCGTTCATCCCGAACGGCAGCGTGGTGTCGAAGGCCAGCGTCGGATCCTTGCCGATGTAGTAGGTGCCGGCCGAATGGCCCATCTCGACCGTGCCGTTCTGCACGGCGTCGAGCACCTGCAGGCCGGGCACGATCTCGCCGGCGGCGAAGATGCGGACCTGGAACTTGTTGTCGGTCATCTCGCCGATGAACTTGGCGAAGTTCTCGCCGCCGCCGTACAGCGTGTCGAGCGACTTGGGGAAGCTCGAGGCCAGGCGCCATTTGAGCTCCGGCATCGATTGAGCGATGGCAGGCGCGGCGACGGTGCTCGCGACGGCCATGGCGCCGCCGCCGATGCCGGCGGTGCGCAGGAATTTCCGACGTTGCATGCTTTCCACTCCCAGAAACGTTTTTTTGTTTGCCGAGATTCCATTCGGCGGAATGGAGCCTGCCATGTCCGCACGACTCGCGCAAAGAAAAAGCCCCGCCGGGGCGGGGCCTTTCCTGATGGTCGAGGCGGCGGCTAGAGCTTGTTGCCGGCCGACTGGCGCGCCATGAAATTGTCGAAGGTGTTCTCCGCCACCCGGAACCACAGCACCTCCTCGTTGCGGAAGGGCTTCCAGGACTCGAAGACCTTCTTGAACTTGGGATTCTTGGCCACCGTCTCGGCGTAGAGCTCGTTGGCGGCGTTGAAGCAGGCCTCCATCACCGACTGGGGATAGGGCAGGAACTTGGTGCCGGCGGCGACCAGCTCGCGCAGCGCCTTGGGGTTCTGGGCGTCGTACTTGGCGACCGACCAGCTCACCGTGTCGCCCGCGGCGGCGGCGATCGCCTCCTTGTACATGGCGGGCAGCGCCTCGTAGGCCTTCTCGCCGCAGTAGAGCGAGAGGGCGGCGGCGCCTTCCCACCAGCCGGGATAGTAGTAGTAGGGCGCCACCTTGTTGAAGCCGAGCTTCTGGTCGTCGTAGGGGCCGACCCACTCGGCGGCGTCGATGGTGCCCTTCTCGAGCGCCGGATAGATCTCGCCGCCGGCGATCTGCTGCGGCACCACGCCGAGCTTGGCCATCACCTGCCCGGCGAAGCCGCCGATGCGCATCTTCACGCCCTTCATGTCCTCAGGCGTCTTGATCTCCTTGCGCCACCAGCCGCCCATCTGCGCGCCGGTGTGGCTCACCAGGAAGGAGATCATCTTGTACTCCTTGTAGAACTCGCGCATCAGCTCGAGCCCGCCGCCGAAATAGACCCAGGCATTGTGCTGGCGCGTGTTCAGCCCGAACGGCAGCGCCGTGTCGAAGGCGAAGGTCGGATCCTTGCCGACATAGTAGTACGAGGCGGTATGGCCGCACTCGACGGTCTCGTTCTGCACGGCGTCGACGACCTGCAGGCCGGGCACGATCTCGCCGGCGGCGAAGACGCGGATCTGGAACTTGTTGTCGGTCAGCGCGGCGACGCGCTTGGCGAAGAACTCGCCCGCGCCAAAGATCGTGTCGAGCGACTTGGGGAAGCTCGAGGCCAGGCGCCACTTCACCTCGGGCATGGACTGCGCGACCGCGGGCGCGGCAAGCGTGCTCGCGACCGCGACGGCGCCACCGCCCGCACCGGCGGCACGCAGGAACTTACGACGTTGCATCTGGGTAGAACTCCTGGGGCATTCTTCTTCCGATCGCATTCTGCGACGCGAACCGCCGCTCCGGCGGCGCGGGTTTATGGCACGGCACCCACGGCTTGGAAAGGCGACCAAAGGCGAAGAAAACCCCGCTTGCGCGGGGCTTCCCGGGTTCTTGCGCGATGCGTGTCAGAGCTTGTTGGCGGCCGACAGGCGCGCCATGAAGTTGTCGAGCGTGTTCTCGACGACGCGGAACCACAGCACCTCCTCGCCGCGGAACTGCTTCCACTGTTCGTAGATCTTCTTGAAGCGCGGGTTCTTGGCCATGGTCTCGGCATAGACCTCGTTGGCCTTGGCGTAGCAGGCTTCGAGCACCGGGGCGGTGAACGGCGTGAGCTTGGTGCCGGCGGCGACCAGCTCGCGCAGCGCCTTGGGGTTCTGCGTGTCGTACCGCGACAGCATCGCGGTGTGCGCCTTGGCGGCGGCGGCCTCGAGGATCGCCTGGTAGCTCTTCGGCAGCTCGCCCCACTTGGCGAGGTTGACGTAGGCCGAGAGCTGCGGACCGGCCTCCCACCAGCCGGGATAGTAGTAGTACTGCGCCACCTTGTTGAAGCCGAGCTTCTGGTCGTCGTACGGGCCGACCCACTCGGCCGCGTCGATCGTGCCCTTCTCGAGCGCCGGATAGATCTCGCCGCCGGCGATCTGCTGCGGCACCACGCCGAGCTTGCTCAGCACCTCGCCGGCGAAGCCCGAGGTGCGCATCTTCAGGCCCTTGAGATCGTCGACCGTCTTGATCTCCTTGCGGAACCAGCCGCCCATCTGGCCGCCGGTGTTGCCGGCGGGCATGGCGTGGATGCCGTAGTCCTTGAAGAAGTCGGCCATCGCCTCGCGGCCGCCGCCCCAGTTCATCCAGGCGTCCTGCTGGCGCGCGTTGAGGCCGAACGGGATGGCGCAGTCGAGCGCGAAGCAGGGATCCTTGCCGACATAGTAGTACGACGCCGTGTGGCCCATCTCGACGGTGCCGTTCTGCACGGCGTCGGCGACCTGCAGGCCGGGCACGATCTCGCCGGCGGCGAACAGGCGGATCTGGAACTTGCCGTCGGTCGCCTCGGCGACGTACTTCGACAGGACCTCGGCCGCGCCGAAGATGGTGTCGAGCGTCTTGGGGAAGCTCGAGGCCAGGCGCCACTTGAGCTCGGGCGCGGACTGGGCGATGGCGGGCGCGGCGATGGCGCCGGAGGCGGCGGCCGCGGCCGCGCCGACGCCGGTGGTACGCAGGAACTTGCGACGTTGCATTTGAACCGAATGACTCCAGAAGCGGGTTGACGTGCGCGGGGCTTATGGCACGCGACACCCGGCGGCTGAAGCGTCAACGCATGACGATCAGCGCGAGGGCCAATGCACCCAATGCAATGCGATACCAGGCGAACACGCCGAAGCCGTGGCGGCTGATGAAGCGCACGAAAGGTCGCACCACGAGCAGTGCAGAGACGAAGGCCGTGACGAAGCCCAGCGCGATGACGCCGCTGCCGTGCCAGTCGAGCGACGACCAGTTCTTGTAGAGGTCGTAGACGGTGGCGCCGATCATGGTGGGCATGGCGAGGAAGAAGGAGAACTCCGCCGCCGTCGCACGATCCACGCGAAAGACCCGCGCCCCCATGATGGTGGCGCCGGCGCGGCTCACGCCGGGGATCATGGCGAGGCACTGGCAGAGGCCGATATACAGCGCCGTCTTGAGATCGACCTCGTCGAGCGATTTCATGCGCGGGCGCTGCGCGAAGCGCTCGATCGCCAGGATGGCGACGCCGCCCACGATCAGGGCCACCGCCACCACCGTGGGATTGAACAGCACCGACTTGATGTACTTGTGCGCGACCACGCCGACCACGGCCGCCGGCAGGAAGGCGACCACGATCGCGGCGGCAAAGCGCAATGCCGCCGGCTCGCGGCGGAGCACGCCCTGCCCCGTCGTCCACAGCCTGCGGCGATAGAGGAAGCAGACGGCGAGGATCGCGCCCAGCTGGATCACGATCTCGAACACCTTGCCGGGCGGGCCCTGGAAGCCCAGCACTTCCTCGGCGAGGATGATGTGCCCCGTCGAGGACACCGGCAGGAACTCGGTCAGGCCCTCGACGACGCCGATCAGCATCGTCTTCCAGATCAGCGTGAGGTCCATCCGATCAGTCCTTGAAACGCTTGGCGCGCGGCCACCCTTTTTCCGGCAGGCGGCCCGCCTGGGCGCGCTCGCCGCGCCAGAACTTCAGCTCGCCCGCCGGGATGACGCGGTTGGCCCACGGCAGGCCGTCGCCGAGCCTGAAGGCCTGCGCGTCGGACAGGCGGTCGGCCTTGGACTTCTGCAGGGTCACGCCCCTGCCGCGGCCCATCTCCGGCACCTGCTCCATCGGGAAGATCAGGAGCTTGCGACCTTCGCTCAGCGCCGCGATCGAATCGGCCCCCTCCGGCACGACGGCGAAGGCCTGCGCCCTCTCCTTGCCGGCCAGGTTCAGCACCTGCTTGCCGTTCTTGGTCTGCGCCACGACCTCGTCCTCGGGCACGATGAAGCCGCGCCCGGCATCAGACGCCACCAGGAACTTGCGCCCGCCCTTCAGCACGGAGAGATCGACGATGTCCTGCTCGTTGCCGAGCTCGATCATCAGGCGGATCGGCTCGCCATGGCCGCGCGCGCTCGGCAGCTTGTCGCAGCCCAGCGTGTAGAACCGGCCGTTGGTGCCGAACACCAGGATCCTGTCGGTCGACTGCGCGTGCACGGCGAAGCGCGGGCCGTCGCCTTCCTTGTACTTGAGCTCGGCCGCCGCCTTGTCGTCGAGATGGCCCTTGGCGGCGCGGATCCAGCCCTTCTCCGAGCACACCACCGTGACGGGCTCGCGCTCGACGAAATCCTCGACCGCATGCTCGACCTCGGCCGGCGCGTCGGCGAGCTCGGTGCGGCGGCGGCCGAGCTCGGTCCTGCCGCCGAACTTCTTCTTCGTCTCCTGCACCTCGTCGGCGATGCGGCCCCATTGCAGCGCCTCGTCCTTCAACAGCCCCTTGAGGTCCTTGCGCTCGGCCGTGAGCTTCTTGTGCTCGCCCTTGATCTCGAACTCTTCCAGCCGGCGCAGCGCGCGCAGCCGCATGTTGAGGATGGCCTCGGCCTGCAGGTCGGTGAGCCTGAAGGCCTTGATCATCTTGGGCTTGGGCTCGTCCTCCTCGCGGATGATCTTGATCAGCTTGTCGAGGTTGAGATAGGCGATCAGGTAGCCGTCGAGGATTTCCAGCCGCCGCTCGATCTCGGCCAGCCGGAACGTCGACCGCCACACCAGCACGTCGCGGCGATGGTCGAGCCACGCCTGCAGCGCCTCGCGCAGGTTCATCACGCGCGGCGTGTTGTCCTTGTCGAGGACGTTGAGGTTCAGGGGAAAACGGATTTCCAGGTCGGTCAGCTTGAAGAGCTGCTCCATCAGGAGCTCGGCCGGCACCTGGCCGGTGCGCGGCTCCAGCACGATGCGCACGTCCTCGGCCGATTCGTCGTGCACGTCCTCGAGGATCGTCAGCTTCTTGGCGTTGATGATCTCGGCGATGCGCTCGATCAGCTTGCCCTTCTGCACCTGGTAGGGGATCTCGGTGACGATGATGCGGTACTGGCCGCGCGGCAGCTCCTCCTTCTCCCACCTGGCGCGCAGCCGGAAGGCGCCGCGGCCGGTCTTGTAGGCCTCGACGATCGACTCGCGCGGCTCGACCAGGATGCCGCCGGTCGGGAAATCCGGGCCCTTCACCAAGTCGACCAGCGTCTCGATGCGCGCCGCCGGCGTCCTGATCAGGTGCAGCAGCGCATCGCACAGCTCGCCGGCATTGTGCGGCGGGATCGAGGTCGCCATGCCGACGGCGATGCCGGCGGCGCCGTTGGCCAGCAGGTTGGGGAAGCCGCCGGGCAGCACGATCGGCTCCTCGGTCGAGCCGTCGTAGTTGGGGCGGAAGTCGACGGCGTTCTCGTCGATGCCGGCCAGCAGCGCCTCGGCGACCGCGGTGAGGCGGGCCTCGGTGTAGCGCATGGCGGCCGGGTTATCGCCGTCGATGTTGCCGAAGTTGCCCTGCCCTTCGATCAGCGGATAGCGCGCGGCGAAGTCCTGGGCGAGACGCACCAGGGCGTCGTAGATCGACTGGTCGCCGTGCGGGTGATACTGGCCGATCACGTCGCCGACCACGCGCGCGCTCTTCTTGAAGGCGCTGTTGGGGTCGAGCCGCAGCTGGCGCATGGCGTAGAGCAGGCGCCGGTGCACCGGCTTCAGCCCGTCGCGCACGTCGGGCAGCGAGCGCGCCATGATGGTGCTCAGCGCATAGGAGAGGTAGCGCTCGCTGAGCGCCTCTCCGAACTGCACCGGCTTCACGACCGCCAGCGGGACGACGTTAGTGCTGCGTTTTGCCATTTACCGAGACTGAGGGGCCGTTCGGAGGGGGACTTGGCTGCAGTTCATGCCACAGCCATTTGTCGTTAGCGTTGCAGGGTTTCCATAAATCTCGCCCGGGCGGCAGGCAAGGGCTTGTTGTGTGGCCAAAAGACATGCCGTTCGAGGAAATAGCCCGTCAAATCGAGGCCTTTGCGCAGCTCCGCGTCGTCGGCCGGCAGCCCGCCGGTGGACAAAAAGGCCGGCAATTCGATCAGCTTCTCCTTGTAGGGCCCGGCGGGGGGGGGGGGGGGG
>JAEWIV010000316.1 GCA_023386865.1 Pseudomonadota bacterium
GTCCGGAAGATCATGACGCGCCACTCCGCTGAGTGGCGCGCTCCTGGCAATTGATCAGTTGATGTACAGGCCGTAGGCGTCGGCATCGTCCCAGGCGTCGCCCCAGTCGAGGCCCGCCATTTCGGCCGTCGGATTGTAGGGATCGTTGGCGTCCTGATTGTACATCTGGTTGACCCGGCTATCGATCATCTGCGCCCGGCCCTTCTTGATGAAGGTGTTGTAGGCGGTCTGGCTGCCGACATAGAGGCAGCCGCAGACATTCTGGTCGGGATAGACCCAGACCTGCTTGCCCTTGAAGGTCGTCTGGGAAATGCGGTGCGCCGGCATCTTCTTGAAGGCTGCGACCTTGGCCGGCGTGTTGAGCGACAGTTTCTTGAAGCCCGAATCGGCGAGCAGGTTCTCCTTGCTTTCCGGCTGGTAGCCCAGCGGGTTCGTCACGTCGGGCTTGCAGGCCGCGAGGCCGACAGCGAGTGCGGCAACGGATAGAAACGACATCAACGGTTTCACCGCGGTCTCCCCCAAAGTTAGGCGGCAGCCTTCAGTCCGGCTTTCGCATCCTCTTTGATCATATCCGCCCCCTTCTCCGCCACCATGATCGTGGGGGCGTTGGTGTTGCCCGAGGGCACGGTCGGCATGATCGAGGCGTCGACGACCCGGAGCCCGGCGATGCCGTGGACCCTGAGCCGATCGTCGACCACCGCCATCGGATCGCTGCCCATCTTGCAGGTGCCGCAGACATGGTACGTCGTCTGGCCGGTCGCCCGGGCAAAATCGAGCCATTCGTCGTAGCTGTTCACGTCCTTGCCCGGCTTGTTCTCGAAGGCGATGTACTTCTCCATCGACGGGTGCGAGACGATCCTGCGGGCGATCTGCATGCCGGCGACCGCGGCGTCGCGGTCGATCTGGGCACTGAGGAAGTTCGGTCGGATGGCGGGCTCCACGCCCGGCGTCGCCGACCTGATGTGGATCGAGCCGCGCGAATCGGGCCGGCACTGGCCGATCACCACCGTCATGCCGGGCTCCTTCTCCAGCAGGCGCTTCTGGGCGGTGTCGTAGCTGGCATGGGCCATATGGAACTGCATGTCGGGCGACTCGAGGCCCGGTCGCGTGCGCACGAAGCCGTAGACCACGCCCGCCGTCAGCGCCAGCGCCCCGCGCCCGGTCGTGTAGTACTTGATGACCTCGCGCATCAGGTTGAGCCCGCGCGTCTGCTCGTTGAGCGTGATCGGCAGCTTGACCCGCCAGTTCATGCGCGGCGCGAAGTGATCGCCGTAATTCTCGCCGACGCCCTTGAGCTCGTGCTTCACCTCGATGCCGTGGCGGCGCAGCAGCTCGGGCTGGCCGATCCCGGAATGCTCCAGCACGCCCGGCGATTGCACGGCGCCGCACGACACGACGACCTCGCACCCGGCACGCGCCTCGCGCGCCTGGCCGTGCACGGTGTAGGCGACGCCGACGCAGCGCTTGCCCTCGAGGATGACCTTGCTCACCAGGGCATCGGTCTGGATCGTGAGGTTCGCGCGATTGCGGATGGGATCGAGAAAGGCGCGCGCCGTCGACTGGCGCTTGCCGTTCTTCATCGTGACCTGATAGTAGCCGAAGCCCTCCTGGTCGCCGTTGTTGTAGTCCTTGTTCCTGGGATAGCCGCTCGCCACCGCCGCATCGATGAAGGCGTCGCAGAGCTCATGGGTGTCGCACATGTCGGCGACGTTCAGCGGACCGCCCTTGCCGCGGCTGTCGTCGCCGCCGCGCTCGAAATTCTCCGACTTCTTGAAGTAGGGCAGGATCTGCGAATAGGACCAGCCGCGATTGCCGAGCTGACCCCAGGTCTCGTAGTCGAGAGGCTGGCCGCGAACGTAGAGCATGCCGTTGATCGAGCTCGAGCCCCCGAGCGTGCGGCCGCGCGGACAGGGGATGCGCCGTCCGGCCATGCCCTCCTCGGCCTCCATCTCGAAGTTCCAGTTGAAGGTCTTGTGGTTGAGCAGCTTGGTGAAGCCCGCCGGGATGTCGATCCACATCGACTTGTCGCTTGGCCCCGCCTCCAGCAGCAGGACCTTTACGCCCGGATCCTCGGTCAATCGGTTGGCCAGAACGCAGCCTGCCGAGCCGCCGCCCACGATCACATAGTCGAAATCCGCCATGGCGCTGGTTTCCTCCTCAACGGAGGCAGTCTAACGCAAATGACAGGAAACTTGATGGCCCGGAGCGATTTCGCGAAGCGGTGGCGATTCGACCCGGCACCGTTCGACCGCGTAGGGGCATCGGGTGTGGAAGTGGCAGCCGGGCGGCGGCCGCACGGGGCTCGGCACGTCGCCTTGCAGGACCATCTTCTTGCGGCGGATGGCGGGGTCGGGAACCGGGACCGCCGACAGCAGGGCCTCGGTGTAGGGGTGCTGCGGCCGGGTGAAGATCGAGCGCGTGTCGGCATATTCGACGATGCGGCCGAGATACATCACGGCGATCTGGTGGCTGATGTGCTCCACCACCGCAAGATTGTGCGAGATGAAGAGATAGGAGAGCTGGCGCTCGCGCTGCAGGTCCTGCAGGAGGTTGATGACCTGCGCCTGGATCGACACGTCGAGCGCCGAAACCGGCTCGTCGCCGACGATCAGCTTGGGCCCGAGCGCGAGCGCGCGGGCGATGCCGATCCGCTGGCGCTGGCCGCCCGAGAACTGGTGGGGGTAGTTGCTCATCTGCGCCGGCCTCAGGCCGACGCGGGCGAACAGCGCCGACACCTGCTCCTCACGCTGCTTGCGGCTGGCGACGCCATGGACCAGCAACGGTTCGCCCACGATCTCGCCCGCCGTCATGCGCGGGTTGAGCGAGGAGAACGGGTCCTGGAAGATGATCTGCATCTCGGCCCGGTAGGGCCGCATCTCGGACTTCGACAGGCCGGTGATCTCGGTGCCGCTCACCTTCACCGACCCCGAGGTCGGCTCGATCAGGCGCAGCACGGCGCGGCCGGCGGTGGTCTTGCCGCAGCCGCTCTCGCCCACCAGGCCCAGCGTCTCGCCGACGCCGATCGAGAAGCTGACGCCGTCGACGGCGTAGACGTGCCCGACCGTGCGGCGCAGCAGCCCCTTGCGCACCGGGAAGTGCTTCTTGAGGTCCGAGACCTCGAGCACGGGCATGTTGGCCGCGGGGCTCATGCGCCGCCCTCGTCGCTGTGCCAGCATGCCGCCCAATGGCCGGTCTTCTTCTGTTCGTAGACGGGCCGTTCGCGGCGGCAGAGCTCGTCGGCCTTGTTGCAGCGCGGCGCGAAGGCGCAGCCTTCGGGCAGGTCGAACAGCGGCGGCACGATGCCCGGTATCTCCTGCAGGCGCGCGGCGTTGCGCACGGCCTCGCCGCGCATCAGGTCGAGGCGCGGGATCGAGGCCAGCAGACCCACCGTGTAGGGATGCAGCGGCCGGGCGAACAGTTCGCCGACCTCCGCCTCCTCGACCTTGCGGCCGGCATACATGACGATGACGCGGCGCGCCGTCTCGGCGACGACGCCGAGATCGTGGGTGATCAGGATCACCGCCGCGCCGAACTCCCGCTGCAGCTCGACGATCAGCTCCAGGATCTGCGCCTGGATGGTGACGTCGAGCGCCGTCGTCGGCTCGTCGGCGATCAGCACCTTGGGATTGCAGGCCAACGCCATCGCGATCATGGCGCGCTGGCGCATGCCGCCGGAGAGCTGGTGGGGATATTCCTTGGCGCGCTGGGCAGGCTCGGGAATGCGCACCAGATCGAGCATCTCGACGGCGCGCTTCATGGCGGCCTTGCGATCCATGTCGCGGTGCAGGATCAGCGCCTCGGCGATCTGCTTGCCGATGGTCATCACCGGATTGAGCGACGTCATCGGCTCCTGGAAGATCATCGAGATGTCGTTGCCGCGCACGCGCCGCATCTCCTCCTCGCTGATCTTCAGGAGGTCGCGGCCGCCGAGCCTGATCGAGCCCGAGACGATGCGTCCGGGTGGATCGGGTATGAGGCGCATCAGCGACAGGGCCGTCATGCTCTTGCCGCAGCCGCTTTCGCCCACGATGGCCAGTGTCTCGCCCGACGCCACCTGGAAGTCGACCCCGTCGACCGCCTTGACGATGCCCTGCCGCGTATAGAACCAGGTGCCGAGGTCCTCGACCTCGAGAAGAGCGCTCATGAACGCTGTCTCGGATCGAGGATGTCGCGCAGGGCGTCGCCCAGCAGGTTGGTGCCGAACACCGTGAGGCTGATGGCGACGCCGGGGAAGATCACCAGCCACGGCGCCGTGCGGACGTACTCGGCGGCGGATTCGGACAGCATGCGGCCCCATGAGGGATAGGGTTCGGGAATGCCGAGCCCGAGGAACGAGAGCGAGGCTTCGACGAGGATGGCCGAGCCGAGCTGGGCGGTCGCCAGCACGATCAGCGGCGCCAGGGTGTTGGGCAGCACGTGGCGTACGGCAATGCGCAGCTCGCCCATGCCGACGGCGCGGGCCGCCTCGACGAACGGCTGCTCGCGCAACGACAGCGTGCTCGAGCGTACGACGCGGGCGACGGTCGGCACCAGCGGGATGGCGATGGCGATGATGGTGTTCTCGAGCGACGGGCCGAGCGCCGCGGCCATGACCAGGGCCATGACCAGCAACGGCAACGACTGCATGATGTCCAACAGGCGCTGCGTCAGGAGATCGAAGGCGCCGCCGAGATAGCCGCTCATCAGGCCAATCGAGACGCCGAGCACGCCGCCCAACAGCGTAGCGCCCGCGCCGACGGCGAGCGAGATGCGGGCGCCGTAGACGATGCGGCTGAACATGTCGCGGCCCATGAAGTCGGCGCCCAGCCAGAACACGCTGCCGGGCCGGGCGAGCGAGGCTTTGGCGTCTGTCGCCGTCGGATCGAACGGAGCGATGAAATTGGCAAAAACGGCAGTCAGCACGAAGGTCAGCACGATCACCGCGCCGATCGCGCCCAGCGGGTAGCGCCGCGCCAGGAAACTGAGCTGGCCGCCAAGGCCGGTGATGTTGGCGCCGGCGCGGGCTAGTTCGGCATCATGATCGATGGTCGTCATCGTTCAGTCCGCGTACTTGATGCGTGGGTCGAGGACCATGTAGGCCATGTCGACCAGGAAGTTGACCGTGACCACCACGAAGGCGATCAGCATGACGAGGTTCTGCACGATCGGATAGTCGCGCCAGCGGATCGCCTCGACCAGGAAGCGGGCGACGCCGGGGATGTTGAACACGGTCTCGGTGACGATCAGGCCGCCCACCAGGAAGGCCGCCTCGATGCCGATGATGGTGACCACCGGCAGGAGCGCGTTGCGCAGGGCGTGGTTGTAGTTGACCGATGTGTTGGTGGCGCCCTTGGAGCGGGCCGTGCGGATGTAGTCCTGGCGCATCACCTCGAGCATGGAAGAGCGCGTCAGGCGCATGATCAGCGCCGAACTTCGAAAACCGACGACGGCCGCGGGAATGGCGAGAAGCCCGACATCCTGCAGGAAGCCGCGCGGCTCGTTGGTGTAGATCGGGATGGTGCCGAACCAGTGCACGGCGGCCATCAGCACCAGCAGGCCGAGCCAGAACGACGGCAGCGACAGGCCGCTCAGGCTGATCACGCGCAATGAATAGTCGAGGGTCGTGTTCTGGCGCACCGCGCTGATGACGCCGAACGGCACGCCGAGGATGATCGAGAAGAACAGGGCGAGCAGCGTCAGCTTGGCGCTGATCGGTATGCGCGGGGCGATCTCCTCGATGGCGGGCCGCTCCGAGACGTAGGCGAAGCCGAGGTCGCCGCGCGAGAGCCCGCCGATCCACTGGCCGTATTGCTCGAGGATCGGGCGGTCGAGGCCGAGCTCCTTGGCGATCTTGGCCTTCTCCTTGGCGTCGGCGATGCCCGCGGCATCGACCAGGATGTCGGCGATGTCGCCCGGCACCAGGCGCAACATCACGAAGATCAGCACCGACATTCCGAACAGGGTCAGCGCCATCAGCAGGAAGCGGCGAACGAGGTAGGAGCCCATCAGTCCTCCTGCAGTCTTCCTCCCCGCCCATAGCGCGGGGAGGTGTCAGCGACGCGGACGGAGGGGTCATGAACAGCAGCGATGACGCCCCTGACCCCTCTGTCGCCGTTTGACGGCGACACCTCCCCACCGCGTGGGCAGGAATGAGGATGTCGAGGGCGGCAGCGCACGATGTTCCTACCGATCCAGCCAGATGTCTTCGAAGCGCCAGCCGTTGTAGATGCTGTTGTGCTGCAGCACGAGACCCTTGAGCTGCGGCGTCCAGCAGGTGTTGGCGACGTTATGGTTGATCACCGGGCGCGCGCCGTCCTCGGCGAGCTTCTTCTCGATCTCCCAAACGATCTTCCGGCGCTTCTCGCGGTCGAGCTCGGCCGACTGCTTCTCGATCAGCGCATCGACCTCGGGGTTCTTGTAGGCCGTGTAGTTGCGATCCGAGCTCGAATGGAAGTTCTCGTAGAAGGCGGTGTCGGGATCGTCGACGCCGCCGCCGGTCAGGTTCATGCCGACCGAGTAGTCCTTGCGCTGGATCTTGTTGTACCAGACCGTGGTGTCGATCGGATCGAGCTCGGCCTCGATGTTGATGGCCTTGAGCTGGTCGATCAGGATGACCGCCGGATCGCGATAGATCGCGATGTTGCGCGTCGAGACCTTGATCTTGAGCGGCTTGTCCTTGGTGTAGCCGAGCTTCTCCATGATCGCGCGGGCCTCGGCGCGGTTCTTGTCGATGCTGGCGCCGAAGCCCGGCAGGGTCTCCAGCACCTCCTTGGGCATGCCCCAGATGCCGGATGGCGGCGGCAGCATGACGGCGCCGGCGAGCGCATGGCCCTCGAACAGGATGTCGTTGAAGGGCTTCTGGTCGATCGCCAGAACCAGCGCGCGGCGCAGCTCCGGCTTGTCGAACGGCGGCGCGTCGCGGTTGACCAGGATGTTGGTGTTGACGTTGGTCGGCCGCGACTCGCAGACGGCGTCGGGTTTCTGCGCCTTGACGTCCTTCAGCATCGGGAAGGTGACGTCGGAATCGAAAGTCATATCGAATTCGCCGGCGACGAAGCCCAGGGTGCGCGTGCTGCGGTTGGGCACGATCTTCCAGTCGATGGCGTCGAGATACGGCCGATCCTTCTTCCAGTAGTCGGGATTGCGGACCAGCTTGATCAGCTCGTTGCGCTTGAAGTCGACGACCTTGAACGGGCCGGTCCCGATCGGCTTGGAGCGCATGTCGCGGCCCTGGGCGTGACAGGCGTAGACCGGCGAATAGCCAGCCGCCAGCATCGACAGGAACGACGGCTGCGGCCGGCCGAGCACGAAGGTCACTTCGGTGTCGGAGCCGACGGTCACGTCCTTGAGATTGCTGTACCAGACCTTGCGCGGATTCTTGCGGATCAGGTCGGACTTCTCGTCGGCCTTGCCGATCAGGGCGTCCCACGTGCACTTCACGTCCTTGGCCGAGAACGGCTTGCCGTCGTGCCACTTGACGCCGGTGCGCAGCTTGAGGGTGAGCTTGGTCTGGTCGGAGCTCCACGACCAGCTTTCGGCCAGGTCCGGCACGATCTTGTCGGGGCTGTTGACCTTCTCCTTGGGGTCGAACATCACGAGGTTGTTGAACACCGCCATGAACGGCTGGACGACCGAGATCGTCGCCTCCTCGTGGATCGAGGCGCTGGGCGGGTTGTCGCGATGGGAAATCTTCAGGGTGCCGCCCTGCTTCTGGGCAAAGGCCGGAGCCGCCAGCATGAGCACAGCAAGACTCCCGGCCGCCAACGCCACGCGTGAACGCATCAATTTCCTCCCAAGGACGTGCGCCCGTTGGATGGGCGCTGTTCTTTCCCCGTGCCCGGAGGCTATCATAACCTCTGCAATGGCCAAGGCTTATTGCACCGCTGCATCGCTCAGCGGGCCGGACCTTTCAATTCGATCTGATTGCCTTCCGGATCATGGAAATAGACCGACGGTCCGTTGCCTTCCGCGCCGTAGCGCTCGACCGTTTCGCCGACCGACACCCCGAAAGGGGCCAGACGCGCGACGATGTCGTCGCGGTCGAACGGCTCCACGCGGAAGCAGAGGTGGTCCATGTTGGCTGCGCCCGCCGGTCGCTCGGCGGCGATCAGGTCGAGCAGCGAGGCGCCGGCGCGCATCTGCACCAGGCTGATGCGGTCGAGCCTCCGCTCGACGTTGAAACCGAGCGCCTGCTCGTAGAAACGGACCATGCCGGGCAGGTCGCGGCAGCGCAGCACGACATGGTCGATTCGTTCGACATGGAAGGTCATGGCGTCTAGCCTACCCCAAAATCGGCGGAAGGGGGAAACATGGCTATGGCAGTGAACGCCGCCAAGGCGCGGCTCAAGCGGAACCAGCTCGCCGTCGGCATCGGCGTGAGGCTGGTCCGCAACGTCGACATCATCAAGGTGATGAAGGCGGCGGGCTTCGACTGGCTGTTCCTCGACCTCGAACATGGCGCGATGTCGATCGAGAACGCCTGCGAGATCTCGACGGCGGCCCAGGATTCCGGCATCGCGCCGATCGTGCGCGTGCCTTACGGCGAGCTCGCCATGGCGACCCGCATCCTGGACGGCGGCGCCCTCGGCATCGTCATTCCCCACGTCGACACGGCCGAGGAGGCGCGCGAGATCGCCGACAAGCTGCGCTACGCGCCGATCGGCCACCGCTCGGTGGGCGGCGGCCAGGCGCAGTTCGACTACGCGCCCATGAAGATGGCCGACATGACCAGGCGCGCCAACGACAACACCCTGATCACCGTCATGATCGAGACGCCCAAGGCGGTGCGCAACGCCGAGGCGATCGCCGCCGTGCCCGGCATCGACGCCTTGCTGGTGGGTTCGAGCGACCTCTCGGTGGAGATGGGCATCCCCGGCGAGAACGGGCATCCCAAGATCCAGGAGGCGGTCGACAAGGTCGTCGCCGCCTGCAAGAAGCACCGCAAGTTCCCCGGCATGGGCGGCGCCTACAGCGAGGAGCTGCTGCAGCTCTACATCGGCAAGGGCATGAAGATGCTGCTGGCCGGCAACGACCTGCCGATGCTCGTAAACGCCGCGCGCACGCACCAGGCCAAGGTGCGCGCCATGTCGACGGTGCGAGCCAAGCCGAAGGCTGCGGCGAAGAAGCGGTAATTGTCATCCTGAGCGAAGCGAAGGATCTCATGCCGGTTGCAAGCGGCGAAGAGGTCCTTCGCTGACGCTCAGGACGACAAGATTAACGCTTCCCTTCGATCTCGATCTCGATCAGGTGGGCCTTGCCTGATTTGAAGGCGGCCGCTACCGCCTTCTGGATGTCGTCGGCCTTGGTGACATGCGTGCCGGCGACGCCCATGCCCTTGGCGAGGTCGACGAAACCCATCGCGGGCCCGCTGAGGTCCATGTGCATGTAGGGCTTGTTCGATTTCACGTCGAAGCGCGCGCGGTAGGCGTCGATGTTGTGCTTCAGCACGCGGTACTCGCGGTTGGCCAGGATCACGAACACGATCGGCAGGTCGTGATGCGCCGCCGTCCACAGCGCCTGGATGGAATACATCGACGAACCGTCGCCCGAGACACAGAGGATCGGGCGGCTCTTGTCGGCCACCGCGACGCCGAGCGCGCCGGCCAGCCCTTGGCCTATGCCCCCGCCCCGGCCGCTGTAGTAGTCATCGGGTCCGGCGAAGCTGAAGGTCTTGAAGAGATCGAGGTTGGCCGTGATGGTCTCGTCGACCACCACGACATCGGCCGGCGACCCTGCCTTCAGTTCGGCCATCACGCGCGGCATGGAGATCGGCGTGCGCGACCACGCCTTCTCGACGCGGGCCTTCTGCGCCGCATCCTCGGCCTGGCGCTGCTGCCGGAAGACGTCCTGGCGAGCCCGCGCCGCGGCACCGTTGATGCCGGTCGTGGTCTGCCACAGCGCCTCCAGGGCGGCATCGACGTCGGCAATCACACCGGCATCGACCGCGAAGTTGTAGGCCATGCGCGGCGCCGACGGCTCGATCTGCAGGACCTTGCAGTCCTTGGCGAACGGCGCGCCCGGCCCATACCACACTTCCTCGAAGAAGGGTCCGCCGACCAGCAGCACCAGGTCGTTCTGTGCCAGCTGCTTGGCCACGCCGGGCGCGTCGAAGGCGAGCGTGCCACGATAGGCGGGATGATCGGTCGGGAAGGAGTTGCGGCCGCGCAGCCCCTCGAACCACACCGACGCGCCGATGCGCTCGACCAGCTTCTCCAGGGTCTTCGTGGCGCCGGCGCGAGCGACCTCGTCGCCCGCGACGATCGTCGGATTCTTCGCCGCGATGATCAGGTTCGACATCGCCTCGACGCCCGCGGGATCGGGCCGGCTGGCGCTGAAGATGCGCGCCGGCCTGCCCGCCGGCACGGTGGTCTCCTGCTCCATCACGTTGATCGGAAGCGCCACGAACACCGGCCCGGCGGGGGCCTCGCTGGCGATCTTGAAGGCCCGCTGCAGGACCGGCCCGAGCTCGTCGGCGCGCTCGACCTGCACGCTCCACTTGGTGACCGGGGCCGCCATCGCCGCCAGGTCGTGGCCCAGCACGGGATCGCGCAGCCGGATGCGCGTGTCCTGCTGGCCCGCCGTCACCACCATGGGCGAGTTGTTCTTGAGCGCGCTGTAGATCATGCCGATGCCGTTGCCCAACCCCGGCGCCACATGCAGGTTCACGAAGGCGGTCTTGCCGCTCGCCTGGGCGTAGAAGTTGGCGGCGCCGACGGCGACACCCTCGTGCAGGTGCACGATGTACTGGATCTGCGGATAGTCATGCAGTGAATCGAGCAGCGGGCTCTCGGTCGTGCCGGGATTGCCGAAGATGCGATCGACGCCGTGGGCCAGCAGCGTCTCCATGAACACCTGACGACCGCGCATTGCTCCATCCTTTCAAGCTGCTTGCTTGGTATGGGAAAGCGGTGGACGTTGTCGAGCGATATCGGGAGAGAACGCCAATGAGAACGCTGCCATGAGGGCGGACTACGTCGTGGTGGGCGCCGGCTCGGCCGGTTGCGTGGTCGCGTCTCGACTGTCGGAAACGGGCGCCTCGGTGATCCTGCTGGAGGCCGGACCCAGCGACTGGCATCCCATGATCCATATCCCGGCCGGCATGCGCTCGCTGATCAGGAACCCGCTGGTCAACTGGAACTACACGACCGAGCCCGAGAAGGGCACGGGCGAGCGACGCTTGGAATGGCCGCGCGGCCGCACGCTCGGAGGCTCGAGCTCGATCAACGGCATGCTCTATGTGCGCGGCGCACCCGCCGACTTCGACGGCTGGGCGCAGATGGGCGCGCGCGGATGGAGCTACGACGACGTGCTGCCCTATTTCAAGAAGTCCGAGCACTACGTGCAGGGCGGCGATCCCGAGGTGCGCGGCCAGGGCGGCCCGCTCAAGGTCGAGGACTACCGCACCATCCTGCCGCTCACCCATCGCTTCGTCGAAGCGGCCCAGCAGGCGGGGTTCCGCTTCAATCCCGACCTCAACGGCACGCAGCGCGACGGCGTCGGCTATTCGCAGATGACGCGACGCGGCCGTTTCCGCGGCTCGACGGCGCAGACCTTCCTGCGCGAGGCGAGGGGCCGGCCGAACCTGCGCGTCGAGACCGGGGCCCAGGGCGGCAAGCTGGTGTTCGAGGGCAAGCGCTGCACCGGCGTCACCTTCCAGCGCGGCGGCAACATCACCGAGGTGCGCGCCAACCGCGAGGTGATCGTCTCGGGCGGCACCATCAACTCGCCGCACATCCTGCAGATCTCGGGCATCGGGCCGGCGGCGCACCTGCAGTCGCTCGGCATCCCGGTGGTGCATGACCTGGCCGGAGTCGGCTCCAACCTGATCGACCACTACGTGATCCGCGTGGTGCATCGCGTGCACGGCGCCGAGACGGTGAACGAAATCGCCCGCTTTCCGCGCGTGCTGCCCGAGATCCTGCGTTTCGCCTTCACCGGCAAGGGCGCGCTGACCTTCGGCGTCACCACGGCGCAGGTCTTCTGCGACAGCCGCGAGGGGCGCGCCTCGCCCGACCTGCAGCTGCTGTTCACGCCGGGCAGCACGCATCCCCTTAAGTTCGGCCAGCTCGACGAGCAGCCGGGCATGAGCTGCGTGGTCTGCGTCGTGAAGCCCGACAGCCGCGGCACCATCATGGCCGCCTCGGCCGATCCCTTCGCCCGGCCGGCGATCAAGCCCAACTACCTCACGACGCGCACCGACGAGCTGGCGCTGCTGGGCGGCACGCGCCACGTGCGCAAGATCTTCGCAGCGCCGGCGCTGGCGCAGCACAGCAAGGGAGAGATCCAGCCGGGTCCCGACCTCGTGAGCGACGCCGACCTGCTGGCCTATGCCCGGCGCGCCGGCAACACCCTCTATCACCCGGTCGGCACCTGCAGGATGGGCGAGGATCCCCGCGCCGTGGTCGATTCACGGCTGCGCGTGCACGGCATCCAGGGCCTGCGGGTGATCGATGCCTCGGTGATGCCGACCCTCACCACCGGCAACACCAATGCGCCCACCATCATGATCGGCGAGAAAGGTGCCGCGATGATCGCGGAGGATGCGCGCGCATAGTTCCTCCCCACGCCCTTGCGTGGGGAGGCTAGCTGAAGCTCTTCGGCCGCAGCCCCGCGTGGAACCAGGTGATCATCGAATAGATGTCGTAGACCGGCAGGCCCAACGCCTCCTGCAGGGCCGCCGCGTAGGGCGGCATGTTGGTGCATTCGAGCACGATGGCGCCGATGTCGGGATGGCGCGCCACCAGGCCCTTGCCGGCCTCGACGATGTCCTGGCGGGCGAGGTCGACGTCGAGATCCTGCTTCTCGCCCTTGATCAGGACACGGAAGAACTCGCGGCCGTTCTCGGTGCCGGCAATCGGCGCGTCGAGCGGCACGCCGGCGCCTTCGAGATGCGCCGGCGTCAGGCTCTTGGCGCTGACCGAGACGATGCCGACGCGCTTGCCGGGCGGCAGGGTCGCCTGCACCCACGGCACCTGCATCAGCGAGGAGGTCGCCACCGGCACGCCGACGGCGGCGGCGATCTCGCGCTGGAAGATCGACAGGAAGCCGCAGTTGGTGGTGATGGCCTCGGCGCCGAGGTCGACCAGGTCGGTCGCGGCGGCGACGAAATCCTGCAGGAGACCGGTGGCGCCGTTCAGCACGACCTTCTCCGGGCTGGCGCCCCGCACGACCCGGAACAGCACGGGGAACGGCCAGGTCGTGCCGTTGCCCATGTCGCCCGGAATGCGCGGAAACCGCGCCTCCAGCATCAGGATGCCGAGCGGCGCGCCATAGATCGACTTGCCGCCCTTGGCGACGTTGGCAGGCATCATCAGTCCACCTTCGCGCCGACGGCCTTCACGACCTCGGCCCACTTGGCGCGATCGCGCTTCACCGTGGCGGTGAACTGCTCGATGGTCTCGTAGCGCGGCGTGTTGCCGAGCTCGGCCAGCTTCTTGCGGGTCTCGGGATCGTCCAGCGCAACCTTGATCGCGGCATTGAACTTTCCGGCAATCGCCGGATCGACACCCCTGGGCCCGAAGATCGCGAACCAAGTGTAGCTTTCGTAGCCCGGCACGCCCGCCTCGTCGATGGTCGGGATGTCGGGTATCGCCGCCACGCGCTTCCTGGTGGTGACGCCCAGCAGCCGCACCTTGCCGGCACGATACTGCTGCAGGACGGTCTGCACCTGATTGAAGATGCAGCAGACGTCGCCCTTCAGCACCGCCTGCATGGCGTCCGGCCCGCCCTTGTAGGGCACGTGCACCATGTCTAGGCCGGCCTTGAAGTTGAACTCGGCGAAGGCGAGGTGCGTGCCCGTGCCGTTTCCCGTCGAGGCGTAGTTGTACTTGCCGGGCGAGGCCTTCACCTTGTCGATGAATTGCTTGACCGTCTTCGCATCGATCACGTCGGGGTTGACGGTCAGCATGTTGGACACGTCGACCAGGGTCGAGACCGGCGTGAAGTCCGCCTCGACGTCGAAGCTGAGCCGGGGATAGAGCGCGGGATTGACGCCGTGCGTCGCCGCGGTTCCCAGCAGGAAGGTGTAGCCGTCGGGCTGCGCGCGCGCGACGATCTCGGAGGCGACGTTGCCGCCGGCGCCGGGCTTGTAGTCGATGACCAGCCGCTGGCCGAGCGACTTCTCCAGCGACGGCTGCAGCATGCGGGCGATGACATCGACGCCGGAGCCGGCGGGGAAGCCCATCAGGATGGTGATCGGCTTGTTGGGCCAGTCGGCCTGTGCCTGCGCCGTCGCGGCAGCCGCAGAGAGAAAGAGCGCGGCAAACGAGCCCACAAGGGCCTTCAGCATGGTCGACTCCTGAAAGAGCGGATGATTTGGCTGCTATGCTGCGGCAACGGAGGGACAAATACCATGGGCTACATGACCGACGAGCGCCGCCTGATCCAGGAGACGGCGCGCGCCTTCGCCATGAAGGAGGTGCTGCCGGTCGCCAACAGGCTCGATCCCGAGAAGGGCGACATTCCGCCCGAGCTGATCCGGAAGCTGGCCGAGATGGGCTATTTCGGCATCGTCATCCCCGAGCAATACGGTGGGCTGGGGCTCGGCGTCTTCGAGTACTGCCTGATCACCGAGGAGCTGGCGCGCGCCTGGATGAGCGTCGCCTCCATCATCGCCCGCGGCAACGGGCTGAGCGCCGGTCGCGGCATGACCGACGCGCAACGAGCGGTCTTCCTGCCGAGGGCGGCGCGCGGCGAATTCCTGGGCGCGGCGGCCATGTCGGAGCCGAATGTCGGCTCGGATCTGGGCAGCATCGCCTGCCGCGCACGACGCGACGGCGACGACTGGGTGATCAACGGCAACAAGTACTGGTGCACCTTCGCCGACGGTGCCGACTACATCATGCTGGTGGCGCGCACCTCCGATCCGCCCGATCCCAAGCGCAAGCATGTCGGCCTGTCGTCGTTCCTGATCGAGAAGCCGCGCGGAACGCTGCCGCCGGGCGTCAAGGGCGCGCCCATCCCCAAGATCGGCTACTTCGGCTGGAAGACCTGGGAGCTCGCCTTCGACAATTGCCGCCTGCCCGGCTCGGCGCTCATCGGCGAGGAAGGCCGCGCCTTCTATTACATCTCGGCCGGTCTCGAGCGTGCCCGCGCCCACACGGCGGCGCGCTCGATCGGCCTGGCGCGCGGCGCGCTCGAGGATGCCACGGCCTACGCCCAGGAGAGGCACCAGTTCGGCCAGGCGATCGGCGACTTCCAGAACACGCGCTTCCGGCTGGCCCGCATGGCGACCGACATCGAGGCGGCCCGCCAATTGATGTACTTCGTGTGCGACGAGATCGACCAGAAGCGGCGCTGCGACAAGGAAGCCGCCATGGCGAAGCTCTTCGCCTCCGAAATGGCCGAACGCGTCACCTCCGAGGCGCTGCAAGTGTTCGGCGGCGCCGGCTACACGACGCTGCACGCCGTCGAGCGCTATTGGCGGGACGCCAGGCTCACCAAGATCTTCGAGGGCACGTCGGAAATCCAGCAGCGCATCATCTCGGACCATCTGCTGGGCAAGACCAGGGCCGCCTGACATGGATCATCTCGACGCACCGACGGCTCACATCATTCGGGGCATCCTGATGGTCGGCGCCACCGGCGTCATCCAGGTCCTGGCGCAGCTCGTCCTCAGTCACACGATGGACCTGGTGCCGTCGCCGCCGGAATCGCGCTATCCGACCTTCTACATGCTGACGCACAGCGTCAGCGCGGTGGTGATCCTGCTGGTCGGCCACGTAATGCAGGTGCTGCTGTGGGCGGCGCTCTACTACTACGACTGGGGCGTATTCGACAGCTTTGCCACCGCGACCTACTTCTCGTTGACGAGCTTCACGACACTGGGCGCCGACGATCTCTCGCTGCCACGGGCGCACCGCATGATCGGTGCCTTCGAATCGGCCGCCGGCATGATGATGTTCGGCTGGTCGACGGCGCTCTTGGTCTCGGTCGTGGTGCGCACCGACCGGCACGGCCAGCGCTAGTCTGTCTAGAGGCGCTTGCTCATGTGGACGGCGACGCCGACACCAACGTCTTCCTCACGGTCGATGCGGTAGCCCAGCCGGTGATAGAGAGCGACGTTCTCGGCGAAGCGCTGGTTGGTGTAGAGCCTGACCTCGTCGACGCCCATAGAGCGCGCCAGCGTCTCGGCATGGTCCATCAGCCGGCGGCCGAAGCCGCGCCCCTGGAAGGCGGGCGCGACGGCGACGTTCTCGACCAGCAGGTGGTCGGGTTCGCGAACCGTCTCGATCAGCGCCGCCAGCTGGCCCTCGGCGTACAAGAGGTCGAAGCGATGGCGGGCGACGGCCGCCTCGTAGTCGGCGGTCATCGGCTTGGGCTCGCGGCCGATCAGCGGCACCCACTTGGCATAGGCGGCGCGCGTCAGCTCGCGGATCGCCGCGGCGTCCGTTGCCTTCGCCTGCCGTAGCTCTACTGTGCCGTCCATGGACCGGACCCTAGCATGACCGACGACATCGACCGCTTCATCTCGACCGCACCGGCGCTGCGCTTCGCCTTCGCCATCCGCGCCAGGGTCGCGCCGGTCCAAGACCTCGGCCAGACGGCGCGCGGCCATCGCCGCATCGTCGATATCCTGGGCGGCGAGGTACAAGGGCCGCGGCTCACTGGCGAGATCCTGCCGGGCGGTGCCGACTGGCAGATCGTGCGGCCTGACGGCACCATCGAGGTGGTCGCCCGCTACACCATCCGGAGCGCCCAGGGCGCGCTGGTCTATGTGCAGAACGACGGGCTGCGCGTCGCCAGCCCCGAGATCCTGGCGCGCATGTCGAAGGGCGAGCTGGTGCCGTTCGACAGCTACCACTTCCGCACGGCGCCGCGCTTCGAGACCGGCGAGCCGTCGCTGAAGTGGCTGGAGCGCGCGACCTTTGTCGGCGTGGCGGCACGCACGCCCGACCGCGTCGTCATCGGCTTCCATGAGGTTCTGTAGGCCGCGTTCGCGGTCGCCGCCTACAGAGTCCGCAGGAACTGCACCAGATCCTGCTTCTCCTGGTCGCTGAGCTTGGTGCCCAGGACCAGATTGAAGAACTCGACCGTGTCGTCGAGCGTCAGCAGGCGGCCGTCGTGTAGATAGGGCGGCGAGTCCTTGATGCCGCGCAAGGAGAAGGTCTTGATCGGACCATCCGCCGTGGCAAAGCGGCCGTTCACCATCTGCGGCTTGAAGAACCGCTCGACCTGGAGGTTGTGCATCAGGTTGTCGGTATAGAATGGCGGCGTGTGGCAAGCCGAGCACTGGCCCTTGCCGAAGAATACTTCCTGGCCGCGCAGCTCCGCCGCCGTGGCCTTGGCGGGGTCGAGCTTGCCGAAAAGATCGAGCTTGGGCGCCGGCGGGAAGTCGAGCAGGGCCTGGAACTCCGCCATGAATTGGACCTGGCTGCCGCGTTCCAGCACGTTCACGCCCTTCTTGGTGGCGATCACCGGATCGCCGTCGAAGTAGGCGGCGCGCTGTTCGAACTCGGTGAAGTCCTCGACCGTCTTCAGCGCGCGCTGCGAGCCGAACAGACGCTGGATATTGAGGCCGCGCAGCGGCGGCGTGTCGATGCGATGGCGGAACTCCTGCGGGCGGATATCGCCCACGAGATGCGTCGCGGCGTTGGTGTGCCCATTGGCATGGCAATCGAAGCAGGCCACGCCGCGACTCGCCTTCTCGGTGCGGCGGTCTTCGGTTTGGTTGAACTGCTGCTGCGGGAACGGCGTCACCAGGAGGCGCAGACCCTCGAGCTGCTTGGGATTGAGGATGCCGTTGAACAGCTCATGGAAGTTGTCGATGGTGACCAGCTTGCCCTGTGAGACGTCGCCGAGGTCGGGCCGCGTGGTCAGGAAGATCGGCGCCGGAAATTCCGGCAGGAGGTGATCGGGCAGATCGAATTCGAGATCGAAACGCGTGAGGTCGCGCCCTTCCTGACGGTTGATCTCGGCGATGGCGAACTTGGGGAACACCATGCCGCCTTCCGCATGATTGGGATGCGACAGGGGCAGGAAGCCCTTGGGGAACAGGCCGCGCTCCCGGATGTCGTTGCTGCCGAGGCCGGCGAGCTGCGCCCAGCTCGTGCCGGCCGGCAGCTTTACCCGCACGCCGCCCTGGACCGGCTTGCCTCGGGTCATCGTCGCGCCGGCCGCGGCGCGGTCGGCGAGGTCGTAGCGCTCCGCCAGCAGGTCTGCCTGACGCTTCTGGATGGCGGGTTGCGCCGCTTTCATGCGGGCCATCACCGACGCGAGCGGCTCCTTGATGTCGATCGGCAGATAGCTCGTCGCACCGCGCGGCGGCGGCGGCTGTTGGGCATGTGCAATGGTGAAACTGACGACGGCCGCGGCGGCCGTGAGCGCGGTCCAGCTCCATGCGCGTTTCGAAACGGTCATGATGTCCCCTCGGGCGGCACGTTCCCGACGGCAACGACGGATCGGACAATGCGTTGCGGCAGCCGCGGTCAGCGGCCCTCTTTCAACGCCCGACGAGGGAACGGCGAAAATGCTGCCAGAAGCCCGGTCCGGCTCCCTCGGCCCGGCTGGCGACGGACATCCTGCGGTAGATGTCGCGCAGTCCGCGATCGGCGGTTCGCGCGCGCAGCTGGGCGCCGTCCTCGCCCAGCTCCAGCACCAGCTCCCGGCTATGAAAGGCCTCCAGGCCGGGGCGGTGGCCGATGCTGACCACGGCCGTTTCCGGGAGTTCCTCGGCCAGGAGCTTCATGACGTTGGCCTGGCCCGCCTCGTCGAGCGCCGAGGTCGCCTCGTCCATGAAAACCCAATGCGGCTTCTGGATCAGGACGCGGGCGAAAGCCACACGCTGCTGCTCGCCGCCGGACAGGATCTGGTCCCAGCGCGCCTCCTCGCCGAGCCGGCCGCGCAGGTGGTCTAGGCCGACCTTGTGCAGGGCATCGCACAATACCTCGTCGTCGACCTCCGGCCTCTCCGGATAGAGCATCACCTCGCGCAGCGTGCCGAGCGGGAAGTACGGTTTCTGCGGCATGAAGGCAATGCGTCCATTGGGCAGCTCGACTGCCCCCTTGCCCCACGGCCAGACGCCCGCGATGGCGCGCATGATCGTGCTCTTGCCGCTGCCGGACTGGCCGCGGATCAGCACGCGCTCGCCGCGCTGGATCTCGACCTCGGCTTCGGCCACCAGGGCCTCGCCGTCGGGTCGCGACAGACCGACCTCGCGCAGCAGCAACCGGTCGGTGCTACCCGGGGTCACCTCGATATGTTCGCCCTGCGGCGCCTCGATCGTCTCCTCGAGATCGTGCAGCGCGTTGTGGAGCTGAACCACGCGGTCGACCGACGCCCGCCATTCGGCGAAGCGCGGGAAGTTGTCGATCAGCCACGACAGCGCCCATTGCACGCTGGAGAAGGCCTGCGCCGTCTGCATCAGACCGCCGAGCTGCAGCTCGCCGCCGAGATAGCGCGGCAACGCCACGACCAGCGGCACGACCGGGGCCAGGTAGGCGAGCGAGCTCGTCAACAGCGCAAGGCTGCCCTGCCCGCGCGTCTGCGCGTGCCAGGCGTCACGCAGGTTGCCCATGGCGCCCTGCAATCGCGCCCGCTCGTCGGCCTCACCGCGCATCAGGGCGATGCCTTCGGCATTCTCGCGCGCGCGGATCAGCACCGAGCGCATGTCGGCCTCGCGACCCTGGCGCACATTGCCCGCCTCGATCAGGCCGCGGCCCAGCGCATAGGTCAGGATCGAGCCGAACAGCGCATAGAGCACGGCCGCCCAGACCATGTAGCCCGGCAGGGCGAACTCCACGCCGCCCAGCTTGATCGGCAGGGTTCCCGACAGCACCCAGAGCACGCTGAGGAAGGTGATGAGCTGCAGGACGCATTGCAGGATGCTCTGGGCAAAGTCGACCGCGGTTTCGCTCGCGACGCGAATGTCCTCGGCGATTCGTCCGTCCGGATTGTCGCACTCGTCGGCCAGCAGCCCGAGCTGGTACTGGCGCCCGGCATGCAGCCAGCGCCGCGTGGTGACCTGGGTCAGCCACGTCCGCCAGTTGATCTGGAGGCGGCGGCGGATGTGCAGATGGATGGCGACGGCGATGCCCGCCGACACCACGATGGCCGCCAGGATGTAGAGCTGCTCGACCAGTCGCGAGGTGTCGCGCTTTTCCAGGGCGTTGAAGAAGTCGCGATTCCAGATGTTGAGCCAGAGCGCGATGCCGACATTGATGCCGCCGAACAGCAGCATCCCCGCCGTCAGCGTCCAGGCGATCGACCTATGCCCGGGCGCGGTCCAGTAGCCCGCGGCTATGGCGGCGAAGGCGCGTAGCGAGCTGTGCGGTGTTTCCAATCAATCGCGGAAGCCCGGATCGATCCGGTCGAGCTTCCGCAGCAGCGCCGGCCAGTCCATCACCCCGAACGGGCGGCGGACATGCGGCTGGAAATTCATGTAGGTCGCCTGGACGACGTCGTCCGGCACCTTGATGAGCGGGGTGTTGCACGACATGGCCGCGATCTGCGTCTTGCAGCTCAGCTCGAGCCGGTGCATGGCGTTGAACGCCTCGGGAATGGTGGCCCCGGTCGTCAGCAGGCCGTGATTGCGCAGGATCAGGGCGTTGTTGTCGCCGAGGTCGGCGGCAAGCGCCTCGCGCGCGGCGGTGTCGAGCACCACGCCGTCGAAATCGTGGTAGCTGATCTTGGCGAAGCGCATCGAGGTCTGGGTGTTGGGCAGGAGACCGCATTCCATGGTCGACACCGCCATGCCGGCCCAGGTGTGCGTGTGGATGATGCAGTTCACATCGGGCTTGGCCATGTGGATGGCGCTGTGGATCACGAAGCCCGCGCGGTTGACGCCATACTCCAAGTCGCCGAAGTCGGGCTTGGCCAGGACGTTGCCCTCGTGATCGATCTTGATCAGGCTCGAGGCCGTGATTTCCTCGTAGAGCAAGCCGTAGGCGTTGATCAGGAAGGCGTCGGGCTCGCCGGGCACACGCATCGAGATGTGGTTGGCGATCAGGTCGGACATCCCGTAGAGGTCGATCAGCCGGTAGGCCGCCGCGAGGTCGACGCGTGCCTGCCGCTCCTCGGGCGAGACATCCGTCCGCAGGCTGGCGACGTTCGGCTTCTTGAGGGCGTGCACGGTCATGGAAACGCTCCTGGGCGATGGCGGTTGCCGGACGGTACCGCTCTCCTCTCCGACCGTCCATCCGCCCGCTAGGGCGCGCACCGCTTGGCCGAGCCGCATGCCGAACCGTGGGGCGACCGAGTTCGTGATGCGCCCGCTGCTCCCGTCGCCGGTCGCGGCCCGTGAAGAGGCGGCTCGACGTATTGCTGTCGCGAGCTACCGCTTCCGCACGGGCTTGGCGTCGGCGCCGATGGGATAGGCGGTCGTCGACTTGATGCGTTCCATCGAGAAGCGCGAGGTGACGTTCTTGAGCGGCATGGTGTCGATGAGCTTCTTGTAGAAGGCGTCGTAGGCTTGCATGTCGGGCACGGCCACGCGCAGCATGTAGTCGATGTCGCCGGCCATGCGGTGGAATTCCATGACCTCGGGCATGGCCGTCACGAGCTGGGCGAACTTGGCGATCCAGGCCGAGGAATGGTCGCCGGTCTCGATCGAGACGAACACGGTCAGACCCATGCCGATCGATTCCGGCGAAATCAGCGCCACGCGGCGCAGGATGATGCCGGCCTTCTCCAGGCGCTGGATACGCTTCCAGCAGGGGCTCTGCGACAGGCCGACCCGATGCGCGATCTGCGCCAATGAGAGGCTGGCATCCTCCTGCAGGAGGGCCACGATCTTCCTGTCGATCGCATCCATCAGTCACCTGTGAGCCGCAGCGCCGCGAGGCGGCGGCGCCAGCGCGGCACTGTCGGTCGTTGCTTGGGAAATCTCAACTAGGGGCTTCTAGACTGGCTGCGATTCCAGACGCACCGGCGCACCCAACCGCGCGGTCAGCCTCTCGGCCAGGGCCTCGACGTCGCCACCGAGCGGACCGGCATAGCTGACCAGCCGACGATCGGCTCCATTGAACCAGGACAGCCGCCAGGTGCCGTCCTGACAGACCAGCGAGCCTACGACGCGACCATGGGCGGAGACGGTCCACAGCGCGGGCTCGCCGGCAGAGGCGAAGAAGAGGCGCGTGGCACGGGCGACGAATCGGTTGGCAAGGCTCAGCATGCACCGACTGTAGGTGCCGACGGATCGCCTGGGCAATGAAACGGGCGGCCGAATCACGACGGCGGCTCGGCAGTTCCGTCTCCTCCAACCCTGGCCGGCAGAAAAAATTCCTCCGGAACGGAATGGCGCTGTGCGGGGCGCGCCATGTCGCGCCGGACACTACTTGATCGCCCCGATCTCACGATAATAGAGTTCGACGCCACCTTGCAGCACGTCGAGCCGCGGCAGCGAGGCCAGCGTGTTGCTTACCGTGCTCTCGGCAAGCTGGCCACCGAACAGGCCGCCCGCCTTTTCGACCTTGTGGAGCGCCGCGGCGAGCGCATAGCCGACCGAGTCGTCGAGGAAGGGCCGCGCCAGCACGTAGCTCCACGAGCCCATGGTCAGCAGCGGATCGGACTGGCCAGGATAGCGCCCGGCCGGAAGGACGATGCGCCGCATGAAGCTGTACTTGCCGACGATGCGGTCGACCTGCCGGTCGTCGGGCGTGATGAAGCGGACGCCGCGCGGGTCGCTGGCCGCCCTGACGAAGCCCGGCCAGCGGTTGCCGGAGCCCCACAGCGCCGACGCCCTGCCCTCCAGGATCATGGTGGGACCATCGGTCATGCGATCGGTATAGATAGGCTCGAAATCCCTGTCGGGATCGAGGCCGAGCGCGTCCAGCACGTAACGCGCCTGCAGGGCGAGCGCCGATCCCTTGGCGTTCCAGACGACCGGCCGGCCCTTGAGGTCTTCGATGGTGCGATAGCGGGTGTCGGCGCGTACGGCGAACATGCCCGGGCTGGCATAGACCGAGCAGATCACCGTGAGCTTCGTCGGCGGGCCGTTCCCGGGATTGAAGAGCTGCTGCGCCACCTCGCCGAACACCAGGCCGATGTCGAGCTTGCCGTCCTGGAGCATCGGCACGTTCTCGACGCTGCCGCGGGTTGCTACGGGCTTGACGCCGATCGACGCATTGGCCCACGTGATGGCGTCGACGAAGGCGCCGGCGTAGACGATGAATCCGCCGCCCTGGGCGGCGGTGCCGAAGGTCACGCTGCTCGATTGCGCGGCGCCCTCCCTCGCCGCCGCCCCGACGGCTATCAGCCCGCCGAGCAGCGAACGCCGCGGCAGGCCTCGACGGCTCGTCTCGAAGGGCGTGCACGACCGCATTGGATTGCAAGTACCGGTTAAGGCCTAACTCCCGGCGCCTCGAGTAGCATGCCCTTGGCGCGATCCATGAGATAAATCTCCAGGGCGACGTATTCGGCGGCATCCGACGGGTAGGCGTCCGCGCGGATGCCGATCAAGCAATTGCGCAACCGTCGCTTCAAGGAGCCGAGCGCCTGCCACTCCAGGCGGTAGACAGGGTAGCCCGTGGGATGAGCTTGCGGGATCGTCACGCCAGCCAACTTCTTGCCGGCGTTGTCGTCGTGGCAGATGGCGCAGGAGAGGTTGAGCTGACCTTGCCGGCGCCGATAGATCTCCGCTCCCTGCTCCCGGAACGACGCCAGCCGGAGATCGTCGGCCGGGGCGATCGCCATCCCGCGCGATTGATGGGCAACAAGCGCCATAAGCGCCAGCAGGTCGCGGCTTTCCGGCGCCAGCGGCTCGGCCTGCTGGTTCTCGGTGCGGCATAGCCTGATGCGGCTTTCGAGGTCGATCGGCTTTTCACCGCCCTTGGGTATCGCGGGATAGCGCACTGCGACGCCCTTCATGTCGGCCAAGGCATGACAGTCGGCGCACGACTTGTTGGAAGCCCCGGCGGGGGTTGACCAGAGCTGCCGGCCGAGCTGGACGAACAGCATCCCGGGATTGGCCGTGTCGTCGTCCTGCATCTTCTGCAGCGCCGCACCCATGTCCTGATAACCCGAGCGGCGCTTGTCCGCACCGACTTGCGCCATCGCCCAGGACGCAGCGAAAACCGCTGGCAGCAGGGCCAGGGCCCAGCGCCGGCGCCAAAGGTCAGGCAACGTCAATAGTGACGGACTCTTCGGCGGCGAAGCCTTGGTCGCCTGTCCAGCGGAACGTGATCTTGCCGCTCTCGCTCGCCACGGTGAAGAACGACACGAACGGGTTGGCCGCGATCGCCGGCGAGAAATCCATGCGGAAGATCTCGCTGCCGTTCCAGCTCGCGCTGAATCGCTCGATGATGTTGCGCGGGATGAGGCGCCCGTTGGTGCCGGGCCGGAAGCCGGTCTCCATGGGGTGCATGATCAGCGCCTTGAGCTCGATCACGTCGCCCTTTTTGGCGGTCTTGGGTGCATTGATGAGGACGTTGGTCATGTCAGGTCCTCCAGGCAGGCCGCAAGCGTCACGATCACGCCGGCGCTGGCGCTGAAGAACTCGCCTTTGCTGGTCTCGGCGATGGCCACGATCCTCTGCGAATCGCCGAGCTTGATGCGCGTGGCGATCATCGCCTTGCCGTTCTTCGGCGAAAGCCTGGCATCGAGCACATGCGGCTGCGGGTTCTTCTCGTTGAAGACATGGATCGCCTTTACGTGGTCGGCCTCGCTCATCGGGCTTTCGACCGAGACGGTGAGCGGCACGGCATTGCCGTTCTCGATCAGGGGCGGCAAGTCGAGCGTCACACGGCCTTCGCGGATGGCATTGTCGCCCACGACTTCCTTGATGGCGGCCGCCATCGCTTCCGGCGTGGCCCGCGCTGTCGCAAACGGCAGCATGCTGACCAGGGCGGCGCCCGCGATGAAAATCCGTCTCGTCGTCGTCCCCTCTTTCGTCCCCTCCTTCGTCCCTGGCATGGCTACTCCTTCAGGGTCGCGAGATAGGCCACGACATCCTCGATCTGCTCGGCCGTCAAGATGGTCTTGCCCTCGAAGGGCTTGGCGACACGCTGCAGACCTGTCGTCCGGTAATAGGGCGGCATGATGGTGTCGGGATTGAGACGCGAGCCGTCGACGACGCGCAGGCGCAGCTGCGGCACCGACCAGCGCGTGCCGGCGCCGGCCAGGCTCGGTGCGAGATTGCCCTGGAAACGCTCCTCGGAGATCGGCCCGCTGTGGCAGAGCAGGCAAAGGCCGACACTGCGGTTGGCAACGATCACCCGTCCGCGCGCGGCATCGCCCGGCTTGTCGGCCAGCGGCCCGGGAATGGCATCGCCCACGACGGTGTAGCGCGGTTCCTGCGCCCCGGCTGCGGGAACCAGAGCCACGGCGGTCGCGACGAGCAGGCTCGTTCGCCACATGGTCAGCCGAACACCTCGGTCGTGATGGTCTTGAACCAGCTCGAGGCGTAGAGCGCTTCCTGGCCGCGGAAGCCGCCGACCACTTCCAACGGGCTGTCGCCGCCGGCGCCGGGAACGTTGGTCAGCACGCCCTTGTCGGGGCGATAGACTACGGCAACCGAGATGCCGTAGTCGGCCGCGACCAGGCTGTAGCAGGTGTTGACCAGGATGGGTTCCACCGGCTTGCGGCCGGCCAGCAGCTCGACGATGGCGGCGGCGCAGACCTTGGCCTGGGCGTTGGCGGCGAAGGCCGATTTGGGCATGCCGCCCATGATCGCCGCATCGCCGATGACGTGGACGCCGGGCTGCAGGGTCGATTCGAAGGCCACCGGCTCGACCGGGCACCAGCCGGTGCGGTCGGCGACGCCGGACTGCTGGGCGATGGCGCCAGCCTTTTGCGGCGGGATGACGTTGCCGACCGCCGCCTTGTGCCGCGCGAAGTCGGTGACGAAGGTCAGCGTCGCGGGATCCACCGAGGTTACCTTGCCACCCTGGCTCAGCGACACCCATTCGATCAGGCCGGGATAGAGCTCGGCCCAGGCATTCTGGAAGAGCTTCTGCTTGGAGAAGGCGTCCTTGGCATCGAGGATCAGGAGCTTCGATTTCGGCTTCCAGATCTTGAGCCAGTAGGCGATCAGGCTGGCGCGCTCGTAGGGGCCGGGCGGGCAACGAAAGGGGTTTGCCGGCGAGGAGATGACGACCAGCCCGCCGTCCTCCATGTCTTGCAGCTGCTTGCGCAGGAGGACGGTCTGCGCCCCGGCCTTCCAGGCGTGCGGCATCTTCTCGGCCGCCGCCTCGTCGTAACCCGGCAACGCGCCCCAGTTGATGTCGATGCCAGGCGACAGAACCAGGCGGTCGTAGGAGAGCTTGTTGCCGTCGGCCAGCGTCACGGTCTTGGCTGCCGCGTCGACGGCCGTGGCCGATGTCTGGGCGAGCGTGATGCCCGCCTTCTTCACGCCATCGTAACCGAACTGCTGCTGGTCGATCTCCCACAGGTTGGCCAGCACGCCGTTGCTGAACGGACAAGCGGTGAAGATCGGGTCGGGCTCGACCAGGGTCACGGCGAGATCGGGCGCCAGCGCTTTCAGCGTGCGCGCCGCGGTAGCGCCGCCGAAGCCGCCACCCACCACCACGACGCGGCCGCGGCCCTGCGCCGAAGCGATCGATGGCGCTGCCAGGCCAGCCAACGCGGTGAGCTTGAGGAAGCTGCGCCTAGTCGACATCGCCTACTCCGGCTGCGCGGCAAACCACGCCGCGAGCGCATCGATCTGCTGGTCGTCGAACCCCTTGGCGATACGGCCCATGACCGAGGACGGCCAGGCGCCGCTGCGGTACTCGCGCATGAATTGAACGATGTCGGATGCCTTGCGGCCGGCGATGCGCGGGATGACCGAATCGGGAATGCGCTTGGCCGCATGGCAGCCCGTGCACGAGCTGGCGCCAGGCGGCCCCGCGTCTACCGCCCAGACCGGGCTGGCCAGCACCAACGCACTGGCCAGCGCCGGGAGCAGCAGGCGATGCCTCATGAAGCCTTCTTCAGCTCGTGATGCATCAGCGGCAGGTCGCGCACGCGCTTGCCGGTCGCCCGGGCGATCGCGTTCAGCACGGCAGGCGCGGCAACGGCGATGGTGGGCTCCCCGACGCCACCCCAGAAGTCATGCGTCGGGACCAGCACGGTCTCGACCTGGGGCATCTCGTCGATGCGCATGACGTTGTAGCTGTCGAAATTGGTCTGCTCGACGGCGCCGTCCTTGACGGTGATCTCGCCATAGAGTGCCGCCGACAGGCCGTAGGCGAAGGAGCCCGCGACCTGGCGGTCGACCTGCGCCGGGTTGACGACGTGGCCGCAGTTGGTAGCCGCCGTGATCTTGTGGATCTTGAGCGCGCCGTCTGCACTCACCGAGACTTCGGCGACACCGGCGACGTAGCTGCCGTAGCCCATGACCTGGGCGAGGCCATGGAAATGTCCGGCCGGCAACGGCTTGCCGTAACCCGCCTTGTCGGCCGCCGCCTTGAGCACGGCCGCCCATTTGGGCTTCAGCACCTTCATGCGGAAGGCCAACGGATCCTGGCCGGCCGCATCGGCCAGCTCGTCCATGAAGCTTTCCATGTAGACGGCATTCTGGTTGGTGTTCACCCCGCGCCAGAATCCTGCCGTGATGTGCGGATTGCGCATCGCGTGGTCGATCAGGAGGTTCGGCACATTGTAGCCGTAGGCCGCTTCCACACCCGATGCCATCAGGCCCTGGAACATCACGGGATCCATGCCGTTCTGCAGGTTCTGCGGCAAGAGCGAGGCCAGGATCGACTGGCCCGAGATGCGCATGTGCAGGCCGACCAGGTTGCCCTGCGCATCGAGACCGCCCGTCAGCTTGGCCATCGTCGTCGGATGGTACTGGCAGTGCGTCATGTCCTCTTCGCGCGACCAGATCAGCTTGACCGGCGTGCCGGGCATCTCCTTGGCGACCAGTACGGCCTGCCGGACATAATCCGAGCGGCCGCGCCGGCCGAAGCCGCCGCCCAGCAGCATCTTGTGGACGTCGCACTTGTCGGTCGGCAGCCCGGAGGCGTCCGCCGCGGCCGCCAATGCCGCCTCGCCGTTCTGCGTGCCGCACCACACCTCGCACTTGTCGGGCGTGTAGCGCGCGGTGGCGTTCATCGGCTCCATGGTCACATGGTGCTGATAGGGGAAGCTGTAGGTCGCGGTGACCTTCTTGGCCGCCCCGTCGATCGCAGCCTTGGCATCGCCTACCTTGTTGCCGACGAAGGCTTCGCTGGCGTCGAGCCCTTCCTTCAGCATGGCGTTGATGGTCTCGGTCTGGACCTCGCCCAGCTTGCCGATGTCCCAGTCGGTGGGCAGGGCCGCAAGCGCGGTCCGCGCGTTCCAGTAGGTGTCGGCGACTACGACGACGGCGTTGCCGTCGATCGCCACGACCTTCTTCACGCCGGGCATCTTCTCGACCTTGGCCGCGTCGAAGCTCTTGAGCTTGCCGCCGATCACCGGGCAGGCGCGCACGGTGGCGACCAGCATGCCCGGCATGGTGAAGTCGATGCCATAGAGCTGCTTGCCGGTGACCTTGTCGACCGTGTCGAGCCGGTTCAGCGGCTTGCCCGCGATCTTCCAGTCCTTGGGGTCCTTGAGCTTGACCTCCTTGGGCGGCTCGAGCTGCGCCGCAGCGGCTGCAACGGCGCCATAGGTCGTCTTCTTGCCCGAGCTATGGGTGATAATGCCCTTGTCGACCTTGAGCTCGCCGACGGGGACCTTCCATTCGGCGGCGGCAGCGGCGAGCAGCATCTCGCGCGCCATCGCGCCGCCTTCGCGGACGTACTGGTTGCTCTCGCGGATACCGCGGCTGCCGCCGGTCGAATAGTTCTTCCAGACGCGGTTGCGTTTCAGGTTCTCGCCGGGCGTCGGATATTCCCAGGTGACCTTGCTCCAATCGCATTCCAGCTCCTCGGCGACGAGCTGGCAGAGGCCGGTCAACGTGCCCTGCCCCATCTCGGAGCGGGCGACGCGGATCACGACCTTGTCGTCGGGATGGATCACCACCCAGGCGTTGAGCTCCTTGACGGGCGACTGGGCGTAGGCCTCGAAGGGGATGGAGAAGCCGAGCGAGAAACCACCGGCGACGGCAGCGCCGCTGACCAGGAAGCGACGCCTGTTCAAGGAACTGGGACCGAGCGAGGTCTGATGAATCGTCATGATCGCATCCTCCTCTTAAGCCTTGGCTGCGGCGTGGATCGCCTCGCGCACTTGCACGTAGGTGCCGCAGCGGCAGATGTTGCTCATGGCCGCGTCGATATCGGCGTCGGTCGGATTGGGCTTGGCGGCGAGCAAGGCGGTGGCCGCCATCACCATGCCGCTCTGGCAGTAGCCGCACTGCGGCACGTCGGCCGCCACCCAGGCCGCCTGGATCTTGTTCAGCGTGCCGTTGGCTGCGAGGCCTTCGACGGTGACGACCTTCTTGTTGCCGATGGAATTCACCGGCACCTGACAGGAGCGCGTTGCGACGCCGTCGATATGGACCGTGCAAGCACCGCACTGGGCGATGCCGCAGCCGTACTTGGTCCCGGTGAGGCCGAGCTGCTCGCGCAGCACCCACAGAAGCGGTGTCCGCGGATCCGCAGAGTGATTGAGGGACTTGCCATTGACGTTGATGACAGCCATCCCGGTCTCCGTTGTTGGGTATGCCAGAATCCTAGCCGAGGGCTATTGCAGCGGCCAGTGATCGAGCCGGCTTCACGGATGTGTGATGGGCGATCTTCTCGCAGAGCGCCGATGACGTGCGCTGACGACGCCGGTCGCACAAGAAGCAATCCGTCGACCTGATTGCAGGGAACGGATCTCGCTTCAGAGCTTGGGCGGCGGATAGTACGGGCGATCGCCGAGGGCCTGCACGCGTTTCCAGAAGTCGGGGCCCGAAGCCTTGCCGACCTCGTCGAGATCGGCTGCCTGGCGCCACATGCTCCACGACTCCGGATGAAGGGCGCTTGCCGTGTTCATCTGGCGGTCGCCCTCGATCGTGTCGCCATGGGCGCGCAGCCAGACGCCGAGCCTGAAGCGCGCGTGAGCTTCGGCTATCTCCGCCGTCACCTTTGGCATGCCGGCGCGGGCGTCCGCGGCCGGCAGAGCATGCTTGCCCGTGGTCACCCAGGCGCGCACGGCGTCGAGATAGGTCTGGCGGGCAGCGAGCCGCTCCGCCTGGTCCTCGGGCGACATGGTGCGCGTCTTGAGATCCATGCGCCGGAAGTGGTCGGTCGAACCCGCGGTCTCGGGTGGCCGGGCGATCTTGCCGCTCTCGTCGATCCAGATCGCTTGCGGCACGTTTACCAGGTTGTAGAGATCGCTGAGACGATGATCGGTGTCGATCAGCTGCCAGTATGTGGACTTGGCCTGCTCGATCCACGGCCGGGCGTGCTCGGCGCCGCGGCTTTCCTCGGCCACGGCCACGACCATGAAGGCCTGGTCCTTCAGCTCATCGTAGAGTGTCTGCCACACGGGCAAGTCGAAACGGCAGCCTCACCAACTGGCCCAGGTGGCGAGAAAGACCTTCTTGCCGCGAAGATCGGACAGCCTGTGCGGCTTGCCGTCGACGTCGGGCAGGGTGAAGTCCGGCGCCTGCAACCCCTCCAGGGCGGCATTGCGCTCCTCGGCCGGCGCGCCCAGCGCCCAGACCTCGCCGTTCTCGGCGGCGACCACGGGACCACCCAGCTTGTTCCAGAACGCCGCGACGTCGACGCGACCTTCCTTCACGGCGGCGGCCGGCAAGGGCACGCAGCGCTCGGCCAGGCACATGCCCTCGGGCTTCAGCGTCCAGCCGGTGACCTTCGCCGCATCGGACGCGCTCATCCAGAGCCCGTCCGCGCTCTTCACCCTGTGCTCGGCCGTCGGCGTGAGAATGACGGTCATCGCAAGCTCCATCGTCACTTGGGGACGGAGATCGTCACTTCCTTGGAGGTGATGAACTCCAGCAGCACGGGTACGCCCTTCTTGGTCTGCTCGATACCACGCTTGATCGCCGGGATGATGTCCTCCGGCTTGGTGACGCGCTCGCCGTAGCCGCCGAAGGCGCGCGCCATGGCGGCGTAATCGCCGGAGATGTCGGTCGAGCGGTACTTCTCGGTCGAGACCTTCATGATGTGCAGCTCGATCGCCATCGAGAAGTTGTTGAGCAGCACCGACATGATGGGGATGCGCTCGCGCACCGCCGTCTCGAAATCCATGCCGGTGAAGCCGATGGCGGCGTCGCCCCAAACATTGATGCAGAGCTTGTCCGGACAGGCGAGCTTGGCGCCCATCGCCAGGCCGAGCCCATAGCCGAGCTGGGTGGTCTTGCCCCAGCCGATGTAGGTGTGCGGTGCCGTCGTCTTCCAGAACGGCGAGAGCTGGTCGCGCGGGCTGCCGGCATCGTGCGTGATGATGGTGTTGGCGATGTCGACCGTATTCTGCAGGTCCCACAGCACGCGGTAGGGATTGAGAGGCGCTTCGTTGTTGGTCAGCTTGGGCATCCACTCCTTCAGCCACTCGTCGGCCACCGCCTTGATCTCGGCGGCGACTGGGCCGGCATCCTTCTTCTTGGCGCCGGCCGCCTTGCAGGCGGCGATCAGCGCCGCCAAGGTGAGCTTGGCGTCACCCACCAGGCCGTATTTCGCCGGCACATCCTTGTTGATGTGCGCCGGATCGAGCGTGGCGTGGATGATGGTCTTGCCCTTGGGCATCGAGATGCCGAAGTTGGTCTCGGTGAACGAGCAGCCGATGCCCAGGATGACGTCGGACTGGTCGAGAAACTGGCGCACCGCCTTCGGATAGGCGCGTCCGCCCGAGCCGAGCGCCAGCGGGTGGGTCTCGTCGAAGGAGCTCTTGCCTTCGAGGCTGGTGCAGACCGGGATGGCGAGAAGCTCGGCGAGCTCCTTCAGCTCGGCATAGGCCTCGGCCCAATGCACGCCCTGGCCGGCATAGATCACCGGCCGCTTGGCGGCCATCAGCACCTTGGCGGCTTCGGCCACCTGGCCCGCGTCGGGACCGTACTTGGCGACGACGACGGGCTCGTAGCCCAGCGGATCGGGCGCGTCCTCGGCATAGGCGTCGGCCGGCAGCTCGACGATGACCGGCGAGCCGCGGCCGTTGCGCAGCATGTTGAAGGCGCGGCGCATGATGTTGACGATTTCCTTGCCGTTGGTGATCGGCTCGGCGTGCTTGGCGACGTGCGCCATGGCGAGGGTGGAATTGAAGTTGGGCGGCACGTGCGCGATGCGCCGCGGATAGCCTTGCGGGATCACCAGCAGCGGCACCGATTCGCCGAACGCCTGGGCGACGCCGCCGTAGGCGTTCTCCGAGCCCGGGCCGCTCTGCATGCAGAACACGCCCATCTTGCGGCCCTTGGTCAGCCGCGACATGGCGTCGGCCATGTGCAAGCCGATGCGCTCCTGGCGGACGATGATGGGACGGATGTCGACCGCGGCGCAGGCCTCGATCAGGTGATTGACCGGGTAGGCGAAGAGGTATTCGACGCCTTCCTTCTTGAGAATGTCGGCGATCGCTGGCCCGGTCTTCATCAGTTCCCCCCTCAGGCTATTTGTTCAGCTCCTTCATAGCACTGTCGAGGCCGCCCAGCGTGAGCGGAAACATGCGATTGGAG
>JAEWIV010000406.1 GCA_023386865.1 Pseudomonadota bacterium
CGGCCTGCCCGGTGGCGCGCTGATCGTCGCCGCGATCGACGGCCGTCCGCCGCGCCTGCCCGACGAGCTCGGCGCCATGGCCGACACGCTGGCCCGTATCCACGCGCTGCCGTTGCCGGCCTGCGACTCGCCGATACCGCGCCAGGAGAATCCCTTTCTCGAGACGCTGGCCGCCATCGAGCAGAACGCCACGCGCTTCCTCGCCCAAGCGGTGCCCGATGCGGCGCCGCGTGACGAGATCGCCGAGGAGCTCGGCCTGATGCGCGCCATGGCGAACGACGCCGCGCAACGCGCGCAGCCGCTCACCGTGGCGCTGGCCGACACGCATCCCGGCAACTTCATCGTCGACGCGCACGGCATCGCCTGGTTCGTCGATCTCGAGAAGGTCCATGTCGGCTCGCCCGCGATCGACCTCGCGCATGCAACGCTTGCAACCTCGACGCTGTGGCATCCCGATGTCGGCAAAGTGCTGTCGCGCGACGACGTCCGGCGCTTCTACGCGCTATATCTCGAGGCGGCCGGCCCGCGGCAGGCGGCGGAGCTCGAGCCGTGGCTGCTGCCGATGCGTCGCCTGACCTGGCTGCGGACCACGCTGTTCATGGCTCGCTGGCGCGTGCAGACACGCGCGGCGCGCGATCCGTCGGATCCCACACAATGGAGCGATGCGGGGCTCGCGCCGGCCATGAAGGCGCACATCGACGCCCGCATCGACCAGTGCTTGCGGCGCGAGACGATTCGATCGATCCGGTCCGAATGGATGGCTTGACTCGTTCCCTGTTTGTTCTCAGAGTCGGCCTCACCATGAGGCCCAAGAATCCTCCGGACTATCCCGACGATGCGATCGCCGAGCCCGTGCATCACGGCCGCGGCGCGCTCTCCAACGACTCGAGCCGCTTCGACAGCGAGAAGCGCATCCGCACGACCGACGGCTGGGAAACCGACGCGTCGACCGAAAGCGATGACGACGAGCTGCCGCCGTTGCGCACGACCCTGACGCGCGATGCCACGCGCACCATCCTCGCGCGCAACACCTCGCCCGACGTGCCGTTCGACCGCTCGATCAATCCCTATCGCGGCTGCGAGCACGGTTGCATCTACTGCTTCGCCCGTCCGACGCACGCCTATCTCGGCCTGTCGCCCGGCCTCGACTTCGAGACCAAGATCCTGTTCAAGCCCGACGCGGCCAAGCTGCTGGTGGCCGAGCTCGCCTCGCCCAAGTACCGGCCCGACGTCGTCGCCATGGGCACCAACACCGATCCCTACCAGCCGGTCGAGCGCGAGCTCAAGATCACGCGCCAGATCCTGCGCGTGCTGAGCGACTTCAACAATCCGGTGGGCATCGTCACCAAGAACCATCTGGTGACGCGCGACATCGACATCCTGGCCGACATGGCCAGGCGCAACCTCGCCGAGGTGTTCCTCTCGGTCACCACGCTCGACAAGGATCTCGCGCGCACCATGGAGCCGCGGGCGTCGGCGCCGCATCGCAGGCTCGACGCCATCCGCGCGCTCAGCGCTGCCGGCGTGCCGGTCGGCGTCATGACCGCGCCGATGATCCCGGGGCTGAACGACCACGAGATGGAGGCGATCCTCGAGGCCGCCGCCGAGGCCGGCGCCACGCGCGCCGGCTTCGTCGTCCTGCGCCTGCCGCTCGAGATCAAGGACCTGTTCGAGGAATGGCTGCGCCAGCACCGTCCCGACCGCGCCGAGCGCGTGCTGTCGCTGGTCCGCCAGATTCGCGGCGGCGCCCTCTACCAGTCGAGCTTCGGCCTGCGCATGAAGGGCGAGGGCCCGATCGCCGAGCTTCTGAGCGCGCGCTTCGGCGCCGCGGTGAAGCGGCTCGGCCTGAACAAGATCCGCTATCGTCTGGACACGCTGCGCTTCCGGGTGCCGGAAGAGGCGCGCACCGCCCTGGTCGACGCCAAGCGCGATGCGCGGCAGATGAAGCTTCTTTGATGAAGGGTCAATCCAGGAACCGCACCTTCGGCCACAGCTCGCGCCAGCGCTTGGCGGCGATCCGCGCCTCGTAGGCCTCGCGCCGCGTGCGGCCGAATGCCGTCGGTCGGCAGCGCAGGCCCAGAAGATCGTCGACGCCGAGCGGCGCGACGACCGTCAGGCTGTCGTCTGCTTCCAGCCGCACGCCGACCGCCGTCACCGTCTCCAGCCAGTAGATCATCGAATCGGCCGTGTCGCGATGCTGCGGCAGGTCCTTCCAGACGTGCATGCGCGCCTGGTTGCGGACCTGCCAGGGCAGGCCGGGCAGCAGGGCGTCCAGCCGCTTCTCGTGCTCGGCCTCGCGCTCCTTCGAGAGGTCGGCCGCGTCGTAATAAAGAACGTCGATGTCGGCCGGCGGCCGGGGCGGCGAGATGCCGTGCAGGTGGTCCCACACGCGATTGCGCACGAAGCCCGCGGCGATGCACCAGTCGGGCAGGGCGAGCGCGCGCGCCGCACGGAGCTGGGCCAGGGCCACCGGGTCGCGCGCGACGATGGCGGCGATGGCGTCTGGCCCCGATGTCCCGTTGTCGAGCGCCATGTCAGCGACGCGTGCCGGAGCGAACGGGAAACTGCAGGACGATGCCGGCGAAGACCTGAAAGGACGGCACGCCCGGTCCGGTCTGCACGACGGAGTATTGCGGCTCGACGAAGACGTTCACCACCCGCCCGTCCGAGCGCTCGAACACGCGGCCGAGGCCGAGACCCATCGGCACCACCGAATTGTGCCCCAGATTGAACGTCGAGATGCCGGTCGAGCGCAGGTAGTAGCCGCCGTCGAGATTGAGGAACAGCAGGGGCTGGATGGTCAGGGTCTGAAGGGTGCCGTCGAAGGCCTGCTGGTAGGAGGTGAGCAGGGCGCTCAGTCCCCAGTCGTGCTTGGCGCTGACCACGGTCTGCGCGCCGCCCTGCCACTTGCCGGAACCGAGCGCCGGCGCGCTCGCCGTCGGCGCGACCACCAGGGGGCCGGCGCCGAGCTTGGTCTTGCCGAGATAGGCAATGGCCATGTCATAGACCGTGAGGTCGCCGATGCCGTTCCAGGCGCCATGCGGCCCCCAGCTGTTGGCGATCAGCGGCAGCGACGCGCGGGCGATCTGGTCGACCCCGAGCGTATCGTGCGGTTGGACGTGGCGCAGATAGAGCTGGTGCGCCCCCTCCTCGGGCCGTCCCGACAGGATCGGCTGCGCATAATCGTGCACCTGGAAGGCCGTCTTGGGGGTCAACGGGTCGTTGGCCTCGTTCTGCGAGCTGTCCCTGGCGGCCGCCGTGGTCGCGGGCACGGCGAGCGCCAGGGCCGCGACCGCCCGCCACAGCGCCGCACGAAGCTGTTTCATGCCCACAGGGGCCTGCGCAATGATGTCGGCGATCAGCGGCATCGCCGCACTCTATAGAACTGGTCTGGGGGTATGCCGAGCTTTCGCCACGAAAAGCGTTGCGCCGAGGCCGGAGCGGTCCGCATCGCCGGGATCGACGAGGTCGGTCGCGGGCCGCTCGCCGGCCCCGTGGTCGCGGCCGTCGCCGTCATCGATCGCGCGGTCGCCAAGCGCAAGCTGCTGCGGCTGATCGACGATTCCAAGAAGCTGACGCCCGAGCAGCGCGAGGAGGCCTACGCCGCCATCCTGGAATCCGGCGTCGTGCGCTATGCCGTGGGTGAAGCGAGCGTCGAGGAGATCGACGCCATCAACATCCTGCAGGCGACCTTCCTCGCCATGCGGCGCGCCCTGCAGGCGATGGCCGAGCAGCCCGACCTGGTGCTGATCGACGGAAACCGCGTGCCGCCGGAGTTGGGCTGCCGCGCGGAGACGATCGTCGGCGGCGACGCGCGCTCCTATTCCATCGCCGCCGCCTCGATCATCGCCAAGGTGACGCGCGACCGTTACATGCGGTCGCTGGCCGCCGCGTTCCCCGGCTACGGCTGGGAGACCAATGTCGGCTACCGCAGCCCCGATCATCTGGCCGCGCTCGGCCGTCTTGGAGCGACGCTGCACCATCGTCGCAGCTTCGCGCCGGTCAGGATGGTGCTCGAGCCCGCCCTGCCGCTCGAGACCACGCCTCCCGGACCGCCTTAGCTAATCGAACTTCAGCCCGGCGTTCTTGACGAGCGCGCGCCAGGTCGCGATGTCGCGCCGGATCCAGTCGCTCAATTCCGCCGGCGTGCCGCCCAGCGTCTCGTAGCCCTGCTCGTGCATGAGCTTCCGCACATCGTCGCTCGCCAGCGCATCGTTCGCGGCCTTGTTGAGACGGGTCACGACCTCCGCCGGCGTGCGGGCCGGCACCATCAGGCCGGACCAGCCTCGCGCCACGGCGCCCGCGAAGCCCGCTTCGGCCAGGCCCGGCACATCGGGCATGATGAACCAGCGCCTGGCGCCCGTCGTCGCCAGCGCCCGCGTCTTGCCGCTGTCGGCGTACTGCTTGCCGCCGGGCAGCATCAGCGCCTGGACCTGGCCCGCGATCAGCTCGTTGGCCGCCGGCGCCTCGCCGCGATAGGGAACGTGGGTGACGTCGATGGCGGCCGCCGCCTTGAACAGCTCGAAGAACATGTGATGCGCCGTGCCGGTGCCGGCCGAGCCGTAGTTCAGCGCGCCGGGCTTGGCTTTGGCCAGCGCCACGAACTCGGCGACGTTGCGCGCCGGCACCGAGGGATGGACGTGCAGCACGAACGGCGTCTCCATCAGGAGCGCCACCGGCACGAAATCCGCCTCCGCGTCGTAAGGCAGCTTGGGGTCGATGGCCGGCAGGATGGCGTGGGTGCCCGAGGTCATCAGCAGCAGGGTGTAGCCGTCGGCCGGCGCCTTGGCGGCCGCCTCCGTGCCGACGCGTCCGCCGGCGCCGGGCTTGTTGTCGATGATCACCGGCTGGCCGAGGTCATCGCCCATGTGCTTGGCGATGGCGCGCGCCACCACGTCGGTCACGCCGCCCGGCGGAAACGGCACGATCATGCGCAGCGGCCGGGTCGGCCAGCTCTGGCCGCCGGCCGGGGCCGTCGCGAGATGCGCCGGCAAGGCGGCCAAGGCCGCGGCGATCATGGTTCTGCGTCTCATCGTTTACCTCCCATTTTTCATTGATCGCTTCGGGCCTGCCGTCGCCGCGGCGCGCCGCCGTGCTCCACCGCGGCTCCTCAGGCGAGGTCGACGATGACATGGCCGAGCTTGGCGCCCTGCTCGACCGCGGCGTGCGCCGCTGCGATTTGCTCGAGCGGAAAGCGCTCGGCGATGGCAAAGCGCGGCTTGCCGGTCGAGGCCCACCGCTCGATGTCGCCGATGGCGGCCGCTTCGGCCTCGCTGCCCATCGTGTAGACCAGCACCGGCCGGATCGTCGGGTTGAGGCGGAAGATGGCGTAGAAGGATATCGTGATGTCGGGCGCGCCCATCGAGGCGTAGGCGGCGATCACCGCATTGGGCGCCAGCGCCGGCAGAACGGTGGCGAGGTTGGCGCCGAGATCGACGTCGACCACGCGGTCGATGCCGTACCCGCCGGTTTCCTCGCGCAGGCGGCGGCCGACGTCTTCGCGGCGATAGTCGATCGCGACGTCGGCGCCGGCTTCGAGGGCGTGGCGCGCCTTCTTGTCCGAGCTCACCGTGGTGAGCACGCGCGCGGCGCCGGCCCATTTCGCGAGCTGGATGGCGTAGTGCCCGACGACGCCCGCGCCGCCCGTCACCAGCACGGTCTTGCCGTCGACCGGTCCGTCGGCCAACAGGCAGCGATGCGCCGTCATCACCGGGATCCCGAGGCAGGCGCCCTCGGCGAAGTCGAGCCCGGCCGGCAGGCGCGGCGCCTGCCGCGACGGCAGCGCGACCAGGCCGGCGGCGGTGCCGAAGGCGCGTTCCCATTGCGCGCTGAAGAGCCACACCTTCTCGCCGACGCGGCTCGCCTCGACATCGCTGCCGACGGCCTCGATGACGCCGGCGCCGTCGCTGTGAGGGACGATGCGGGGAAAGCCCATCCTGCGCGTGCTGCCGGCGCGAGATTTCACGTCGGACGGATTGACCGCCGAGGCGGCGACCCGGACCATCACCTCGCCCGGTCCCGGCGCGGGATCGTCGAGCGTGCCGACCCGCAGGACGTCGTCGGCGGCGCCGTTGCGGTCGTACCAGGCGGCCTTCATGCCGACCCTCCTTTGTTCAGGATTCGCCAGATCTTTTCGCCGGTGATCGGCATGTCGATGGTGCTGCAGCCGGTCTCGGCCAGGGCGTCGAGCACGGCCGCGACCACTGCCGGCGGCGCGCCGACCGCACCGCATTCGCCGGCCCCCTTGGCGCCGAGCGGATTGGTCGTGCAGGGCGCGCTCTCGTCGGTCTCCACGACGAAGGAGCAGAGATCCGACGCGCGCGGCAGGGCGTAGTCGGCGAAGGAGCCGGTCAGGAGCTGGCCGCTTGCGGCGTCGTAGACGCATCTTTCGATCAGGGCCTGGCCGATGCCCTGGGCGATGCCGCCATGCGCCTGGCCGTGCACCAGCATCGGATTGATCACGGTGCCGACGTCGTCGACCGCCACGAAGCGGGCGACCCTGGCGGCGCCGGTGTCGCGATCGATCTCGACCTCGCAGACGTGCACGCCGTTGGGCCAGCTCATGCCCGGCACGGTTTCCTTGTGGCTCGCCTCGATGGCGCGCTGCGGCTGGCGCTCGACGAGCGCGAACAGATCGATGCCGCGGTCGGTCCCGGTGATCGTCAGCCGGCCGCCCGCCAGCTCGATGTCGCCGGCATCGGCTTCGAGCGCGTCGGCCGCGAGCTGCCGGGCGCGCTCGGCCAGGC
>JAEWIV010000482.1 GCA_023386865.1 Pseudomonadota bacterium
GTTCGGGGCGCCGGCGTTGCGGCGCGCTTGCGCGACCTGCGGCGTAGAGCTGGAGGAAGAAGAAGAAGCCGGCGGACCGCCCTCGACGCTGCACCGTCGCGCGAGCGGCGGGCCGCAGACCGCGAGCGCCGGAATCGTCAACCAGCTCGCCACGGCACGCGGCGGCGGACAGCTCCTGCCCGCCCCGACGCGGCGCCAGATGGAGCGGGCGTTCGGCGCCGACTTCGCATCCGTGCGGGTCCATACTGACAGCCGCGCCGTCCGGATGAGCAGCAGCCTGGGCGCCCAGGCCTTCGCCTACGGCAACGACCTGTTCTTTGACAGGGGGCGCTTCGATCCGGCCAGCCGCGAAGGCAAGCGGCTGCTCGCGCACGAGCTCGCGCATGTGCTGCAGCAGCGGCCCGAGCACCTGCATCGCCAGGACGAGGACACCGGCAAGCTCAAGGCTATGGGACTGACTCTGCTGAGCGAGGAAGGCGGCCGGCAGATCGTCCAGGTCAGTCTCGACTTCGAGAAGAAAACGGTCGTCTTCAGAGTGCTGGTCGGACGCGGAGTCGACCTCGTGTTCGGCAGGCAGCCCATCAAGGCGGTCGGCTTTGACGAAACCCGGGAAGTGCGCGACCGGGCCGTCCTGTTCGAGGTGCCGCAGTCGAGCTTCCCCTATCTTTGGATCATCGTCCCGGCCGACACGCCCGAGAGGGTCGAGGATCTCAAGCGGGCCCGCGCCGACATGCTGAAGAACGGCGGCGTCACGTTGACGGTGACCTCCGAGGAGATCGGCGGCGGTGAGGAAGGTACCGAAGGAACACCCGCCGCGCCGCCGAAGTTCGTGCCCGCCGAGGATTGGCTGACCAAGGAGATGCTCCCCGCGGTCGAGAAGCTGCTGGCCGAGAGGGGCGTCGACCAGCAGCCGGACAAGCTGATCGGCTACGTGTCGCTGCCCATCCAGGAGAAGGAAGGCGACGACGTCTCGATGATCCAGGCCGAAAAGAACGACGCGGCCGGGAAGAAGCGCATCGCCGGCCACGTGCGGGTCTATCGCAGCCGCTGGGTGGGTCAGGGTGCCGACGCCCGGCAGAAATACGCCGAGGAGACCGCGGCGGCCATCGCCGCCAAGGTGCAGGCGGCCGGCAAGGCCGAGCGCATCGCCGCACTGGCAGCCTCGCAGTCCGAGGCCAGCGCGGTGCAGAGCTATCCGGCCTGGGCCATCCAGATCAGGAAAAAGGTCGAAGCCAGGCTCGACGACATCCGGAGGAAGAACCCGGGGCGTCAGCTGCCCGACATGCCCGACAAGCTCTTCCTCACGATGATGGGCGGCGATCCGTTCTTCCGCATATTCATCGAGCAGCCGGCAGCGAACGAGCCCGAAAAGCTGGTGTGGAACAGCGGCCTGGTGACGCCGCTCCTGAACGAGGACCAGCTCAAGGACATAGACGGCCTGGTGCGGATCGTGCGCGCGCAGTCGGCGCTGCTGCGTCTGCAGCCCGTGCGGTTCGTCGAGGAGAAGGACAAGGACGAGCCGTCGCGCACCATCGTGCTGATGCCGGAGATTCCCTCAGAAATCGTGCCGCTGAACCTGAGCGCGAACGGTGCGTCGACGACCGGCGCCGAGAACGACTTCCACATGGCCGTGCGCATCGACCGCGTCTTTCCGCCGGATCCCTTGCAGGGCGCCGACATCGCCCAGGCGCTCGGCCTCAACACCAACGACTATCATTGGAAGGTCGAGCGCCTGACTGCCGACAACGCCGCCGAGTTCGTGCGCGCGCCGGCCAGGCCCGCGCCCCAGCAGAAGCCCGGCGACGTCTATTTCGACCTCAGCAACAAGGCGATCGACCAGCCGACCAAGCTCGCGCTGGCCCAGCAGCGCATCGACTACGCGTCGATCCTTGCCAACGAGGCCTATCCCGTCGTCACGACGAATAGCGGTCCCGGGTTCGACTATCAGTTCCCCTCAGAGGAAGGCGTCTATCTCGTCCTCTGCCAGACCACGCCGAAGGCGCTCGACCGCGGCGAGGAGTTCCGCCACGTCTTCCCGCCGAGTCGGGCGATCTTCCCCGTTCGCGTGCTGAAGTCCGAATCGCTGGCGGCCGAAACCGTCAACGAGGCTCCCAATGCGATTCAGGAGAAGGAGCAGATCAGGAACAATCCAAAGCTGACCGAGGAAGAGCGAACGAGGCTCGACGCCGAGATCAAGCAACTGCGCGACGAAGAGCAGATGTCGCACCTCCAGCTCGCCGAGAAGGCGGCGACGGACATCGACGGCAAGCTGACCCAGTTCCGCGGATTGAAGACCTGGATGATCGAGGATCGGCGCAAGCATTCGACGACCGAGGGCAGCGCCGACACCGATCCCTTCGTCGTCCGGCTCCTGATGCAGGACAGGATCTACGACACGAAGTACTTCGGCGCCTGGCAGGAGCTCTACAGCCTTCGCGGCGAGGAAGCCTACAGCACCGACAAGCTCGAGCTCGACCACGCGACGCCGGAAGGTCAGCGCAATCCGCTCAATCACTACATTGCGCTGCTCGAGAGTCAGAAGACGCAGGCGAGCCGGCTCACCGGCATCCTGAAAAGCGAGGCCTACAAATTCAAGGACGCCGCCGTCCAGCGCCCGGTGGCGACGCTGGTCGCCAGCGAGACCGGTCAGGCAATGCCCCTGCTGCTCCTGCTGGGCGAGGCCTTGGATTCCGCTCCCGGTGCCTACAAGTACATGATCATCGACCTGACGCTGTTCGCCAACGACAAGCTCTACAAGAGCAAGGATCACGTCTATGTCAGCGAGGTCTACGCCGATCGCAAGCTCGCCATCGGCAACGCGTTCGTGAAGTACGGCAGGGAGAATGCGTACCCCGAGGGGGAGATCGTGTTCCGCATTGCGCCGGACACGCAGCTGTACAAGGTGCCCAACGTCAAGACGGCGTGGGAATACGCCCAGGACGCCGCCATGATCCTGGCGTTGATCGGCCTGATCGCCACCGTCGCCGCCAGCGGCGGCGCCACGACGCCGGCGCTCGCCGTGTTCGTCGCGGTGGTCTCGGTCGCCAACGCCGTGCTCGCCGGCGCGCTGGCCTACCGGAACCTGTCGCAGCGCCGCGAGCGCGGTACTTTCGAGATGGACACCGATGCGGCCCTGGACGTGATCAACATCATCGCGTCGGCGGTTTCGCTGGGGTCGCTGGGCAAGCTGCTGCAGCTCGGCAAGGCGGCACAGGT
>JAEWIV010000495.1 GCA_023386865.1 Pseudomonadota bacterium
CTGTGGATTTGCTCTATGGAGTTACACAGTTCTTGCTGTGGTATATGTTTGGGGGCATCGTCGCGGAGCTGCGCGCATCGGGGAGGGGGATGGGCCATGAGGTGTTACTTCATGCGAGGTAAGAGGATCGAGAACGTCCACACTTTGGAAAAGGGGTCTGATGACGACCTCATCCAACAAGCTCAGGCAGCGTTCGAGAAGCACACACAGCAAGCCTATGATGGCTTCGAGGTTTGGGACGGCACGCGATTCGTCTATCGCTACACGGCGGCTACGAAGACAGGCGAGAGGCTCCAAGCGACAGGCTAAGGGAAGTGCCCGATCCTTCACCCGCAGAGACGCCCTATATAGCTTGTCGATGGCCCTCGGAGGCCCGACTCATCGCTGCGCTTTACGCGCCAACCTCGGGCGACCGGGCAAGCGTTGGATTTACTGCTTGTGCCGCGCCGGCATTGCGGGGCGGCCGACGTAGCCTGCGCGCCGGTAGGAGGCGGTGGAAGGGCCGGGTTCCTCGTCGTCTTGGTCAATCATCCGAATGGCTCGAATAGGTAATGCTGACGATAGAAGGTTGCCAAGGACACAGCCCCACTGCCCTGAAGCAGGCAGGAGACCAGGGCCTTTCTCAAGCCACGAGGGCCGGGCTTCATTCAGGGCTGATCAGCGTTCCCTCTTCAGCCGCTTTCGGGCAGGTCGATCGTCGGCGCTTCGATTGACAGAGTCCACTTTGGATAAGCCTTTGTAGAAGTAGCCGATAGGTACGCGAAGAGCCCCAGCAACGAGGAATAGTCGGCTCGCAAAAATTCTGTCTCGGCCCGATTCATACTTTTGAATTTGCTGGGCGGTGACACCCACAGCCTCGCCCAATGCACGAAGGCCGAGCTTCATTTGGAGCCGCCTCTTCCTGATGCGGTCGGCTATGTGAACATTTATATGCTGCACCTTCTCCTGCATGACCCCTCTTCCCCCAAGACAACCTCCGCACCAGCATATTGGCGCGCCAATCAACGCCTGCTCATGCTCCCCACATCAGGCCCCCATCGACCCGAATGTCTGCTCCAGTTACGTAGTCAGAAGCGCTGCTGGCGAGGAAGGCCGCAATCCCTGCGAAGTCGCCGGGCGTCCCAACACGCCCTGCGGCGATGCGAGGATTGACCCTCGCCATGAAGTCTTTGTTCGACTGCATCCCCCTGGTCATTGCTGTGTCAATCAGGCCGGGCCAGATGGCGTTCACCTGTATGTTGTCCTTACCCCAGGACGAGGCACAGTTGCGGGTGAGTTGCACAATCCCCGCCTTAGCAGGTCCATAGGCTGTCCAACGCGGCCCGCCCATGAAGGAGGCCATCGAGGCGATGTTGATGATCTTGCCGCCGCCCGCCTTCTTCATCTCGGGATAGGCAAGCTGGCTGAGCAGGAACACAGACGTGAGATTGGTGTCGATCACTTTGTGCCAGGCGGCGAGCGGCATGTCCTCTGGCAGAGCCGGCCCGCCTGGAGCGCCGACGCCAGCATTGTTCACCAGGATGTCGAGGCGGCCATGGCGTTTGATCACTTCCCCGATCGTGGCTCGGCACTGCTCTTCGTTCGTGACGTCCAGGACGACCGCACTGACCGGCGGCCCGATCTTGGTGAGCTGGGCGACCGCGTCCTTGTTCTTGTCCTCATTGCGTCCGGCGATGACGACTGCCGCACCGCACTCAAGCAGGCCGCTCGCAATACCCTGTCCGATGCCGCCGTTGCCACCGGTGACCAGCGCTACTTTTCCGCTCAAATCAAAACGATGCATGTCTGCTCTCCCCTGCTCAGCACTTTGGTCGGCCTAATTAGAGGCGCGAACTGCACCCATGTACCGCAACGCGCATTCTACCCACTACTCGGGCAGGCCCGCCTCGCGCAGGGCGTCGAAGTACCTTTCGTGCCCAGAGGTACCTCGAACCGGGCTAATCTCCCGGTCGTGGCGGAGGGAGAAACGAGGGAACATCTCGAGGTGCTTCTTGACGGCGTCTTTCGCCTCGCCGTGCCGACCCGACAGCCACAGAGCGGCAATAAGCGAACGGTGCGCCACGCTCCAGTCCGGGCGCTCCTGAATCACCTTTCGCGCCCACGGCAGAGCTTCCTCGGCGCGCCCGCCGAAGTACAGCGCGGAGGCCACTCCGTGCTTGAGGGTGCCCGTCCAATGGGGATCGAGCGGGCTCAATCGCAGGGCCTTCTCGAATTCGCGCAGGGCTGCTTCGCTGTCGCCCGCCCAAGTGCTGATCCAGCCGCGCGTGGTCCAGGTGACCGCATCGTTAGGATTGATAGCTAGCGAACGATCGACCAGGTCCCACGCCGTCTGGTAGTCGCGATCCAATATCACGCCTATGAAGGCGGAAATCCTGAGGGCAACCGGATCGGTAGGGTCGCTGTCGAGGGCACGTCGCGACAGGTCGGTCGCGTCGCGGAAATCCCTGCCTTCGTCGACGCTGTAGGCCAGTATCGGCCGCAACGCCCGGCAAAGTGCGGCGTAGGCGAGCGCCTGGGCGTAGGCTGGCGATAGGGCGATCGCACGATCAAGCAGCTCGATCGCCTCGCCGAGGCTTCGTTCCGACATAGTCGCGGCCTTCGGCAGCGCCTGCAGGAACATGTCGAAAGCATCGAGGCGATCGGGCCGCTTGCGGCGTGCGCGGGCAATCTCGCTGGCGAACAGCTTCGGCTCGATGGCCCCGACCAGACTGGCAACGATGCGGTCCTGGAAGTCAAACACGTCCTCGAGCGATCCGTCGTAGCGGTCGGCCCACAGGTGGTTGCCGGTCGCTGCCTCGATCAGCTGCACTGTCAGCCGCAGCCGCTGCCCCGCGCGCCGCACGCTACCTTCCACTAGGTAGCGTACCCCCAGACGCTCGCCGATCGTACGAACATCGACGTTGTGGCCACGAAAGACGAATGAGGAATTGCGCGCGATCACGAACAGCCAAGACACGCGGGACAGGCCCGTGATCAGATCTTCTGCCAGTCCATCCGCAAAGTACGCCTGCTCGACATCGCCGCTCATGTTGTCAAATGGCAGAACGGCAATGGACGCCTTGTCGGGTAGCGGCAACGCCGTTGGCGCAGATGCAGACTTTGACGTGCCGGGCCGCCAGCACCAGACCTGCATCGGTCGGGAAATGTTCTTGAGCGTTTGGGCGCCGCCGTCGTCGAACACGGTTTCGAGGCGGTCGCGCACATCCTCATGCACGCGGTTCGATATGCAGATGCCCCCCGCCGGCGCGATCTCCTGCAGGCGCGCTGCGACGTTCACGCCGTCGCCGAAGATGTCATCGCCATCGATGATGATGTCACCTTGGTTGATGCCAATTCGGAAGGCGATGCGCCGCTCGTCAGCTACCGTGGCGGTGCGGTCGGCCATCGCCGTCTGCACCTCGACAGCACAGCGCACCGCATTGACCACGCTCGGGAACTCCAACAGCAAGCCGTCGCCCGTGGTCTTAACGATGCGACCGCCGTGGCTGGCTATCGTCGGGTCGACCACCTCCTGCCGCAGGGCTTTCAACACCGCCAAAGTGCCGCTCTCGTCCTGGCCCATCAGGCGCGAGTATCCCGCGACGTCAGCAGAAACGATAGCGGCAAGGCGGCGCTGCTCGGTCATTCCGGCAGCCCTGCTTTCCGTAGACCCTCGACGTAAAGCGCGCGGTCCTCTGCGCGACGCCACGGTCCTAAATTCAACGTACTAAGCCGCACGGTCGGATCGATGGCGAGGAGCCGGGCGAGAGCCGCCTGAGCCTCGACCGGCCTGCCAGATAGACCATGGGCTATCGCTTCCACACGCGCCGTCGGAGCCCAATCGGGCTTCTCGAGCGCTGCCCTTCTTGCCCAAGATGCAGCCTCGTCATAATGGCCGGCAAAGAGGTGAGCCCACCCCAAGCCCGTGTAGAAATGATAGGCCAGTACATCGAGCGGGCTCAGCCGTATGGCGCGCTGCTGGCGCATGATGGCGTCCGAATGCTCGCCCAGGTACGCGCGTCCCCAGCCACTCACGCTCCACGCGAACGCCAGGTTCGGATTTAGAACGAGCGCCCGGTCGACGTAGGCAATGGCGTTCTCAAGCTCACCAGCTAGAGTAGCCAAGACCGCGCCGCCCGTTACCAACGCGATCGGGTCGTCCATACCAATGGTCACAGCGCGACGTGCCAAAGCCACCCCATCGGCGACGTCTCGCGCACGATCAGTCAGCCAACCGTTCGTTTGGGAGATTGCGACCGACCATGCTCCAAACCCAAAGGCGGCAGCGTAGTTGGGATCTCGGTCCGTCGCGGATCGAAAGAGTTGCCTGGCCTCAAATAAGCTCTCCTTGGTGAAGAGATGATAGAGAGCCATTGCGCGGAGGAAAAAGTCATAGGCATCAAGACTTTCGGTCGGCTTGCGCACGGCCCGCTCGATCTCAGCTTGTTCGACCTTTGGTGCAATCGCGGTGACCACGCTGGATGTCACCCCATCTTGAAGATCGAAGACGTCCTCGAGGACACCGTCAAAATGGTCAGCCCATAGATGCGCACCCGTCGCCGCGTCGATCAACTGTCCCGTGATGCGCACGCGATTTCCAACGCGCCGCACGCTACCTTCTAGGACATAGCGCACACCGAGTTCCTGGCCCACCTGCCGAACGTCGACCGCCCTGCCTTTGTAGGTGAACGTCGAATTGCGCGCGATCACGAAGAGGGATTTGAAGCGCGACAGGCCAGTGATGATGTCCTCGACAAGGCCATCGACGAAATACTCCTGCTCAGGATCGCCGCTCATGTTCTGGAACGGCAGGACGGCAAAGGACGGCTTGTCGGGCAGCGGCAGAGCGGACGCCTGACGGTCGGCCTTCGCCCGTCCGATCACGAAAACCTGCACTGGCCGCTGGATGTTCTTCAGCTCGATCTCGCCTTTGTCCATGAAACCAAGATTAAGCTTGTCGCGCACCTGTTCGTGAACCGCGCGCGTGATGGCGATGCCCCCTGGCTCTGCGAGCCCCTCGACCCGCGCCGCAACATTCACCCCGTCGCCCATTAGATCTTCGCCTTGGACGACCACATCACCTAGATGAATGCCCATGCGCAGCGGCAACCGCCCTTCCTTGTTAGCTTCCTGTATCGCTTTGGCACAACTAACCCCCTGCACTGCGCTGGCGAACTCGATCAGGAAGCCATCGCCGACGGACTTGAACAGTCGCCCCGCGTGCTTGGCGAGCTGCGGCTCGATCACTTCGGTCCGCAGAGCTTGGAGCAGCGCTAGCGTGCCCGCCTCGTCGCTGCCCATGAGCTTCGAGTAGCCGACCACATCGGCTACCAGGATTGCGGCTAGGCGGCGCTTCTCGGTCATTCAGGCATACCCGCAAACCGTAGGGCTTCCGCGAACTTCGCTAGACCTGTTCCGTTAGGGATCGCCAGCCGTTCAGAAAGGGTCGCGAGGCAAGTCTCGGGATCGAGTTTTCGGTAGACCAGCCAGCTGCGTCTCGCCGCTTCGGTTCTGCCTGCAGCCGCGTGGGCGGCGACCAAGACGCGATGGGCGGTGACGTGATGGGGCAGCAATCTCAGTGAACTCTCGGCCCATTGGACCGCCTCGTCATATCGACCCGCGAAGAAGTGTGCAGCTGCCATCTGCCCGTGAGTGAGAAACATGAACGCATCCCGTGGACTCAATCGTATCGCGCGCTCCAAGTCAGCGATCGCCAGTTCAGGTCTTCCGAACCGATTGTGGCTTGTGCCACGCCAAGTCCAACCCACGGCGAGGTTGGGATCGATGCGGACCGCCTCTTCAAGGAGGGCCGCTGCCTCCTCGTATTGCCTGCATACGAAGCCGAGCGAGTGCCCCGATAACGCAAGCACTCGGGCATCATTTCGATCTAGCCGGAGGGCAGTGCGCGCTGCATGCTCAGCGTCAGCCGCGTTGCGTGCAGGATCACTGTCTAGAACCATGGACTTGGAACCTACGCATCGAAATGCCTGCGTCGCCCACGCGATGGCGAGCTTAGGGTCAATTGCTACGGCCTTGGCAAGAAGTGACTGAGCTTCGGTCAAGTTCTCCAGATTATGGCCAGGTAGGGCGGCAAGCCCTCGCAGGTAGTAGTCGTAGGCCTCGAGGTTGCCGAGCTTCCTCGTCGCGCGCGTAATCTCTGCTTCCTCGAGGGCCGGCGCAACCTCTCCCACAACGCGACTGGCGATCTGGTCCTGCAGATCGAAGATGTCCTCCAGCTCGCCATCAAAGCGATCAGCCCACAGGTGCGCTCCTGATCGCGCGTCAATTAGCTGGCAGGTGATGCGGACCCTCGTCCCTGCCTTTCGGACACTGCCCTCCAAGACGTAGCGCACGCCGAGTTCGCGCCCGACCTGTCTGATGTCCGGAGACTTGCCCTTGTACGAGAAGCTGGAGTTGCGAGCGATGACGAAAAGGGCTTTGGTGCGGGACAGCGCGGTTATGATGTCCTCCACCATTCCATCCGCGAAGTACTCCTGCTCGGGATCGCCGCTCATGTTCTGGAAGGGCAGCACGGCAATCGACGGCTTATCAGGCAGCGGCAGCGCTGTCGGCTCGGGTGCTAGTGCGACCGCCCCCTCGGATGTCGGCCCGAGTTGCCAATCCGACGGTGCCCACCTCACGCTGAAGGCCCGAACAGGACGATCAATGTTCTTAAGGGCCAGGCCGCCGAGGTCGCCGAAGGTCGCCTTCACTCGACCCACCACGGCCTCCTGGACCGTGCGGGAGATCACGATGCCTCCTGGTGGCGCTTCTCCTTCCAACCGCGCCGCTACGTTGACGCCGTCGCCATAGAGGTCGTCTCCGTCAACGATCAGGTCGCCCAGGTGCAGGCCCATACGGAACACGAGAGCGGTGTCTGCAGATTGGTTTGCGTTGGCCTCGGCCATGGCCTGCTGAAACTCGATGGCCGCTGACAGCGCATCAACAGCGCTGCCGAACTCGACCAGCGCCCCATCGCCAGTCAGCTTGACCAGGCGTCCTCCATACTTGGCCAGCACCGGATCGAGGTGTTCAGAGCGGTTCTTTCGCAGGCGCGCTAGGGTACCGCTCTCATCACGCCCCATTAGGCGCGAGTAGCCGACGACGTCAGCCGCGACGATTGCCGCTAGTTTGCGCTGCTCACGCGCCAACGGCACCCCCTAGTTAGCTACCGAAAGCGTAGGGCTACCACGCCAGCTGGGCAACGACCTACTGTGGCGACACTGCGTTTCCGCGTGGTGGCCACGCCATCCCCGGCGTGGCCGGAAGGCCTCCTGCAGCTCGTGGTCCTCAGTGCCGGACGCCGGGTCTGAGATGCTCGGGTGGTGGCCAGTCGTCGGGAAGACCCAGCATGTCCGACACGATTTCCTTCATCTCGTTCGGCTCGAAGGGCTTGGCAATCAAAGGAGCGCCCCGGTATTCGATCGGAACTATCGCGTGCGTGTAGCCGGTGAGGAACATGAAGGGAATGCGGCGTGCCGTCAGGATAGCGCAGATCAGGAAACATGGCCGACCATTGAGGTCAATGTCGAGGATCGCGCCGTCGAGGGCCCGCTCGCGAGCCATGTGCATGGCGCTTTCCAACCGCCCAACAGGACCCACCGGCTTGAGGCCACATTCGCGCAGAAACTCGACCACGAGGTCGGCAATCAGGAGGTTGTCGTCGCAGACGAGTACGCGGCCCCCGTGCCAAGGGCGACCGTCGCTTCGCATTGGCTACCCCACACCTTCCAGACCAACGATAGCACAAACGCATTACTTGCGCCTTCCCGCGCCCACCTAAATCTGCTGCACTCCCGCCGTGGGAAGAACCGATCGGCCGCCAAAATGGATCAAGCCGCAGCTGACGCGGCTTGTCGATGAAGCCCCGTCTGGCGACGGCTGGTGCCACGAGATCAAGTACGATGGCTACCGCATGCACGCCCGCATCGACGGCAAGGACATCAAGCTGCTCACTCGCACCGGCTTGGATTGGTCACATCGATACCGCCGCACCATCGAGGCGCTCGGCTCGCTGAAAGTGAAGTCGGCCTACATCGACGGCGAGCTGTGCGCGCTCTACCCCAATGGAGTGCCGTCATTCGGCCGACTGCAGGCCGCAATGGATGAAGGCCGCACGGGTGAACTCGTCTTGTTCGTCTTCGATCTCCTGTTTCTCGACGGCGTAAGTATCGCGCAACTTCCTCTGATAGAGAGGAAGGAACGGCTGCAACGCCTGTTCAAAAAGGACATCCAGGGGCTGCGTTACAGCGAGCATGTCACTGGCGACGGGCCTAGTTTCCGAGTCCACGCGTGCAAACTCGGTCTTGAAGGTGTTATCTCCAAGCGAGTCGACCAACCCTACGCGCCAGGAAACCGTGGGGTATGGGTTAAGTCTAAATGCCTCAACCGGGAGGAGTTCATCGTCGTCGGCTGGACTGATCCGACGGGAAGCCGATCACACATCGGCGCTCTGCTGCTGGGCTACTACACTGAAGATGGACGGCTGCACTACGCCGGCCGTGTCGGCACCGGCATCACTGACCAGGAACTGAAGCGATTGGCGGCTGTCCTGATGCCGCTGCAGGTGCCCAAGATGCCCCTCGCCGTGCCGCCGCCGCGCGACAGCCGCTTCGGCTCGCCGCTCCAGCTCTCCAAGGTGCATTGGGTGAAGCCAGAGGTAGTCGTCGAGGTGACATACCTCACCTGGACCGAGGACAATCTTCTGAGGCAGGTGTCATACCAAGGACAGCGTGAAGACAAGCCGGGTTCGCACGTTATACGGCCGGTGCCGCATCCGCTTCGCGCGAAGGCCTGAAGGCGACGGACCCGTTCCTATTGTTGTTGTTCGCTGGAAGCAACGCTGCTGTAACGTCGGCGGCCGGCCTCGGTCAAAGACCACTGACGGCCATTCCATTCGATCAGGTCAAGGTGCAAGAGACGACGAACGTGCGCTAACTCGAGCTGGTCCCCGCTGCCGAAACCAACCTTGCGAAGCGCGGTTTCTTCATGAGGGCTGAGCGGCGCGCGCATACTTTTGCGCCGAATCACGGCCGCCCCGTGCAAAGTGCGCTCGTCTGATCCCATGGGATCCCCCTCAAAAGTCTGAGCGGGAGCGCAGCATATTTGTGAGATTAGATGTGGCTGTCTCTCAGTCGTCAGCGCCCGATATTTACGAGCTAACGATATAGCATTTGCCGCTGAAACCTCGCCTGATGCAAGGGAGCGGGCCCCTGTATTTTCTCGGGTGACGGCACACGAAATAAAAAATGCCTGAAACGGTCCAATGCCTGGACTGCATTATCGCCGCTGACGAAGGAAATGCGCTCAGCACTTAACAAGCCTCGGCCTTTTGCGGGAGCGCAGCGCACGCCGGCGCAGCGTGATCAGGACCACAGCGCAAGCGCGAACAGCAAGCCCACCGCGTATGCCATCCCAATGGATATCCCAACGACGAGCCCCGTCTCGAGCCCGCCCCACGCATTTCGCTGCCTCGGCGTGGAAGGTGCCGATTATCAACGACGAGGATGAGGGGCGGGCGGCCCCGCTGCTGTGGAGTCTCGGTGCCTAACTCTGTCACGGCCCAACCGCGAACAGTCAGATCACAGGCTCGACATGGCTCTCCAGTTGCCGGAGACGCTCCGCGACGGTCGTGCGATTCATAACTCAGCGGCGCCATCGCCGCGATCGCCTTGCCCACGCTTTCCGACGGCTTTGGCCTTGCGGCGGCGGTCCTGCGCGAGTGACCGGCCGACATCCTCGACTTCCCTGAAGGACGTGCCTCGCCGATTTCGGCGCACGTACAGCTTGTTGGTGCCGGTATCTATAAGTTCGCGCTTGGCGGCCTTGCGGCGTGCTGGTTTCTTCGCCGCCTTCTTCTTCGCTGCCATGTTCACCTCCCGTTGATTGAACGGCAACGAAACCGGTGAAAGGACGTGCCGACTCCTCCACACTACTCCGCCGCGACAAGAGGAATGACTGACACTCACACTTTCAGCGCCTCCGCTGTCGACGCAAGATCTAGAATCCCATGACCCGTCCGCTCATCCCATCCGGCCGGTCCGTATGGCTGCTCCGCCTGGTCCCGCAGCACTACCCGAAGGTCCGCTGGAATCACGGCGGAGGGCCGCCACTGCGTGCGAAGGAGCGCCACGGCGCCGGCCGCCAGTCCGCAGGCGGCGGATGTTCCCGTGTTCGGTCCCGCATCATCCCCATTCTCAAACTGACTCGGCGCGCATAGGTCCGGCTTGTCGTGGGTCATGTTGTTGATGCCCGGGCCTTGGCCCGAGTATCCGAGCCAGAGCCGGTCGTTGCGCACCGCGCCGACGGTCAGCACTTCGGCCAGCGCGTTGGCGCCGTTGATGCTGCGGCCTGGTCCAGTAAAGTCCGGGTGGCAACGCGCATTGGGACAGAACTGTCCGCAGTTCCCGGCGGCGAAGATGATGTCCACGCGTAGCGCCTCGATCAGCTGCAGGGCAACGGCGACGGGGTGCCCGGGGTTGTCGGCGTATGGGACCTCGGGCGGCTCGAGGCTGGGGTCGAAGGCTCCCCATGCGTTGCAGATCACCCAGCCAGTGCGGATTGGCTTCGGCTCTAGCAGGCGCAACCAAAAGATGGTTGCCCATACGTGGAATAGGGCTGCCGTAACGGAGTGAAGGAAGACCGGAAGGTCGGTGATGCCGTCAGGAATTACCGGGCAGTCCAGCAGCCGCACGTTCTGGTTGGCGTTGGCGGCAGCGGCCGCGACGACGGCGCGGGCGTTGCGCGCCACCATCTCGCCATGGCCGCTGAGAGGGTTGCCAGGTTGCCGAACCGGGCCGCCTGGAACCGCTGGGTCGACTAGGACGTCCCAGCCCCGAAACCCGGCCGCCGGGAGCAGGGCCGGCGGCAGGCCGGTATCGACGAACACGACGTTGACCCGTTCCGGCCCGGGAAGGCCTTCCGCGGCAAGCAGAGCCTGCTCCGCACGAATGGTCCGGAGCGCCATGGCGCGATCGCCTACCAGCCCGAAGCCGGCCTCGTCCGGGCACCAATGAGACCAGCTCTGCTCGGCGTGCTGCGGTGGGCTCACGACGAGGTCGGCGCCGATACTGGCCTGGATTCCAAAGGCGGGATGGACGGCGGCGGCGAGCGCCGCGGCGGCTGGGGAGCCGCCAGTCATCACGATTCCGCACACCAGCATCCGGCGAAAATCAGCAGGCAAGATGTCGAGCCCTTCGGGGATCGGAGCATTCGAGGGCAGCGCAACGACCTCGAACTGGGTCGCGGGGTTCGGCTGGCCGAAGCTCGGCGGGCTCGTCACCTTGTCGATCCGCTCCTTCAGCTCAGTCTCGACTTCGGCGATATTCCAGCTATCGTAGGCTTGGCGAACTTTCGGCCATTCAGGTACGACCAGAATCAAGCGAGGCTGGTTCGAGTTTGGCATCGGGCTGTCCCCATCGCTGTGCGGGCCGATGCCGAGAGTGCCCTGACAGCGCCCTAGGCCCGCGATCGTCGAAACACTAGAGCACAATCCGTATGGCTGTAACAGCCGAACGAAATGTACCCTTCGCGGCAACCGCGCCACTCGATCAGGCAGCGCACCATCGACTGAGATGACCCGCCTTGAGTGGCGGTTTCGACGGCTTGGCAGCGGTTCACTAAATCGAGAATCCATCTGGCGCCTGTGGAATTCGAGCGCCATGATGTTGTGGAGCCGGTGAGTGGTCGTGACCTGTCCTTCGTCGGGACGACACAAAGGGCGCGCGACACTGGCTTGATGACCGCGGGGGTGCGGTGGAAAGCTCAGGTGATACCCGTCGAGTTGCCGCGATCGCGTTCGCCGACGTGGTTGGCTATTCGACCCTGATGGCCGCCGACGAGCGCGGGACGTACGCGCGCTGGATGTCGCTGCTGCGCGGCGTGATTGAGCCGGAGGTCGAACGGCGGGCGGGACGCATCCTACACGTTGCGGGTGACGGAATTCTCCTTGAGTTCCCGAATGTTGACGACACCGTCGCCTGGGCGCGCGCCGTCCAGCGGCGCGTGCGCGCTCGGCTGGAAGGCCCCGAGATCGCCGATCCGCTGCCGATCGCGCTGCGTATCGCCGTGCATGTCGGGGAAGTGTTCGAGAGCGGTTCCCAAATCTTTGGCGACGCGGTGAACTTCGCGGCGCGGCTTCAGACGCACGCTGTGCCCGGCGGCATCGTGATCTCCGAGCGCGCGCGGGAGTCCTTGGGCGACCCAACTAACGCTGCGGAGTTCCGCGACTTGGGGTATGCCGAGTTGAGCGGCTTCGAGAGGCGCGCACGACTCTTCGGCATCGAGAGCGAGACCGTGCGGATAACGGCGCCGGTGCAAGGGTCGGCCGGCATGCCGTCGGTCGCGGTGCTACCGCTGCTCGACCAAGGCGGAGATCCGGAACAGGCCCACTTTGCGGATGGCTTCGCCGAGGATGTCGCGATGTCGCTCGCCGGCCTCCACGAGCTTTTCGTAGTGTCCGCCGCCTCAAGCGCGATCTTCCGCGGACGCCTGCCGGACCCCCGCGAGGTCGGCCGCGCGCTCGGCGTGCGTTACGCGCTAATCGGCCGATTGCATCGGATGCGCGACGGGCATGGCATATCGGTGCAGCTGTGCGACACGCGCTCCGGGGCGCAGTTATGGGGCGAACGCATGCGTCTCAGCGCCGCCGAAGCGATCTTCGACATGCAGGACGAGATCGTTCGCAAGGTTGTGGCAGAGCTCGCGCCCCAAGTACGAGCAGCGGAGCTGCAGCGGGCTATGCGCAAGCCGCCGGAGAGCCTGACCGCCTACGATCGCATGCTGCGCGCGCTCTACACGATGAGTAGCCCGGATCGCGATACGTTTGACCGTGCTCGCGGCTTCCTTACAGAGGCGATCGCCGAACAGCCTGACTTCGCCCTACCCGTCGCCTGGGCGGCGCGCTGGCACAGCGTGCGCATCGGACGCGGCTGGTCGGCCAATCCGGACGACGACGCAGCAAAGGCGCTGGAACTCGCTACAAACGCCGTGAGCATCGACCGCGCAAATGCGCTTGCGCTCGCCACGCTCGGCCACATCAACACGATCCTGCGCCGGGACAGCAATGCCGCCCTAGACTGCTTTCGCGACGCGCTCGCGGCCTGTCCGAATCACCCGCTTGTCTGGACGCTGTCGAGTGCAACGCTGGCGTATCTCGGGCAAGGCGCAGAGGCGGTGCGCCGCGCCGAACAGGGGCTGCGGCTGTCGCCGCACGACCCGATGCGTTACTCGCAGTTCATGTTCATCGGCATCGCGCACTACGCCAGCGGCAACTTCGAGGAGGCGGTGCGCTGGCAGCGACGCTCGGCGACCGAGAATCCGCTGCACGGGGCGACGCTGCTTCTACTTGCCGCCGCGCTCGCAGCCAGCGGATCGCGCAAGGAGGCGAACGAGGTAGCTGCGCGCTTTATGGCGCTCCGGCCCGGTTTCTCGCTCGATGCCTACGCGCGCCGCCGCCTGCCCTTCTTCGATCCAACCTTGCGCGAGGCCTTCACCGTCCATCTTCGGGAGGCCGGCATGCCGGATTGAAGACGCGAACCGCCGCTGTGGCGGCTCGATTACTGCAAATGGGGAGACTGATCATGGTACAGGGTTCGACATTCGGTCCGATGGACGGAGCAGATGGCGCGGACGGCGCCGACGGAGCGGAAGGGTTCGAGACGCTGGATGCGCTTGGCGGCGGACGCCGCTCCGTGTTCCGTCCGATCGGGGTCGCGCCGGAATTCCAGAAGCGGGTCGGCGAGCCGGATTATCGTGGCCATCGCTGGCCACCGCGGCTGCCGGGAGTCGCGTGGCCCCCCGCGGGCCCCCCCCGGGCCCGG
>JAEWIV010000537.1 GCA_023386865.1 Pseudomonadota bacterium
GGGCCGGAGGGGTCATGGGCATCAGTGGCGACGCTCATGACCCCTCCACCCACTGCGTGGGCACGTCCCCATCGTATGACGATGGGGAGGCAAACGATCAACTCACTTCATCTTCGCGTATTTGAAGTTCGGCGAGTCGTTGGCGAAGATCGGGATCGAGACCTTGTCGCTCATCGACCAGACGATGAGCTGATGGTGCAGCGGCAGGTACGGCATGTCCTCGACCGCGAGCTTCCAGGCATCGGCGATCATCTTGTCACGCTTGGCCTGATCGACTTCTTTCAGCATGGCGTCGGCGAGCTCATCGAACTTGGCGTTGCTGTAGTTGGTGAAGTTCCAGCTGCCCACCTTCTTCTCGGCATTGCTGGTCTGGTAGAGGAAGGTGAAGACATAGTGCGAATCGAGGGTCGGCACGCCCCATCCGAGCAGGAAGAAGCTCGAGTCCTTCTTCTGCAGCTTGGGGAAGTGCAGCGTCTTGGAGCGCGCCTGCAGGTCGACCTTGATGCCGATCTGCGCCAGCATGCCGGTGACCGCCTGGCAGATCTGCTCGTCGTTGTTGTATCGGTCGTTGGGGCAGTCGAGCGTCACCGAGAAGCCGTTGGGATATCCGGCTTCCGCCATCAGCTTCTTGGCCGAGGCGACGTCGTACTTCAGGCGCTTGTCGAGCTCCTTGGTATGGCCGTGCACGCCGGGCGAGGTGATGAGGCCGGCGGGCGCCGCGAAGTTGCGCATCACCTTGGCCTTGATGGCGTCGACGTCGATCGCCTGGTACATCGCCTGGCGCACGCGCTTGTCGGCGAACGGGTTCTTGCCCTTGACGTCGGAGTACTTCAGCTCGGCGGCGCCCATGTCGAGGCCGAGGAAGATCGAGCGGACCTGTGCGGTCTCCTCGGTCTTGAGGCCGGGCGTCTGCTTGATGCGGGCGATGTCCTGCAACGGCGCGTCGAGGACGAAGTCGACCTGGCCCGAGATCAGGGCGGCGACGCGGGTCGCGGGCTCCTTGATCGGGGTGTAGGCGAGCTCGTCGGGGTAGGCCGGGAAGTCCTTGGCGCCCCAGTAGGTCGGATTCTTCGCCATCACCGTCTTCACGTCGGGATCGCGCTGCTTCAACGTGTAGGGTCCGGTGCCCATGGCGTTGCGCACCGCGTAGGTCTCCTCCTTGTCCTTGTAGCTTTGCGGCTTGGTCACGTTGTGCTTCTCCGCCCACGCCTTGGACATGATGAGGATCGAGGTGGCGTAGTCGGGAAGGATCGGGTTGGGGCCGTTGGTGACGATGTGCACCGTCACGGGATCGACCGCCTTCACCTCCTTGATGGAGGAGATGTAGGACCGGAAGTCCGACGTCGGCGCCAGCGCACGGTTGTAGCTGAAGGCCACGTCGTCGGCCGTGAACGGCGTGCCGTCGCTGAATTTCACGTCCGGCCGCAGCTTGAATTCCCAGGTATCCGGCGCGATCGCCTTCCACGAGACCGCCAGCGCAGGCACCTTGGCGAGAGAGGGATCACGGCTGATCAGCGGCTCATAGACGTGGGCGTTCATCGCCGACGTCGGGCCCTCGTTCTGCGAATGCGGGTCCATCGTCAAGGCATCGCCCTGGCTCGCCCAGCGCAGGGTCTTGGCCTCTACGACCGTGGTTGCGCACAGGGCCACGGCGGCGATCGCCGCCATACGAGCAACAAACATCGAAACTGCCTCCTGCAGTTGTTGTGTAGCGACCCTACCGACCGGCCGGGCCGCGATCAATGCCGCGACGACCGGTCGTCCCGTCGGCGGCGCCGGTTGCACCATTGAAGGTGCCGGTCGTCACGATCCGAGGCATCATCGTCCGTGCGGCCGCTACGAGAAGGCGTCCAACGAAAGGATCGGAGATGAACCGACGCCAACTCATGATGCTTGCCGGGACCCTGCCCCTGATGTCGGCCGCCCACGGCCAGGACGCCAAGACCACGCGACGCAGCCGGCCGGGAGACCCGTCCTGGCCGTCGGCCGCGCAATGGCAGGAGCTGAACAGCCAGGTCGGCGGCCAGCTCATCCAGGTGAAGCCGCCGCTCGATGCCTGCCGCGCGGCTCCCGCCAGTGCCGAGTGCGCGGCTTTCTTCCGCGGGCTCAAGAACCCGTGGCTGATCGGCGACAGCGTCGCGTTGACCCAGACCTGCGGCTGGGTCGACGCCTGGACCGCGGCGCCCAGCGCCTATGCCGTGGCCGCGCGCAACGCAGCCGATGTCGCGGCGGCGGTGAACTTCGCGCGCACCCATCGCCTGCGCCTGGTGGTGAAGGGCGGCGGACACTCCTACCAGGGCACGTCCAACGCCGCCGATTCACTGCTCGTCTGGACGCGGCCGATGAACGCCATCGAGCTGCACGACGGCTTCGTCGGACGCGGCTGCAGCGGACCGCCGCAGCCGGCGATCTCGCTGGGCGCCGGCAACGTGTGGCTGCACGCCTATGCCGCCGCCGGCAAGGCCGGCCGCTACGTCCAGGGCGGCGGCTGCGCCACCGTGGGCGTGGCGGGCCTGATCCAGAGCGGCGGCTTCGGTACCTTCTCCAAGCGCTTCGGCCTGGCGGCCGCCGGCCTGCTCGAGGCCGAGGTGGTGACGGCGGACGGCTCGGTGCGCGTCGTCAACGCCTGCAGCGATCCCGACCTGTTCTGGGCACTGAAAGGCGGCGGCGGCGGCAGCTTCGGCGTCGTCACGCGCATCACCCTGCGCACGCATGATCTGCCGAATTTCTTCGGCGGCGTTTTCGCTACGGTCCAGGCGAAGTCGGATGCCGCCTATCGCGCACTGATCGAGCGCTTCATCGCCTTCTACCGCGAGCGCCTGTTCAACCCGAACTGGGGCGAGCAGGTGGCCTTCCGGCCCGACAATACGCTCGGCTTGTCCATGATCTTCCAGGGACTGGACGAGGCGGCGGCGAGCGAGGTCTGGCGTCCCTTCTTCGCCTGGGTGACCGAGCGTGCGACCGACTATGCCTTCGCCGCCCCGCCCGTCGTCGCCGCGCTGCCCGCCCGGCATTTCTGGGACGCCGCCTGGATGAAGGCCAACGCCGGCCAGTTCGTGCTGAGCGACGACCGGCCGGGCGCCCCCGAGGGCAACGTCTTCTGGACCGGCAATCTCGGCGAAGCCGGCTGGACGCTGCACGGTTACCAGTCGGTGTGGATGCCGGGTCCGTTGATCGACCCCGCCAGCCAGTCCCGGCTGGTCGATGCGCTGTTCGCCGGCTCCCGTCGCTGGCGCCTGGCGCTGCACTTCAACAAGGGGCTGGCCGGCGCGCCAGCCGAGGCGGTCGCGGCGGCGCGCGAGACGGCGACCAATCCCGCTGCCGCCGACGCCTTCGCGCTCGCCATCAGCGCCGGCGAGGGACCGCCGTCCTTTCCCGGCATCGCCGGCCACGAGCCCGATGTCGAGGCGGCACGGCGCAACGCCCGGAACATCACGGCGTGCATGGACGAGTTGCGCAGGCTGGTGCCGAACCACGGCTCCTACGTTTCGGAGGCGAACTATTTCGAGCCCGACTGGCGCGGCGCCTTCTGGGGCGCGAATTATGCGCGGCTGCGGCAGGCCAAGGACAGGTACGATCCGGACGGGCTGTTCTTCGTCCATCACGGCGTCGGCAGCGAGGACTGGAGCGCCGACGGCTTCACCCGCCTGAAGTAGCGGGCTCGCTCTTGCGTTGGCCGATCTTGGGCTCGACGCCCTTGAGGAGGCGGGCGATGTTCTCGTGGTGTCGCACCCACACGAGCGGCACCAGCAGGGTGAGCAGGATGGCGGCGCGGTGGTCGGTCAGGAACCACGCAGCGATCGCTGCCATCACGGCGCTGAGCAGCGTCGCCAGGGAGGAGAAACGGAAAAGAGCCGCGACCACCAGCCAGGCCGCGCAGGCGATCGCGCCGACCGGCCACGACAGGCCCCACACGATGCCGAGGAAGGTCGCCATGCCCTTGCCGCCCTTGAAGCCCAGCCACACCGGG
>JAEWIV010000039.1 GCA_023386865.1 Pseudomonadota bacterium
ATTGTTGGTCCAGAACGGCTGGTAGTTCACCGCGTTCCACGGCCGATAGAGCTCGCCGTCGGGCCGGAAGGTCGTGATGATCATCCAGTAGAACGGGAAGAGCAGGACGAACACGAACAGGATAAGCGGGATGTTGTAGAACACCCACTTCCGCCAAACCGCACCCTCGATCATCTGTTCGCCTCCGCTCGACCGATCATCAGCGCGTCTCCACCCGGCGGATGTACAGGAGCTGCACCACCACGATCAGGAACAGGAACGGGAACATGGCGAGCGAGATCGCCGCGCCCTCCGACAGCAGTCCCGTGCCGATGCCGATCTGGTAGGCATAGGTGGCGAACAGGTGGGTGGCATTGGCCGGCCCGCCGCCGGTCATGACGTAGACGAGCTGGAAGTCGGCGAAGGTCTGGATCACCGAGAACAGCACCACCACCATGGTGACGGGCAGCAGCAACGGCCAGGTCACGTGCCAGAAGCGCTGCCACGGCCGCGCGCCGTCGATGGCGGCCGCCTCCTGCAGCTCGGGGCTGATGGTCTGCAGGCCGGCCAGCAGGCTGATGGCGAAGAACGGCACGCCGCGCCAGATGTTGACGATGATGATCGACGTCATGGCGAGGTCGGGGTCGCCCAGCCAGTTGATGCGCTGGGTGATGAGGCCGAGCTGGAAGAGCGTCCAGTTGATGACGCTGAAGGTGGGGTCGAACATCCACTTCCAGGCGAAGGTCGACAGCACCGTGGGAATGATGAAGGGCAGCAGGATGAAGGCGCGCACCAGCGCCTTGCCCTTGAAATGCCGGTTCAGCAGGATCGCCAGCCACAGGCCGAGCGCCAGCTTGAAGACCGTCGTGACGCCCGTGTACCAGAAGGTGTTCCACACCGAGGTCCGGAAGATGCTGTCGTTCCAGATCTTGTCGAAGTTCTTCAGGCCGACGAACTGGCCGTCGATGCCGACGCGCGTGCTGGTGAGCGACAGCAGCACGCCCTCGAAGAACGGATAGGCGATGAACAGGCCGAGCAGGATGGCCGTCGGCGCGAGAAGGGCGAGCGCCAGCCAGCGCTCGTCCTCCAGGCGCCGCAGTCGCGGGGTTGGACGGTTCACCACGCCCGGGACTGCGGTCACTGCCATGGCCCACTCACTCGTCAGCTACGTTGAGTTACGCGATTCGGGCCGCGATCAGGCTCCGTAGATCTTCTTGAGCTCGCCGTCGGCCCACTTCACCGATTCCTCGGCCGGCATGCCCTGCACGGCCTTGGCGTACATGTCGGTGATGATGTACTTCGACAGGCCTTCCTGCGCCTTGGCGTCGGGCGGGCCGGCGAAGCCGATGGCCTGGCCCAGGCGGGCCGCGACCTTGTAGGGCGTCATCACCGGATCGACGTTCCACAGCGGGTCGTCCTCCCACTTGGCGGTGCACGGCGTGGCGAAGCCCTTCTGGGACTCGAAGAACTTGCGGTAGTTGGCCTCCGTGTGGAGGTACTTCAGGAACTCCTTGGCCGCGTCCTGGTTCTTCGAATACTTCATGATCATGTTGGACTGCAGCAGGTGGAAGCCGAACTGGCCCGCCGGTCCCTTCGGCAGGGGCGCGTGCAGGATGTCCTTGCTCATCGGCTCGCCCTTCTCGGTCTTGTACTGATCGGGCTTGCGCAGGGTCTCGATGTAGATCGAGGCGCCGTTCAGGGTCGCGGAGATGGTCTGCGACAGGAAGGCACGGTTGTTGTTCGTGTCGTCCCAGGCAAGGCCGCCTTCGTCCATGGCCTCCTTCCAGAGCGCCGTCATGAACTTGACCGATTCGACCGTCTCCTTGGTGTTGAGAACGACCGTCTTGCCGTCCTTCTCGACCTCCTTGCCGCCCCACGACCACAGGTAGGGGTAGGTGAAGCCCGGCGCGTCGCCGAAGGTGTGTCCGAGGGTCTGGCCGAACGGACGGCCCTTGGCCTTCAGCTTCTTGCCGACCTCGCGATAGCTCTCCCAGGTGTCGGGGAACTTGGTGGCGCCGACCTCGTCGAGCCACGACTTGCGATAGGCGATCATGCCGCCGATCACGGCCCACGGCATGCCCATGTACACGCCCTTGCCGTTGCTGCAGATCGCCTGGGCGTACGGCAGGACGCCGCCCTCACGCTTGCCGACTTCGTCGGCCAGCGCGGCCACGTCGACCACGCTGTTGGCGTAGAGGTGGGTGTAGCTGTTGAACGACATGATGATGTCGGGCCCGGCGCCCGACTGGATGCCGGCGGTGATGCGCGGCTGCAGGTCGTTGCCGTTCACCGTCTCGAGATTGATCTTCATGCCGAGAGCCTTCTCGGCCTGAGGCAGCAGCTCTCGACGGAACATCTGATCGGTCGCAGGAACGAAATCGACCCATTTCAACCAGTGGACGGTCTTCTGCTGGGCGTAGGCCGGCGTGCGGCCGGTTGCAAGGATGCCGGCCATGCCGCCCAAGGCGGCGCCGCCCGCGAGCTTGAGTACGCTACGACGCTTAGTCTTTGCCATTGTAGTCCTCCCAGGACCTGCCGCCTCATTGGGAACGGCTTTGTTTGTGGGAGTCATCGTAGGCGGGGCGGACAAGCCGGCGCAAGTCGAATGCCGGAATTTTTACCGGTGGTTGCCGCTCGTTCGCAGGACGGGACGCGGTTTCAGACGGCGCTCGCCAGCGCGCGCTAGAGGATGGCCGGATCGAGCGTGAAGAGTTCCTTGGCGTGCCCCACGCCGCGCAAGGCGAAGCGGCCGACCGAGACGAGTTGCGCACGCTGTGCGCCCGGCAAGGCGTCGGCAAAGGTCGACGAGATCAGCAAAGGCCGGTCGACCGATCGGCACATCGAGGCGATGCGGCTGGTCTCGTTGACCGCGGGCCCCACGACGGTGAAATCGAGCCGGTCGACGCTGCCGATATTGCCGTAGAAGACCTCGCCGACATGCAGGCCGACATAGACCGACGTGACCGGCCGTTCCTCGGCCCGCCGCTTCTCGTTCAGCTCCTTGACGCGGCCGCGCGCGATCTCCTCGGCCTGGAGGGCGCGCCGGCATGCCTCGCCGAGGTCGTCGGCCCGGAACAGCGCCAGCGTGCCGTCGCCGATCAGCTTCAGGACGTCGCCGCCGGCTTCGTGAATCGAGGTGATCACGGCGTCGGCGTAGTCGTTCAGCAGCGGGATGATCTCGCTGGGCTTTGCCGTGTCGGTAATGGTGGTGAAGCTGCGCAGGTCGGAGAACCACAGCGCCGCCTCGATGCGGTCGGCGACGCCGCGCTGGATGCGGCCCTCGAGCACGCGCTGGCCGGCATCGCGTCCGAGATAGACCTCGACCAGGGTATCGGCGATGCGCGCCAGCGCGGCGCTCTTGATCGCGAGCGCGAGCGTCGGCGCGAGACGGCGCAACGCCGCGATATCGCTGTCGCTGAAACCCTCGGCGCTGCGCGTCGACCAGCTCGAGTAGACGCAATCCATCTCGCCGATCGCGGCGCCTTCGGCGAAACGGCGGACGAACACGATGTGGTCCGTATGGCCGAGATCCTTCATCTCCTGGATGACGGGGAAGTCGACGGGATCGCCGAAGGCGATGCGCCGCCTGAGCTCCTCGCCGCCGGTCTGCAGCAGATGATAGAAGGGGCTGCGCTGCCAGGAGGCGGCCGCCTCGCCTTCGGTCGTGCGGCCGTACTGGGTCGCTGCCTGTTCCTCGACGTCGTCGTTGCGCCAGCGGAAGACGGTGCCTTCGTGCACCGGATGCAGCGTATCGATGACCACCAGCGCGCGCGCCAGCGGGAGGCCGGCGGCGTTGCACTTCTCGCAGAACTTGATCAGCAGATCGGTCTCTTCCGCGCCTTCCAGGCCACGGCGGACGATCCAGTCGGCAAGGCGGTCGATGTCCGCGGATTTCACGAACGCGGCCTCAGCAGGGCGACGCAGGCATGTTCGACGATGGCGTCGTCGCCGTCGGCCTCGAAGGCAGCCGCCGTGCCGGCGCTTCGGTCGAGCCGATGATAAACCGCAATGGCGCTGCCCGGGCCGCCGCCCGTATGGCCGGCGATCCGCTCGCCGCCTGTGGTTTCACCGATCATCAGGCCAAGTCCGTAGCAGGGTGCTTTCCAGGGGCGGCCGGCGATCGGCCCGCCCACCGGATATCGGTCGCACATCGCCGATCGCAAGGGCTCCGGCAAAAGGTCACCGGTCAGCAGGCGCTGCAGCAGCAATGCTGCTTGCTCCAGCGGCCCGACCAGCAGGCCGTGATAGACCCAGCGTGGATCGTAGCCGGGTGAATAACGCGCGCGGTCGGCGGCGAAGCCGACGCCGGTCGCGCCGAGCGGCCGCAGCAGGAGGTCGTCCAGTGCCTCGCCGAGAGGCCGGTCCGTCGCCTGCTCGATCAGCCGGCGGACGAAGTAGTAGCCGATGTTGGAATAGCCCCAGCCCTTGCCGGGCTCATGGACCAGGCGGTCGGCGCCGGCGCGCGCCAGCATCTCCTCGGCGGGCCAGGCGTCGTCGTTGCGGGCGACGGCGTCGTGATAGGCCTGCAGGCGGCCGTACTCGGTGAGCCCGGCGCGATGCTGCAGGAGCTGGCGCAGCGTGTAGGGCCGGCCATCCAACCGCTCGTCGAGGGCGAGACGGCCATCGCGCACCAGCGCCAGCGCCGCCGCGGCGATCACGGTCTTGGTGAAGCTCCACCACGGCACCTCTGTCGCAGCGCCGCTGCTCGCGACGACGGCGCCCTCGCGAACGAGGACCTGGCCGATCACGCCGGCGAATTTCGGAAATGGCAGGCGGCGCGATGGCCTTCGGCGACGGCTTCCAGCGCCGGTGTCTCGCTGACGCAGCGATCGGCCTTCATCGGGCAACGCGGATTGAAGTGACAGCCCGGCGGCGGATTGAGGGCGCTCGCGATCTCGCCGTGCGCCTTGGCGCGCGCCACCTGGGCGTCGGCGCGGTGGAAGGGGTCGGGGATCGCGGCGATCAGGGCGCGCGTGTAGGGATGGCGCGGGTCCTCGAAGATCTCCTGCCAGCCGCCCTGCTCGACGATGCGGCCGAGATACATCACCGCGACGCGGTCGCTGACATGCTCGACCACGCCGAGATCGTGGCTGATCAGGATGTAGGACAGCCCCATCTCGTCCTTGAGCTCGAGCAGGAGGTTGATGATCTGGGCGCGGATCGACACGTCGAGCGCCGACACCGGCTCGTCGCAGATCACGAGCTTGGGCTGCAGGATCAGCGCGCGGGCAATGCCGATCCTCTGGCGCTGGCCGCCGGAGAATTCGTGCGGGTAGCGGTCGGCATGGTCGGGACGCAGGCCGACCTTGGCCAGCATGTCCATCACGCGGTCGTCGACCTCGCCCTTGTTGCTGACGCCATGGATGCGCAGCGGATCGGCCAGTGTCCGGCGCACCGTCTGCCGCGGATTGAGCGAGGCATAGGGGTCCTGGAACACCATCTGCACCGTGCGCGCCGTCGCCATGCGGTCGCGTTCGGAGAGCTCCTGGCCGTTCAGGCGGATATGGCCGCGCGTCGGCGGCTGCAGGCCCATGATGGCGAGCGCCAGGGTCGACTTGCCGCAGCCCGATTCGCCGACCAGTCCCAGGCATTGGCCGGGCTCGATCTCGAGGCTGACGCCGTCGACGGCCTTCAATGTCTTGACGCCGCCCTTGAGCGCGCTGCCGACATGGAAATGGACGGCGAGGTCGTCGAGCTCGAGCAGCTTTGCCGGCAGCTTCTCACTCATGGTGATGGCACCGCACGAGGCCGTCGCCCAACGCCGTGATGTCCGGCGCGGTCGAGCGGCAGATGTCGGTCACCGACGGGCAGCGCGGATTGAAGCGGCAGCCGGCAGGATAGGCCGCGATCGAGGGCACTACGCCCGAGATCTCGCGCAGGCGCTGGCGGCCGCGCCTCGACCGTTCGCCGAGCCGCGGCAGGGAATCGACCAGGCCCTTGGTATAGGGATGGCGCGGCGTGGCGAAGATCGCCTCGGCGGCCTGGCTTTCGACGATGCGGCCGGCATACATCACGGCGACGCGCCGGCACATGTTGGCGACCAGGCCGAGATCGTGGCTGATCATCAGGATGGCCGTGCCCTTGGCGGCGCAGAGCTCGCGCATCAGGTCGATGATCTCCGCCTGCACCGTGACGTCGAGCGCCGTGGTCGGCTCGTCGGCGATCAGGAGATCGGGACGGCAGGCGAGGGCGATCGCGATCATGACGCGTTGCCGCATGCCGCCGGAAAGCTGGTGCGGATAGTCCCTTATGCGCCGCTCGGGCGAGGGCACGCGCACCTGGCGCAAGGCGTCCTCGGCGCGGTCCATGGCCTCGCTCCACGACGCGCTCTGATGCAGCACGAACATCTCGGCGATCTGCCGGCCGACCGGCGACAGCGGATTGAGGGCGGTCATCGGCTCCTGGAAGATCATGCCGATCTTGCTGCCGCGCAGCTCGCGCAGGCGCGCCGCCGAGGCACCCTGGATCTCCTCGCCGTCGAGCACGATGCGGCCCTTGCCGAGGCCCAACGGCCGACGCAGCAGGCCCATCACCGCGAGCGCCGTGATGCTCTTGCCGCAGCCCGATTCGCCGACCAGGCCGAAGGCCTCGCCGCGGCCGATCTCGAACGAGACGTTCTCGACGGCGTTGAAGGTGGCGCCGTCGCCTTGCAGCGTGATGTGCAGGTCGTCGACCTCGAGCAGCGGCGCGCCGGTCATGCGCGCCTCGTCGTCGACTGGGGATCGAGGATGTCGCGCAGCCCGTCGCCCAGGAGGTTGAGGCCGAGCACGGTGAAGAAGATGGCGAGTCCGGGAAACACCGACAGCCAGGGCGCTGCCCGGATCTGGTCGCGCGCCTCCGACAGCATGCTGCCCCAGCTCGGGAACGGTGGCCGGATGCCGAGGCCGAGGAAGGAGAGCGCGGCCTCCGCCAGGATGGCGCCGCCCATGCCCAGGGTGGCGATCACGATCAGCGGGCCCAGGATGTTGGGCAGGACCTGGGTGAACATGATGCGCAGGTCGCCGTAGCCCAGGATGCGCGCCGCCTGGACGTAACCCTGGCTCTTGAGCGACAGCACCTGCGCCCGGGCGATGCGGCAGGAGTAGGACCAGCTGGTGAGGCCGAGCGCGATCACCAGGCTCACCAGGCCGGGACCCAGGATCGCCATGATGGCGAGCGCGAAGACCAGCGAGGGGATGGCCAGCATCAGGTTGGTGAGGCCGCTCACGAAGTCGTCCCACCAGCCGCCCCAGAAGCCGGCGGTGAGGCCGAGCGTGACGCCGATCAGGCTGTTGCAGATCTGGCTGACGACGCCGACCGTCAGGGAGATGCGGGCGCCGTAGCAGATGCGCGAATAGATGTCGCGGCCCTGGGCGTCGGTGCCGAACGGGAACTCCCACGAGGGCGGCAGCTCGGCGTTCATCAGGTTGGCGTCCATCACCGGATCGGTGAGGGCGATCCAGGGGGCGAGGACGGCGACGCCGATGGCGATCACCACCAGGCTGCCACCGACCCAGGTATTGGAACCCCACTTCATTCGGGCCGCCTCAGCCGTAACGGATGCGCGGATCGATCACGACATAGGCGAGATCGACCAGCGTGTTGATGAACAGGAAGAACAGCACGATCATCAGGATGCAGCCCTGGACCGCCGGCATGTCGCGCTGGAAGACCGAATCGACCATCAGCGAACCCACGCCCGGCCAGGCGAACAGCTTCTCGACCACGACGGCCTGGCCCATCAGCGAGCCGAACTGCAGGCCGACGATGGTGATCACCAGCACCAGCGCGTTGCGCAGCACGTGCCACTTCACGACCAGGCGCTCGCTCATGCCCTTGCTGCGGGCGGTACGCACGAAATCGGCGTTGAGCACGTCGAGCACGGCGGCGCGCGTGGTGCGGGCCAGCAGCGCCATCGGGCCGACGCCCAGCGCGACGGCGGGCAGGATCAGGTTGCGCAGGCCGCCGTCGCCGTAGCCGAAGCTCGGCAGCCAGTTCAGCGTCAGCGCGAAGAGATACATCAGCATCAGGCCGAACCAGAACTGGGACAGCGACAGGCCCGAGATGGCGCCGACCATGGACACCGTGTCGATGAGGCTTCCCGGTTTCAACGCCGCCAGGAAACCCAGGGTGACGCCGACCACGATGGCGAAGGCCATGGCGGCGAAGACCAGCTTCAGCGACGGCCAGACCCGCACGGCGATCAGCTTGCTCACCGGCTCGCGGGTGCGGAACGACGTGCCGAGGTCGCCGGTGGCCAGCTTGCCCACGTACTTGATGAATCGCTCATGGAGCGGGTCGTCCAGCCCCATCTCCTTGCGCATGCGCTCCATGACCGCCGGGTCGATGACCGAACGGCCGTCCTCGTTCATGCCCGAGATGAAGCTTCCGGGCAGGACGCTGAACAGCAGGAACACCAGCGCCACGACGGCGAGCAGGGTGGGGACGACGTTGCCGAGACGACGGACGAGGACGAGGAGCATCAGCGGAGGCGGCGGCGAAGGAGCTGATTCAACCAATCATGTTCCTCTCCCCTGGCGGGGGAGAGGAGCGTGACTTCAGACATGACTTGCCGGGTTGTTTCACTTCGCCGGCGAGTTGGCGCCCACCCAGATGTCCTCGGGGTATTGGTGCGTGATCTCGGTCGGGTTGGCCTGCAGGCCGTGGATCCACGGCTGATAGGCCAGCACCGCCTTGTTGTAGTTGAAGAACCACACCGGCGCGTCCTCGTAGAGCAGGTTGTTGGCCTGGCGCAGCAG
>JAEWIV010000049.1 GCA_023386865.1 Pseudomonadota bacterium
ATGCCATGGTGACCGACACGCTCGACCCCAGGCCGTGGCCCGACACGCCGCCGGTGGCGCTCGAGGCGCCACGCGGCACGCTGGTCGTGCTGCACGGCCTGCTGCCCCATGCCAGCGCACCCAACCGCTCGGACCGGTCGCGGCACGCCTATGCCTTGCACCTGATCGACGGCTGTGCGGAGTATGCGTCCGACAACTGGCTGCAGAGGCCGGGTCTGCCATTGCGAGGATTTGCTTGATTCCCAAGGCCGAGCTGCACTGCCATCTCGAAGGCTCGATCCCGCCGGCGCTGGCGCGCGAGCTGGCGCTGCGCAACGGCCTGGAGCTGCCGGCCGGCCTGATGGGCGCCGACGGCTTCTACGTCTGGAACGACTTCTTGAGCTTCCTCGGCGCCTATGACCTGGTGTGCCAGACGCTGCGACAGCCGCGCGACTTCGGCGACGTGCTCTATGCCTACCTGGCCGGTGCGGCCCGCCAGGGCGCGAAGTACGTGGAAATGTTCTGCTCACCGGAGCGGCCGGCCGCCCTCGGCATCTCCTACGGCGCCTGGCTCGACGCCCTGGAGCAGGCCATCGACCGGGCGCGACGCGATTTCGGCATCGAAGGCCGCGTCATCGTCGTCTGCATCCGGCATTTCGGGCCGGACAAGGCGCTGGCCATGGTGCGCACCATGGTGGCCGAGCCGCATCGCTACGTCGTCGGCTTCGGCATGGGCGGCGACGAGGCGAAGTACACGCCCGCCGATTTCGCGCCGGCCTATCGGCTGGCCCGCGACGAGGGCTATGGCTGCACCGTCCATGCCGGCGAGGTCGTGGGGCCGGAAAGCGTTTGGGCGGCGATTCGCGACCTGCCGGTGACGCGCATCGGCCACGGCGTGCGCTCGGCCGACGATCCCCGACTGATGGAGGAGCTGGCGCGGCGCGGCACCGTCCTCGAGGTCTGCCCGGGCAGCAACATTGCGCTCGGTCTGTACCCGGACCGCACCGCCCATCCGCTGCACCGGTTGATCGCGGCGGGCGTTCGCGTCACCCTCGGTTCCGACGACCCGCCGTTCTTCCATACCACGCTCGGTACGGAGTACGAGAAGGCGGGACTGGGCGAAGCCGAACTGCGGGGCATAACGCGGACGGCGATCGAGGCGTCGTTTGCCGACGAGGCGACGAAGCAAAGGCTGTTGAGGGAGATCGGACCATGATTGCACGGAGGATTCTGGCGGCGGGCGTCGCGCTCGCCATGCTGTCGACGGCGACCGCACGGGCGCAGGAGGTGGCGCCCAACGACCTTCTGCTGGCGACGCTGTGGACGCAGCGCTCCGTCGAGTACAAGGCCAATGCGCTCACCGTGTTCGCGCTGGCCCGGATCCGGCTCGACGAGGCGCTGACCGACAAGAACTGGACGGCCGCGCCGGGCGAGCAGAAGGGCGACTTCGCCGCCCTGCCGCCGGCCGTCGTACTCGACGTCGACGAGACCCTGCTCGACAATTCGCTCTATCAGGTGTGGATGCTGAAGAACAACCAGACCTTCAGCACCAAGAGCTGGAACCAGTTCTGCGCCGACCAGGTGTCGCGCGCCATTCCGGGCGCCGTCGAGTTCGCCAAATACGCCGACTCCAAGGGCGTGAAGGTCTTCTATATCACCAACCGCGACGCCTCGACCGAGAAGGACACGCGCGAGAACATGGCGAAGCTCGGCTTCCCGATGGGCGGCAATGTCGACACTTTCCTGATGCAGGGCGAGCAGAAGGAGTGGGGCAGCGCCAAGAGCACCCGCCGCGCGGTCGTTACCAAGGACTATCGCGTGCTCTTGAACATCGGCGACAATTTCGGCGATTTCGACGACCGCTACCGGACCGGCGAGGCGGACCGGTTGAAGGCCTATCAGGACGACCTGGCCTATTGGGGCAAGCAATGGCTGATGCTGCCCAACCCGACCTACGGCTCGTTCGACTCGGCGACCTACGGCCACGACTTCAAGAAGCCGGTGGCCGAGCAGCGCAAGGCCAAGTGGGACGTGATCGAGACCTGGACGGGCCCGAAGTGACCTCAGAGGACCGCGGGCCTAGATTGCCGCTTCCGTCTCGGCGTCGAACAGGTGCAGGCGGTTGGGGTTGATGGCGAGCTTCAGGCGCTCGTGCACCTTGGTGCGCAGCATCGGATCGACCGAGGCGACGAAGGTGTTCTTGCCGGCCCGCGTGTCGAGCAGGATCTCCGAACCGAGCTGCTCGACCACCTCGACCTCGACCTCGAAGCAGAGCTCGGCCGGGTCGGCCGGCCCGGCGACGTGCAGGTCCTCGGGCCGGATGCCCATGGTCGCCCTGGCGCCGCTGCGGCCGTTGACGCGGTTTGCCATGGGCTCGGGCACGCCGATCTTGATCCCCGGCGCCTCGGCCCACAGCTTGCCGTTCGAGGCGTTCAGGGTGACGTCGGCGAAGTTCATCGCCGGCGAGCCGATGAAACCCGCCACGAAGCGGTTGGCCGGGGTGTTGTAGAGCTCGAGCGGCTCGCCGACCTGCTGGACGACGCCGTCCTTCATCACCACCACGCGGTCGCCCAAGGTCATCGCCTCGACCTGGTCGTGGGTGACGTAGATCGCCGTCGTGCCCAACCGTTCGTGCAGCTTCTTGAGCTCGACGCGCATCTGCACGCGCAGCTTGGCGTCGAGGTTGCTGAGCGGCTCGTCGAACAGGAAGACCTGCGGATGGCGCACGATGGCGCGTCCCAGGGCGACGCGCTGGCGCTGGCCACCGGAGAGCTGGCGCGGCTTGCGGTCGAGCAGGTTCTCGATGCCGAGGATGAGGGCGGCATCGCGCACCCGCTTGTCGATCTCGCTCTTCTCGAACTTCCGCATCTTCAGGCCGAAGGCCATGTTGTGGAACACGCTCATGTGGGGATAGAGCGCGTAGTTCTGGAACACCATGGCGATGTCGCGGTCCATCGGCGGCAGCTGGTTCACCACGACGTCGCCGATCGCGATGTCGCCCGAGGTGATCGATTCCAGGCCCGCCACCATGCGCAAGGTGGTCGTCTTGCCGCAGCCCGAGGGCCCGACGAAGACCATGAACTCCTTGTCGCGGATCTCGAGGTCGACGTTCTTCACGGCATGCACGCCGCCGTCGTAGATCTTGTTGACGTTGGGAATGCTGACCAGCGCCATGGTTCAACGCTTCACGGAGCCGGTGAGGCCCGAAACGTAGTGCTCGACGAAGAAGGAGTAGACGATCGCCACCGGGATCGAGCCCAGCAGCGCGCCCGCCATCAGCGGCCCCCAGAAGAAGACGTCGCCGCGGATCAGCTCGGAGGTGACGCCGACCGGCACGGTCTTCTGCTCGGGCGACGACAGGAAGACCAGGGCGTAGATGAACTCGTTCCAGGACAGCGTGAAGGCGAAGATGCCGGCCGACATGATGCCGGGCACCGCCACCGGCAGGATGATGTAGACCATCGCCTTGAAGCGCGAGGCGCCGTCGATGCGCGCGCATTCCTCGAGCTCCTTGGGGATGGCCTTGAAGTAGCCCATCATCAGCCAGGTGCAGAACGGGATCAGGAAGGTCGGGTAGGTGAGGATCAGCGACCACGGCGTGTCGCCGAGCCGGAAGTTACGGATGATCTCGGCCAGGGGAATGAACAGCAGGGTCTGCGGCACCAGGTAGGTGACGAAGATCGCCGTGCCGAGCCCTCCGGCGTAGGGGAAGTTGAGCCGCGCCAGGGCGTAGCCCGCGAACACGCCGCAGAACAGCGAGATCACCGTCGACACCAGGGCGATGAACATGGTGTTGACCATCCACCGGGCGAACGAGGTCTCCTCGAACAGGTAGAGGATGTGGTCGAGCGTCGGGTTGTTGGTCCAGAACGGCTGGTAGTTCACCGCGTTCCACGGCCGGTAGAGCTCGCCGTCCGGCCGGAACGACGTGATGATCATCCAGTAGAACGGGAAGAGCAGCACGAAAACGAACAGGATCAGCGGGATGTTGTAGAACACCCACTTCCGCCAGATTGCACCCTCGATCATCAGCGGGTCTCCACGCGACGGATGTACAGGAGCTGCACGACCACGATCAGGAAGAGGAAGGGGAACATGGCGAGCGAGATCGCCGCGCCCTCCGACAGCAACCCGGTGCCGATGCCTATCTGGTAGGCGTAGGTGGCGAAGAGCTGCGTGGCGTTGGCCGGTCCTCCGCCGGTCATGACGTAGACCAGCTGGAAGTCGGCGAAGGTCTGGATCACCGAGAACAGCACCACCACCATGGTGACGGGCAGCAGCAGCGGCCAGGTGACGTGCCAGAAGCGCTGCCACGGCCGCGCGCCGTCGATGGCGGCGGCCTCCTGCAGTTCGGGGCTGATCGTCTGCAGGCCGGCCAGCAGGCTGATGGCGAAGAAGGGCACGCCGCGCCAGATGTTGACGATGATGATCGAGGTCATGGCGAGGTCGGGGTCGCCCAGCCAGTTGATACGCTGGGTGATGAAGCCGAGATGGAACAGCGTCCAGTTGATGACGCTGAAGGTCGGGTCGAACATCCACTTCCAGGCGAAGGTCGACAGCACCGTGGGAATGATGAAGGGCAGCAGGATGAAGGCGCGCACCAGCGCCTTGCCCCTGAAATGCCGGTTGAGGAGGATCGCCAGCCACAGGCCGAGCGCCAGCTTGAACACCGTGGTGACGCCGGTGTACCAGAAGGTGTTCCACACGGACGTGCGGAAGATGCTGTCGTCCCAGATCTTGTGGAAGTTCTTGAGGCCGACGAACTGGCCGTCGATGCCGACACGCGTGCTGGTCAGCGACAGCAGCACGCCCTCGAAGAACGGGTAGGCGATGAAGAGCCCGAGCAGGATCGCGGGCGGCGCGAGAAGGGCGAGCGCCAGCCAGCGCTCGTCCTCCATGCGCCGCAGCCGCGGGATCGGACGGTTCACGACACCCGGGACTGCGGTCACTGCCATGGTTCACCCGCTCGTTGAGCTACACGATAGAAGCAGACCTCACGCCGAGTAGATCTTCTTCAGTTCGCCCTCGGCCCACTTCACCGTTTCCTCGGCCGGCGCGCCCTGCACGGCCTTGGCGTACATGTCGGTGATGATGTACTTCGACAGGCCTTCCTGCGCCTTGGCG
>JAEWIV010000059.1 GCA_023386865.1 Pseudomonadota bacterium
ACACCTTGTCGCGATTGATCAGCTTGTTGCAGGCCTGCACCGCCTTGGGCACCTGATAGCCCTGGTCCTCGATGATGACCTTGAGCTTGCGGCCGTTGATGCCGCCCTGCTCGTTGACCTCGTCGAAGCGCATCTTGACGCCGTTCGACGACGCCACGCCGTAGGTCGCGGCCACGCCCGACAGGTCGGTGTGCATACCGAACGTCACCTCGGTCGCGGTCACCCCGCGGGTCTGCGCGGACGCAGCCGTAGCGAGCGATACCGCGGCCGTCGCCGCCGCCATTGCCTTTACGATAGTCCACTTGCTCATCGATCTTCCTCCCATGGCGGCGTCTGTTCTGAGGGAGCCGCCTTTGATGCGACTATAGCGTGCCGCACCGCCTCGGCATACACTGCGGGCAAAGAAAAACCCGGATGGTCGCCCATCCGGGTTTTCCTTGCCTCAGGCCTGCCGCTAGAAGCCGAGCGGCTCGGTCACGCGGACCCACTTGCCGCCCTTGACCTCGGCCAGGAACGATGAACTCGCGCCTTGGCGGATGTTGGGGCCGAAGCTCACCTTCGGGCCGTTGAAGATGTCCTTGTAGTCCTTGATGGCCTCGAGACCCTTGACGAAGCTGTCGAGCGTCAGGTCCTTGCCGGCATTCTTCAGGCCCTGGACGGTGAGGTCCCCCGCGACATAGCCGTAGACCGCGCCGATGTTGGGATCGATGTTGAACTTCTTCTTGTAGTCCTCGACGAACTTCTTCACCGAGGCGACGCTGCTGTCGACATAGGGCATCTCGGTGAGGCCCATGCCGTAGAAGCCGTCCATGCCCGGCGCCGCGCCGACGACGAGGTCGTAGGCCGCCGACGAGCCCAGGAAGGTGACGTCGGCCCAGCCCGCCTTGCGCGCCGTGACGTAGGGCACGATCGAGTCGCGCACGATGGTGCCCATGACGACGAGATCGCAGCCGGCATTGCGCAGCTTGGTGATGGAGGCGGTGAAGTCCTGGTCCGTCGGCTTGTGCGTCGCCGTCTCGGCGATCTTGATGCCGAGCTTCTTTGTCTGCAGTTCGACGCCTTCCAGGACCTCCTTGCCGAAGTCGGTGTCCTGGTACATCACGCAGACGGCCTTCTTGCCCTTCTGCTTGACGAAGTACTCGACGCCCGAGCGGACCTGGTCGACGTAGGAGGCGGCACCGTAGAACTTCAGCCTGTCATAGGGCTCGTACATCGAGCGCGCCGCGGTGATCGGGAACAGGTTGGGCACGCCCACCGAGAGCTGGTCCTTGAAGCAGGCGTTGTTCATCGGCGTGCCGAGCGGCGCGATGAAGGCGAAGACCTTGTCGCGGTTGATCAGCTTGTTGCAGGCCTGCACCGCCTTGGGCACCTGGTAGGCCTGGTCCTCGATGATCAGCTTGAGCTTGCGGCCGTCGACGCCGCCCTGCTCGTTGATCTCGTCGAAGCGCATCTTGACGCCGTTCGACGACGACACGCCGTAGGTCGCGGCCACGCCCGACAGGTCGGTATGGGTGCCGAACGTAACCTCGGTCGCGGTCACCCCGCGGGTCTGCGCCGTGGCCGTTGTGGCCAGCGACACGGCCGCCGTTGCGGCCGCTGCAGTCTTCACGATCGTCCACTTACGCATCGCACTACGCACCTTACTACGCATCACACTACTCTCCCTGGTGATAGCGGCGTCCATCGGAAGGACCCGCCCTTGACACGGCAGCGATGGGCTACGCCGCTTCGGCATACATGCCGTCGATCATCGCCTTGTACTTTTCGTTAACGAACTTGCGCTTGAGCTTCATGGTCGGCGTGACCTCGTCGTCCTCGGCGGTGAGCTGCTGCTCGATCAGCCGGAACTTCTTGATCGTCTCGACGCGGGCGAAGTTCTGGTTCACCCGCTCGATTTCCGACCAGATCAGGTCGTTGACCTCGCGCGCCCGGCACAGCGAGGCGAAGTCGGTGAACGGGACGTTGTGGTCCTGGGCGTGCTTCGCCACGTTGTCGTAGTCGATCATGATCAGGCACGACAGGAACTTGCGCTTGTCGCCGATCACCACGGCGTCGGAGATGTAGGGCGAGAACTTGAGCTGGTTCTCGATCTCCGACGGCGTGATGTTCTTGCCGCCGGCGGTGATGATAATGTCCTTCATGCGGTCGGTGATCTTGAGATAGCCCTCGTTGTCGAGGTAGCCGACGTCGCCGGTATGCAGCCAGCCGTCGCGCAAGGTCTCGGCCGTCTTCTCGGGCTGGTTCAGGTAGCCCATGAAGATGTGCGGGCCGCGCAGCAGGATTTCGCCCTCGGGCGAGATCTTCGATTCGGTGTGCGGCGCCGTGACGCCGACCGTGCCGAGCTTGATGCGATCGGGCATGCCGGTGGCGAGCCCGCAATTCTCGGTCTGGCCGTAGATCTCGCGCATGTCGACGCCCAGCGCCCGGTACCACTTGATGAGGTCGGGCGCGATGGGTGCCGCGCCGGTGCCGGCGAAACGCACGCGATGCATGCCGATCGCACGCTTGATGTTGTCCAGCACCAGCCAGTCGGCGATCTTGCAGCCGAGGCTGAGCAAGGCTCCGGGCGCGCGGCCGTCGAGCTCGAGCTCGGCCTTCTTGAGACCGAGTCCGATGGCCCACTTGTAGGCGGCGCGGCCGATCCAGGTCGCCTCCTTCATGCGGATCGCGATGCCCGAATAGAACCGCTCCCAGATGCGCGGAACGGCGAAGAAGGTGGTGGGCGCCACCTCGCGGATATTGTCCGGCACCGTCTCGACGCTCTCGGCGAAGTTGGCGATCGCGCCGGAACGCAACGGCAGGAAGGCGGTGAAGGTTCGTTCGGCGATGTGGCACAGCGGCAGGAAAGCCAGCTGCTCACCGTTCTCCTCGAGCGGGATGAAGGCGTCGCCGTTGCGCAACTGGAAGATCACGTTGCGATGCGACAGCATCGCCCCCTTGGGCGGCCCGGTCGTGCCCGAGGTATAGACCAGCAGCGCCAGCTCCTCGGCCTTCGAGCTGTCGACCAGCTTCTCCCACAGGTCGGGATTGGCCTTGTCGTAGGCGCGGCCGAGCTCGAGCAACTCGTCGAACGGCATGACCATCGGGTCCGCGAAGTCGGCGAGCCCCTCCATGTCGAAAATGAAGATCTTGACGAGGTCGGGGCAGCGTTCGCGGACCTCGAGGATCTTGTCGAGCTGCTCCTCGTTCTCGACGAACAGGAAGCGGGTGCGGCTGTCGTTCAGGATGTACTCGATCTGCTTTGCCGAATCGGTCGGATAGATGCCGTTGGTGACGCCGCCCACCGCCATGGCGCCCATGTCGACGTAGAGCCACTCGGGCACCGTGTCGGCCAGGACCGAGACGACCTGGCCGTGGCTCAGCCCGAACTTCACCAGGCCCATGCCGGTCGCCCGCGCGCGCTCGCCGTAGGCGCGCCACGACGTTGCGCGCCAGATGCCGAGGTCCTTTTCCCGGAACGCAGTGCGATCGCCGCGCTTCTTCACCTGATGCCAGAAGAGCTTGGGGATCGTGTCGCAGCCTTCGACGTCGATCCGCTCGTTGCCGCCAGCCATTGCGCTCTCCCTCATCTCCAGGTCTTGCGCTTCTTCCAGCGCCGCTTGCCGCGCGCGCCCTGTTCCTTGATGCCGAGGTAGAATTCCCGGATGTCTTCCTTCTGCAGCAGCCGCTGGCAGGTGTCGGCCATGACGATGCGGCCGACCTCGAGCACGTAGCCGAAATCGGCGGTCTGCAGCGCCATGTTGGCGTTCTGCTCGACCAGCAGGATAGTGACGCCGCGCTCGCGGTTGATGCGGACGATGATCTCGAAGATGTCCTTCACCAGCTTCGGCGACAGGCCGAGCGAGGGCTCGTCGAGCAGCATCAGGTGCGGCCTCGCCATCAGGGCGCGGCTGATCGCCAGCATCTGCTGTTCGCCGCCCGACAGCGAGCCGGCGCGCTGCTCGGCACGCTCGCGCAGCACCGGGAAGTAGCCGAACACCGTCTCGAGGTCCTGGGCGACGCCGTCGGGGTCGCGGCGCGTGTAGGCGCCCATGCGCAGGTTCTCGCGCACGCTGAGGAACGGGAAGACCTCGCGGCCCTCCGGCACGTGGCTCATGCCGAGGCGCATCACCTTGTCGGGGTCCATGCCGCGGATCTCGCGGCCCTCGAAAAGCACGCTGCCCTTCTGCGGGTCCATGACGCCGCTGATCGTCTTCAGCACGGTGGTCTTGCCGGCACCGTTGGCGCCCAGGATGGTGACGATGCCGCCCTTCGGCACCTCGAAGGAGACGCCGCGGATGGCCATGATCGGCCCGTAGTAGGTCTCGACGTTGCTGACCTTGAGGACGGTTTGCTCGGACATCGCCATCTCAGCCCCCCAGGTACGCGCGCACGACTTCGGGGTGCGACTGCACTTCGCTGGGCGTGCCCATGGCGAGCGGCCGGCCGTAGTTCAGAGCCAGCACCCGGTCGGACACCGCCGAGACCAGGCTCATGTCGTGCTCGACCATCAGCACGGTGATGCCGAGCAGGTTGCGGATGTCCTGGATCCAGAACGCCATGTCCTCGGTTTCCTCGACGTTCAGCCCGGAAGAGGGCTCGTCGAGCAGCAGCAGCTTGGGATCGGTGCAGAGCGCGCGGGCGAGCTCGGTCACCTTGCGCACGCCGTAGGGCAGGTTGACGATGAAGCTGTCGCGGTACTGCTGCAGGTCGAGGAAGTCGATCGCCTTCTCGACGGCCTCGCGATGCTCGAGCTCCATCTGGCGCACCGACGGCAGGAACATCAGCTCCGAGAAGAAGTTCGATTTCTTGTGGGCATGGCGCGCCAGCAGCAGGTTCTGCAGCAGCGTCGCGTGCTCGAACAGCTCGATGTTCTGGAAGGTCCGCGCGATGCCGAGCGCGGCGATGCGATGCGGCGGCACATTGGTGATGTCGGTGCCGTCGAACACCAGCTTGCCGCCGGTCGGCTGGTAGATGCGGCTTACCAGGTTGAAGATCGTGGTCTTGCCGGCGCCGTTGGGGCCGATGATGGTGAAGACCTCGCCCTTGTCGACGCCGAAGGTGACGCCGTCGACGGCCTTGATGCCGCCGAAGTTGATCGAGAGATTGTCGACGGAGAAGAAGCTCATCGCAGCCGCTCCGACCGCATGTAGCTCTTCTGCCGCTTGAAGGTGGCGCCGCGATACATCGGGAAAGTCGAGAAGAACACCCGGATCTTGACCCAGCGGCCGTACATGCCGAGCGGCTCGAGCAGGATCACCAGTACCAGGATCAGGCCGAAGATGCCGGCCTCGACGCCGGGCTTCTTCAGGAAGTTGCCGACGCCCTCGCCGATCAGGGCGAGCGCCTTGATGTTCATGGCCTGGGCGGCGTCGTTCATGCTGGCCGGGATGGAATCGCGCAGGATGGCAATCACCGGCGGCAGCAGCGCCACGAAGATCGCGCCGAACACCGCGCCGTGCAGCGAGCCCAGCCCGCCCACGATCACCAGCAGCAGGAACTGGATCGACAGCAGGATGGTGAAGATGTCGGGCGCGAGATAGGCGATCTTGTGGGCGAACAGCGCGCCCGCGAGGCCCATCAGCGCGGCGGAATAGGCGAAGGCGATCGACTTGTAGATCGCGAGGTTGACGCCCATCGACTGGGCGGCGATCTCGCTGTCGCGGATGGCGATCCAGGCGCGGCCGGTGGGCGCGCGCAGGAGGTTGCGGGTCAGCCACAGCACGACCACCAGGAAGAACAGGCAGAGATAGTAGAACTGCGCCTCGTCCTGGAACGAGACGCCGAGGATCATCGGCTTCTCGACGGGCATGCCGGCAAAGCCGTGGGTCACCGACTCCCAGCGGCTGAACACCTCCTGGATGATCACCGAGAAGGCGAGCGTGGCGATGGCGAGGTAGATGCCGGTCATGCGCAGCGCCGGCAGGCCGACGACGATGCCGCTCGCCGTGGTGATCATGACGGCGAGCACGATCGAGGGGATCCACGGGATGCCGTGCTTGAGGAAATAGGCGTGGGCATAGGCGCCGATGCCGAGGAAGGCCGCGTGCCCCAGCGATACCAGGCCGGTGTAGCCTACCAGCACCATCAGCGAGACGCCGCAGATGGCATAGATGAAGACCCAGGTCGCCTCGCCGACATAGTAGTCGGACATCAGCATCGGCAGGACCAGCACGGCCACCGCGAGCAGGCCGTACCACCCGGCATCGACCTTGTCTTTGAACAGGCGGATGTCCTGATTGTAGGACGTCTTGAACTGGAAACGCATGGACGCCCTATACCTTTTTGCGCGCCAGCGTGCCGAACAGGCCCTGCGGCCGCACCGCGAGCATGATCAGCAGCACTATGTAAGGCGCGGTGTCCTTGAAGCCGTCGGGCAAGGTCGCGCCGGCGTACAGCTCGATCAGGCCGATGACGATGCCGCCGACCAGCGCGCCCGGGATCGAGCCGAAGCCGCCCAGCACGGCGGCGGCGAAGGCCTTCAGCGCCACCGCGAGGCCCATGTTGATGTCGATCAGCGTCACGGGCGCCAGCAGGATCCCGGCCGCCGCCGCCACGCCGGCCGAGATCGCCCAGATCAGGGAGAAGATGAGCTTGACCGGGATGCCCATGTAGTAGGCGGCGAGCTGGTTCTGCGAGGTCGCCTGCATGGCGACGCCGATGCGCGTGTGGTTGAAGAAGGCATAGAGCACGCCGCACAGGATCAGCGTACCGACCACGATCGAGATGTACTGGTGGCTGAGCGTGACGCCGCCGACCTGCCACACGCCGCCGAACGGCGTCGGCAAGGTGTATATCTCCGAGCCCCAGGTGACGCTGGCGAAGGTGCGGAACATGGCGCCGAGGCCGATGGTCAGCATGACGATGGCGAACTGCGGCTGGCCGATCACGTTGCGCAGGATGGTGGCGTCGAGCAGGGCGCCGAACACGCCGATGGTGACCACCGAGATCAGGAAGGCGAGCCAGTAGTCCAGTCCCCACCAGACCACTGCCATGTAGGCGACGAAGGCGCCCAGCATGAGGAGGTCGCCCTGGGCGAAGTTGACCAGCTCGGTCGCCTTGTAGATGAGCACGAACCCCAGGGCGACCAGGCCGTAAATGCAACCCACCGCCAGCCCGTTGAGGGTAAGCTGTAAGAAAGTAACCAGTTTCGTCCCCTGCACGTGAGCGGTCTGTTGCCGCTTCTCTCTGCCAATATGAACGGCTGTTTAGCGCTGTCAACGCGCGATACGATAGTCCACCACGTGAAACGACGGGATCCAAGGAGAGGCCGATGGCCGCTGCCGATTCGCCCAAGCTGAAGCTGCCCGAGGCGGTGCCGCCCAGCCCATTCTATACCGAAGAGCACGAGGCCTTCCGCCGTACCGTCCGTCGCTTCGTCGACCGCGAGATCATGCCCCATGTCGACCAGTGGGACGAGGCCGAGGAGTTCCCGCGCGCGCTCTACGCCAAGGCCTCGGCCGCGGGCCTGCTGCAGCTCGGCTTTCCCGAGGAATATGGCGGCGTGCCGACCGACCCGTTCTTCGGCATCGTCAAGGCCGAGGAGATGGCGCGCCACGGCAGCGGCGGCCTGAATGCCAGCCTGAACAGCCACACCATCGGCGCGCCGCCGATCGCCGCGCTCGGGCCGGAATGGATGAAGCGCAAGGTCCTGCCCGAGGTGCTGGCGGGCGAGAAGATCAGCGCCCTTGCCATCACCGAGCCGAGCGGCGGTTCGGACGTCGCCAATCTCAAGACCACGGCGCGCCGCGACGGCGACCACTATGTCGTCAACGGCTCCAAGATGTTCATCACCTCGGGCATGCGCGCCGACTACTACACCGTGGCGGTGCGCACCGGCGGCCCGGGTGCGGGCGGCGTCTCGCTGCTGCTGATCGAGCGTGACCGCGAGGGCTTCGGCCGGACCAAGCTCAAGAAGATGGGGTGGTGGGCGTCGGACACCGCCCAGCTCTTCTTCGACAACGTGCGCGTGCCGGTCGACAACCTGATCGGCCCGGAGAACAAGGGCTTCATCGGCATCATGCTGAATTTCAACCAGGAGCGGCTCGGCATGTCGGCCGGCGCCTGCGGCTATGCCAGGGTCTGCCTCGACGAGGCGATCGCCTATGCCCGGGAACGGCACACTTTCGGCAAGCCGCTGATCGCCAACCAGGTGGTGCGCCATCGCCTGGTCGACATGGCCATGCGCATAAACGCCGTGAAGTCGACGTTGGAGCTGCTGGCCTGGCGCGTGTCACAGGGCGACAAGCCGGTGGCGGAAATCTGCATGCTCAAGAACCTCGCGACCTCGACCATGGAGTTCTGCGCCAACGAGGCCATGCAGGTGTTCGGTGGCGCGGGCTACCTGCGCGGCGCCAAGGTCGAGCGCATCTACCGCGAGACCAAGGTCATGGCGATCGGCGGCGGCTCGGTCGAAATCATGAAGGACCTCGCCGCGCGCCAGATGGGACTGTAGAAGGGGCTCATGAGCAGTCCCCTCAAAGACCCCGACCAGCGCATTGCCTTCTTCCAGCAATGGTTCTCCGACACGATCCCGCACAGCAAGGCCTTGGGCCTGAAGATCATCGCGGTGCGCCGCGGCTTTGGCTCCATGCAGCTCGACTGGCGCGAGGAGCTGGTGGGCAATCCCGAGACCGGCGTGCTGGCGGGCGGTCCGCTGACAGCGCTGATGGACAGCTGTTGCGGCATGTCGGTGGCAACCATGCTGACCGAGCCCAAGCCTTTCGCGACCCTCGACCTGCGCATCGACTATGTGCGGCCGGCGACACCGGGCAAGGCGGTGATCGCCGAGGCCGAGTGCTATCGAGTCACGCACTCCGTCGCCTTCACGCGCGCCTTCGCCCATCACGGCGATCCCAAGGATCCGATTGCGGCGGCGGCCGGCACCTTCATGCTGGGCACCAAGGGCGAGGTGACGCGGCCGCAGACGATCGGCACGGAGGTCAAGCCATGAGCTCCCTGCTCGAACGGCTGGCCGAGGTGCGCAAGTCGGGCGACGTCGCCAAGCTTGCCGAGGCGATCCCCTATGCGCGCTGGATGCGCATCGCGCCGGAGAACGGCACCGGCGAGCTGTTGACCCGCATGCGCTATCACGACGACCTCGTGGGCAACACGTTCCTGCCGGCGATCCATGGCGGGACATTGGGCGCCATGCTGGAGATGGCGGCGATCTTCCATCTGTTGTGGGAGACCGAGACCGAGACCGTGCCGAAGATCGTCAACATCACCGTCGACTACCTGCGCTCGGCGCGGCCGGTCGACGTCATCGCCTGCGCCAAGGTGACCAAGCAGGGCCGCCGCATGGTCAACGTCTATGCCGAGGCGTGGCAGGACGACCGTGGCAAGCCGGTCGCCACGGCCAACGCGCATTTCCTGATCAAGTCCGACGACGCCCCGCCGTCGCTCTGATCACGAGCTGCCCGAGGATTGAGACGACGGCGGATGGGCGCCGGGGACCGTACGTTCGAGGAACTTGAACACGCGCTCCGAATACAAGCCGACCAGAAAACCGGCGGCAGACGCCGAGAACGGGTTCAGGACGTCCATCACCGAGGCACCAGAAAAGAAGACGAAGTTGCCGCCTCTTAGCAGGACATAGACCGCAAAGCCGGCGCCGATGCCCACGGCCAGTTGGCGGACGCTCGCCACCAGACCTGGCGGAGAGGCTGCATTGCTGGCGTCGCGAAGGGCGGCAATCAAGGTCCCTATCACCGTCGAGACGAGCACCAGCAGGAAATACAGGTGGTCCTTCGCGGCTTGATCGAAAGCCAGCAACCAACCGGAGTAGGAAGCCCAATGAGGAGAAAGAACTTGCAGGAGCACGAATTCGTTCTCGGCGTTGTTGAGTTTTTCTTCGGCAGGGTCGATCCGATCGATTTCGCGATTTGCTGTGACCGGATGCAAAGAGAAGGCTCCCAGCGATGCGGCCGTCTGGCCTTCCTTCTTGCGCGTTTCGTGGAGGCGGACGGCCGTACCCCTTTCAATGCGGCGTAGCAGCTTTACGCAGTCCTCGAAGAAGGACGATTCGGTCGACGCAAATACAGCTGCAGTGTGGCACCTGTCCCAGGCACCGTTGGCGTTGAGGCTGTTGTAGCGTTGCATCTGGATCGATGCGCTTCCAATCCAGCCTTCGAGCTCATCGCTGCTCTTGCAACCCACCTTGTCCTTGGCCTCCCTGCAAGCGACGAGCGCCTTGTACTGGTTGGAGACCCGATCGTAGTCCTGATTGCGATTGAGAATCTCGCAAGCGGCTCCGATCGCCACCCACAGCGAGACCACCAAGGCGCAGATCTTCAGCAGCGTCCCAGCCACGTCGTGGTTGGTGGAGCCTGGTTCTGCCGGCGTTGGTGCGGAAGTGATGGTCGCTGCTGCGCCACCAGATGCGCTGGTGACTTCGGAAGCTGGTTTGTCGAGGTCGCCCATCTTAACCCCCCGGAAAAGAAGATGCGCCTCGATAACACTACAGTCTCTGCATCTAGACCTCTGTGGCTTTTCTCACACAAAGGTCGTTACCGGATGTTGCCGAATGCGAGCGTGCCGGTCGTTTCGCGCGGGTGGCCGTCGGTGGCCTAACGAGGCATGTTGGACAGATCGACGCCGTAACGTTCGGCGTTGCGCTTGGCATAGACCTCGCGCGGCTCGAACGGCTTGCCGGTGACGGCGGCTTCCACCATGTCGAGGTAGGTGTGCCAGCCCATGGCATTCACTTTCACGAACTGCTCGAGCACGGGCAGGTGCGTGAGCGCGAGCATCGTGCCGTTGTCCTGCGGGCTGAGCTCCAGCGTGAGGTAGGATTCGGGATAGGGCGAGGTCTCGTCGCTCGTACCGAAGACGTTCCAGCTGTAAGCGAGTTTGCGCGGTGGCTGCCATTGCGTGACGGTTCCGCGAATGTGGTTGCCCATCAGCCGCACGGCGCCGCCGACCTTGCCGGCGAGCACGCCATCGGCGCCGTACCAGCCCGGCAGGCGCGTGACATCGGTCAGGACGGTCCAGACCGCGTCGGGAGCAGCGGGCAGCGGCCAATCGAAGCGTATCATATGCGCATGCGTGAAATGCGCGTCGTGGCTCATGTACTTTTCCCGTAGGTACAGTAGACAACGCCCGGCATGGACTACGACTCCCTCATGACCGACCGCGATGACGTGGTGCGGGACGGCGCCGATTTCGAGACCTATCGGCGGCCGGGCGCCCTGATCGATTCAGACCACCCCAAGATCGTGGAATATGCAAGCCGGATCGCGGGAGAGGGCAGCGACCGGGAAAAGGCGCTGCGCCTGTACTACGCCGTGCGCGACGGGCTGCGTTACGACCCCTATAACACGCCGATGAAGCGCGAGGCCTATCGCGCCAGCACGACGCTCGGCGCGGGGCATGGATATTGCGTGAACAAGGCGGGGCTGATGGCGGCGCTCTGCCGCGCCGTCGGCATCCCGACTCGTGTCGGCTACGCCGACGTGCGCAATCACATGACCACCAAGCGGCTTTCCGACCTGATGGGATCCGACACCTTCTATTATCACGGCTATACCGAGGTCTGGCTCGACGGACGCTGGGTCAAGGCAACGCCCGCCTTCAACAAGGAGCTGACCGAGCGCTTCGGTCTCAGGCCGCTGGAATGGGACGGCGCCACCGACTCGATCTATCACCCGTTCGATCTCGGCGGCCGGCGCCATATGGAGTATCTCGCGTATCGCGGCGTCTTCGCCGACATCCCGTTCGACGAAATCCGCTCGGCCTTTCGTCACTACTATCCCCGCATGACGCGTGCACAAGAGGAGATGCCTCTTGGCGGCGACTTCGGCGCGGAAGGCGCTGCAGAAGCCATCAAGAAGTGAGTCTCGTCCCGCGTTCCTTCGGCTACGTCGCCCTGTTGGTGGCGTTGGGCAGCTTCGGCCCGTTGACCATGAGCATCTACACGCCCGTGATGCCCTCGGTCGGCGCGTCGCTCGGCGCCGGCGCCGACAGCGTCAAGCTCACGCTCACCACCTACATGCTGGGATTTGCCGTGGGCCAGCTCTTCTACGGCCCGCTCAGCGACCGCTTCGGCCGTCGCCCGGTGCTGCTGGGCGGGCTGGTCTTCTTCACCGCCGCCACCTTCGCTTGCTCCTTCGCGCCGTCGATCGGCGGGCTGATTGGCCTGCGCATCCTGCAGGGATTGGGCGCCGCCTCGGGTTCGGTGATCGGCCGTGCGCTCACGCGCGACGCCTACACCTTCCAGGAGATGCCGCTGGTCATGAGCTGGATCTCGCTCGGCCAGAACATCGCGCCGTCGCTGGCGCCGACCCTGGGCGGCTTCCTGGGTGAATGGGCAAGCTGGCGCGCCACTTTCTGGTTCGTCGGCGGCTTCGGCACGCTGCTGCTCGTCGTCGTGCTGCTGGGCCTCAAGGAGACCAACAAGTACCGCAGCGACCGCCTCCATCTCGGCAGCCTGCTGCGCGGCTCGGGCGAGATGTTGCGCGAGCGCCAGTTCCTCGGCAACGTGCTGACTCTGGGATTCGCCTTCGCCATCAACTTCGGCATGCTGGCCGGCGTGCCCTTCATCCTGCAGGACCATCTCGGGTTCTCGCCGCAGGAGTTCGGCCTGATCGTGCTCTTGTCGGTCGGCGGGTTCACCGCCGGTACGTTGGTGAACAACCGGCTGGTCGGCCGAGTGCACCCGATCACCATGATGCGCGCCTCGGGCTGGTTCCACGTCGCGGCTCTCGCGATCATGGGGGCACTTTCGCTCTCCGGCATCGTCACCTGGTGGTCGATCATCGGCCCGCACGTCGTGCTGAGCTTCGGCACCGGCCTGATCGTGGCTAACGCCAATGCCGGCGCCGTCGGGATGTATCCCAAGCTCGCCGGCACCGCTTCGTCGCTGGCCGGCCTGGCGCAGATGGGCATGGGCGCCTTGGGCACGGTGACGGTGGCGCTCCTGACCGTGGTCGGCAGCCGCTACGTCGCCATGCCGCTGGTGATCGGCCTGATGCCTTTTGCCGTGCTGACGGTCTTGAGCGCGCGCCTGTTGCGCGCGAAGCCCAGGCCCCCGAAACTGAGTTCATAAAGAGGAGAGAGGAAGCAGAAGATGCCCAACATGCTGAAGGACAAGGTCGTGCTGGTCACCGGCGCGGGCGGCGGCATCGGCCGCGAGATGGCGCTGCTGGCCGCCCGGGAAGGCGCGGCCGTCGTGGTCAACGATCTGGGCGGCGCGGTCGACGGCGAGGGCGGCGGCAGCACGACGCCCGCCCAGAAGGTCGTCGACGAGATCAAGGCGGCGGGCGGCAAGGCCGTGGCCAACGGCGACAGCGTCGCCGATCCGGCGGGTGCGGAGCGCATGGTCAAGGCCGCGGTCGAGAACTTCGGCAAGATCGACGGCGTCATCAACAACGCCGGCATCCTGCGCGACCGAATCTTCCATCGCATGAGCCATGTCGACTGGAAGTTGGTGATCGACGTGCACCTGAACGGCGCGTTCAACGTCAGCCGCGCCACCGCCAACTACTTCAAGGAGCAGAAGTCGGGCGCCTTCGTGCACTTCACCTCGACCTCGGGACTGGTCGGCAACTTCGGCCAGGCGAACTATTCGGCCGCGAAGATGGGTATCATCGGCCTGTCGCGCTCGATCGCGCTCGACATGGCAGCGTTCAACGTGCGCTCCAACTGCATCTCGCCCTTCGCCTGGACGCGCATGATCGGCACCATTCCAGCCGACACCGAGGCGCAGAAGGCGCGCCTGGAGCGCTCCAAGAAGATGACGCCGGCCAAGATCGCCCCCATGGCGGTGTTCCTGCTGAGCGATGCGGCCGACGGCATCAGCTCGCAGATCTTCGGCGTGCGCATGAACGAGATCATGCTGTTCAACGCCAACCGCCCGGTGCGCTCGGTGCACAACTCCGAGGGATGGACTCTGGAGTCGATCGCCGAGCACGCCGTACCATCGATGAAGCCCTTCTTCACCGACATGAAGCGCTCGCCCGAGTACTTCACCTGGGATCCGGTCTGATGGCCGAGGTCCGCAAGAACGAACCGAAGATCGATGCCGACGAGGTTCTCGCCGGCATCGTCGAATGGGTGTCGATCGAGAGTCCCAGCCACGACGCCAAGTCGGTCAACAAGGTCGTCGACCATGTCGAGGGCCAGTTCCGCGATCTCGGGCTGAAGCTCGAGCGCATCCCCGGCCGCAACGGCTTCGGCGACATCCTGGAATGCAGGACCACGCCGGAGATGAGCCACGGCGAGGGCAAGGGCATCCTGGTGCTGGCTCATCTCGACACCGTGCACCCTATCGGCATGATCGAGAAGGACCTCAAGATCCGCCGCGAGGGCGACAGCATCTTCGGGCCCGGCATCTACGACATGAAGGCCGGTGGCTACATCGCCTACTACGCGCTGCGCCATTTGATGCGGATGGGCAAGAAGACCAGGTTGCCGGTCACTTTCCTGTTCATCCCCGAGGAGGAGGTCGGCAGCCCGACGTCGCGAGCACGCATCGAGGAGGCGGCCCGCGGGCACAAGTACGCGCTGGTGATGGAACCCGGCCGCGACGGCGACCGCGTCGTCACCTCGCGCAAGGGCGTCGGCCGGTTCACGCTCACCGTGAAGGGCGCGGCGAGCCATGCAGGCGTACGCCACGAGGACGGCCGCAGCGCCATCCACGAGATGGCGAAGCAGATCATGCGCATCGAGGCCAAGACCGACTATGCGCGCGGCATCACCTGCAACGTCGGCCTGATCCGTGGCGGCACCGGCGTCAACGTCGTGCCGGCCGAGTGCAAGATCGAGGTCGACCTGCGCGTGCCGAGCCAGCAGCTCGCCGAGGAGATGACGCACTGGTTCCTGAATCTCGAACCGATCGGCCGCGACGTGACCTTGACGGTCGAGGGCGAAATGAACCGGCCACCCTACCAGAAGGACACCGCCATCACCGCGCTGTTCGAGAAGGCGCAAGCGATCTACCGCGAGATCGGCAAGGAGCTCCTCGATGTGCCGCTGACCGGCGGCGGCAGCGACGGCAACTTCACCGCGGCGCTGGGCATCCCGACCCTTGATGGGCTGGGCGCCGACGGCAAGGGCGCCCATGCCGCCTACGAGCAGATCTACTACTCGTCGCTCGTGCCGCGCACCTATCTCTGCACGCGGTTGCTGGAGACGCTGGAGTAGCGTTCATCGCAGCAGCGCCTGCGCGCCGCTCCACAGCTCGCGCACGACATCGCCGGCGGGCTTGGCCGCCGCCAGCCGTGCCGACTGGCCGGACCAGGCCTGGATGCGGTCGATGTCGTTGCTCTTGACGCCGGCGTCGCGCATCGCCTGGGTGAGGCCGCGCTGCACGGGGTACGGCGCCGGGTTGGGCGCGTCGGCGGCAGAGGCGGCGCGTGCGTAGGCCGTGGCGAC
>JAEWIV010000080.1 GCA_023386865.1 Pseudomonadota bacterium
CGCCACCAGCCGCCCAGCCCGTCTGCGGCGAAACGCTGATAACCGGCGGAAGCGCCGGATTGTTCGGGCTCGCATTGAAGTTCAGAAGCCAGTTCACACCGCCTTCCGCGCCGATATACACACCCGGCGACGGAGACTGCGCCTGAGCCATGACCGGCAGCGCTACTAGCGCCGCTGCAGCCATCAAAGCCTTCTTCATGAGTTCTTCCCCTCGTTTATTCAATAAATGACGAGCGTTGGCGGGGCTGGGGTCTATCACCAACTCCTCACAGGAATATACACACCGCGATTTGTGGGGCGCAAGGAAAGCGGCCGATCGGCGGCGACTCGTGGGCAACCTGTGGCGGCAGGGCAACACTGCCCCTCAAGGCCCTCTGGGAAGGCCATTTTCAGTCCTCGGCGCGGGCTATATTTAGGGCCTCGTGCCCGAGATGCCGCGATCCGCTGGGATGGGCATCCTGAACCCGAAAACGCCTCCGCCCTGCTCCTGCCGGCCGTAGATCTGGGCCGAGGCAGGCGAAGACGACTGATCCCCCCTGGCTTTGGCCAGGTCAGGGTGCGGCAGGGGCACGTCCGGATCGGATGCCCCGGGATTCAACGCCTTGTTTACCAGGTCGACATTCGAAGGGCCGCGCTCGGTTGCCGGCGTCGGGGCCGGAGCCTTCGTCTTGGCCTGATCCTTGGTTGCCTGGGCGAACCCAGGAGCCGCTGAAATCGCCACTCCCACGGCGGCGAGAATGCTCACCCCTCCATTTAGTCCTTTTAAAAAACCCATGCTGACGATTTTCCCTACTTCACCTCGTTGGACCTCGTTTGCTCAAATCCAAATTCATCCAGCCAAGTGGTGATTTCATGGCCAAGCCGGGAGAGCGGCGTTTTGTATCCGGGCGACATGCGGTAAACCCTCATTCACCACCGGAGGGAGCACCATGGGCCAGTACAGCAAGGTAGAAATCGATGGTCGCCTGATGACCGTCACCATCAATCGGCCGGAGGTTTACAACGCCTGCCACCCCATGGCGAACGAGGAACTTGTCGCAGCCTTCGACGAATTCCACGCCAATCCCGAGCTTTGGGTGGCCATCATCACCGGCGCCGGCGACAAGGCGTTCTGCGCCGGCAACGACCTGAAATACCATGCCGAGTTGCAGGCCAAGACCGGCAAGCGCCCGGTCCATCCGGCCAAGGGCTTCGGCGGCCTGACCAACCGCTACGACCTCGACAAGCCGGTGATCGCCGCGGTCAACGGCGTCGCCATGGGCGGCGGCTTCGAGATCGCGCTCGCCTGCGACATCATCGTGGCGTCCGAGAAGGCGAGGTTTGCCCTGCCCGAACCCAGGGTCGGCCTGGCGGCGGGTGCCGGCGGCATGCAGCGGCTTTCCCGCATGATCCCGCTCAAGAAGGCGATGGGCATGATGCTGACGGGCCGGCACGTGTCGGCCCAGGAAGGCTATGAGCTGGGCTTCGTCACCGAAGTGGTGCCGCACGCCGAGCTGATGGCGGCAGCACGCCGCTGGGCCAATTCAATCCTCGAATGCTCGCCGATGTCGGTGCGGGCCACCAAGCAGGTGGTCATGCGCTCCCTCGACGTGCCCGCCCTCGAGGTGGCGACGCACAACCTCCACTACCCGGCCTTCGTCGCCATGACACGCAGCGAGGACACGGTCGAGGGGCCCAAGGCCTTCGCCGAGAAGCGCAAGCCCGACTGGAAGGGCCGCTGATCGTTCAGCGGCCGCGCTTGTTGTCGTAGTCCCAGTCGAGCTCGAAACGCTCTGCCTTGTCCTTGATGTAGGCGGCGTGCGGCGGCGCGAAATGGGCCGGCATCAGCAGCGCGCCCTGCTCGACGCAGTCGGCGAGCAGCGTGTGACGGCTCTTGCGCGCGAGGTCGCGGTCCTCGCAGAAGACGCTGTTCCACTTCCACAGCGGGACTTGCACGGGATTGTGCAGGGCGTCGCCGGCAAAGATCGCCCGCTTGCCGCGCGACTCGAGATCGACCCGGATCTGGCCGGGCGTGTGGCCCGGCGCGGGCCTGAGCGTCAGGCACCCGCACATGCCATGCTCGCCCGACACAAACTCCGCCTTCTTCGCCTCGACGATGGGCAGCACCGAATCGTTGTACGTGTTGACCTTGAAGGCCTCGGTACCGGTCTTCCCGGCCTCCGCTTGCCAGAAGTCGTGGTCGGTGCGCGACATCACGTATCTCGCGTTGGGAAAGGTCGGCACCCATTTGCCGTTCTCCAGCCGCGTGTTCCAGCCGACGTGATCGACATGCAGGTGCGTGCACATCACGAAGTCGATCTCCTCGGGCTCGACGCCCGCTTCGCGCAGCCGGTCGAGGTACTTGGTGTTCAACATGTCGAAGCGCGGCATGCCAGGACGCGGCTTGTGGTTGCCGCTGCAAGCATCGACCAGGATCGTGTGCGTGCCGGTGCGCAGCAGCCACGAATGGATCGACGTCATCAGGCGGCCGCTCTCGGGCTGATAGTAGCTCGGGGCCAGCCAATGGCCTTCGGCGGCGAAGGTCTCGGCGTCGAACTCGGGAAAGAAATCCTTGGCCGGGAAACCCGGCCCCATCTGCTCCTCGATGCGCGTCACGCGCACGTCGCCGATATGACGATCCTGCATTTCCCTTGCTCCTTCAGCAGCCGAACACGACCTCGACCCGGCGGTTCGAGGTCTCCGGCGTGTTGGGTGGCGTGACGACCAGAGGCTTGGAGCTGCCGAGACTCGCGCTGACAATGCGATCCTGCGGCACCCCGAGCCCGACCAGATACTTGGCCACGACGTCGGCGCGGCGCTGGGCGACCTCCTTGTTGACGGGCTCGGGGCCGACCCTGTCGGAATGCCCGGTCACGCAAACCCTGGCCTTTGAATTGGGCTGAAGTGCCGCCTTGATCGGCAGCGTGGGATCGCTGACGGTATGGTTGAGCTGGGCCTGGGCGCGCTTGCTGAGCGACACGCTGTCGGACGCGAAGAACACCATCGTGTAGCTGGGCTCGTCGCTGCGCACCGCCTGCTGGTCGTCGAGGCACCCGGCGAGGGCGGCACATGCTGCGACGACGATCGGCCACGCACCGCGCTGCATCCCCTATCTCCCCTTGAAGACCGCCCTTCGTTTCTCGAGAAAGGCATTGAGCCCTTCGAAATGATCCTCCGTCGCGGCGCAGGCGGCAAGACCCTCGGCCTCGCGGTGGGAGTGCTCGTCCCAGGAATTGTCGAAGGAGGTGCGGATCAGCTTCTTGGCGACGCCCAGGGCGAAGGTCGGGCCGTCGGCGAGCTTGCGCGCCATCTTCTCGGTCTCGGCCGCGAGCTCGGCCTTCGGCACGATCCAGTTCAGGATGTTGTTGGCCTTGGCTTCCTCGGCGCTGAATCTTTCGCCTAGAAGGGCGATTTCCAGGGCTTTGCGCTCGCCGACGATGCGCGGCAGGAAATAGGTGGCCCCGCCGTCGGCCGACAGGCCGATATGGCGATAGGCCAGGGTAAAGAAAGCGTCATCCGAGGCGAGCGCGAAGTCGCAGTTCAGGATCAGCGACAGGCCGAAGCCCGCCGCGGCGCCCTGTACCGAGGCCAGCACCGGCTTCTGCATGCGGCGGATCTGGTAGATCGTCTGGTGCGCCTTGACCACGCGCATCTCGAAGCCGGCGAGATGGGCGGCCTTGTTCTCGGTCAGCGACTTGTGGAAGCCCTTGATGTCGCCGCCCGCCATGAAATGCGTGCCGGCGCCGCGGATCACGACGCAGCGCACCTTGGCATCCTTCTCGAACTCGGCGGTATGCTTGATCAGAAGGTCGGTCATCTCGAACGACAAGGCATTCAAGGATTCCGGCCGATTGAGCGTCAGCCAGCCGATGCCATCCTGGATCTCGGCGACAACGTGTGGTGCTGACATGCGGGCGATTCCTCGAACTGGCGTGCGCCTCCAGTCTGCCCGTGCCCCCGCGCGCCATGCAACCGCGCGTCGAGCCACGATGCGATCTCGTCCCAGCGCGCGCGCGGCATCGACTTGCGGAAGAAGCCGAAGTGGCCGACCGCTTCGGCGGCGAGATCGGCCGGCGACAGATGCCGGCGCTCGACGGACGCCCCCGGATAATAGGGCCGCAACGCCTCGACGGCTTCGTAGGGCGCGATCGCATCGTCGGTGAAGCTCAGCCAGCAGATGGGGAACCTGACTTGCTCATTGTATGGCCGGAACGGCTCGCCCCGGGCGTCGCAGACATAGTGCCGCGAGCGGCCCCAGCGCGCCCAGCTCCGCGCGATGTTGGCCGGCAGGTTGGCGGTGCCGATCCATGCGCCGGGAAAGCGGCCGGTCAGCGCCGTGAGCCCGGGGATCAGGAGCCACCACAGCGCCAGCATGCGCAGGCGGCGCCGGCCAGGCGGCCAATGCCGCCAATGTCCGCTCTGGCTGGCGATCAGCACGGCGGCGCGCACCGAAGCGATGTTGTCGGCGAGTCCCAGCACTTGGCCGCCGAACGAATGTCCGACGATGCCGATGGGCAGGCCCGGCCGCAGCCGTGCCAGGTGATCGAGCATCGAGGGCTGATCGAGGCCGCCCCATTGGTCGATCGTGGCGGCCGCCGGCTTCCGCGAGCCGCCGATGCCGCGATAGTCGTAGGTCAGCACGGCGAAGCCGCGGCTCGCGAGGTGCGCGGCGAAGGCCGCGTAGAACTGGCGGGGAATGCCGGTGCCGCCGTTCAGCAGCAACACGCCACGCAACGGAGGCGTGGCGTCGAACAGGGTTGCGGCAAGCTTCACCCCGTCGCGCGCGGCAAGCATCAGGTCCATGGACAGAGCTATCGACGAGCCGGCGCCTCACCGCAAACGCAAGACGGTGCGCCTGGCGTGAACACCATTCAGGTCGCGCCGCTCTCCGCCAGCAACCAGCGCCTGAGCGCCCGGATCGCCGGCAGGTTGCGCTCGCGCGGCCGGCAGGCCAGCCAGATCTGGCCGCGCGACGTCACGCCCGGGCCGACGCGCACCAGTGCGCCCGAGCGGATCTCGCTGTCGATCACCGGATCGAACGCCAGCGCGACGCCGAGGCCGTGCGCTGCCGCGCGCAAGGCTGCTCCCATGCCGTCGACCTGCACGCCCTTGCGACGCTCGAAGCGCGCGGCCTCGAGGCCCGCGGCCGTCGCCCAGTCGGCCCACGACGCGCCGAACGGCGACACGCGGATCAGCGGCGCGCGGACAAGATCGGCGGGAGCGCCGAGCTTCAGGCGGCGCACCAACGAGGGCGCCGCCACCGGCACCGTCTCCAGGTCCATGACCTTCTCGGCCGAGATGCCGGGCCATTGGCCCTCGCCGTAGCGCAACGCCACGTCGACCAGGCCCGCCTCCATGTCGGCCATGCGCGGGCTCGCCTCGACCTGCAACTCGATCTCGGGATGGTCGGCGAGGAACTGGCCAAGCCGCGGCAGCAGCCAGTGCGAGGCGAAGATCGGCACCGCCGACACGCGCAATCGCCGGCCATCGGAGGACTGCCGCGCCAGCGCACGCGCGAGGCTGCCGAAGGCATGGCCGGTGGCGGCGGCGAGCGCGGCGCCCGCAGGCGACAGCACGACCCCGCGCGGCCCGCGCTCGAACAGCTTGCTGCCCAGAGTGCGTTCGAGGCCGGCGATGCGATGGCTGATCGCCGACGCCGTGATGTGCAACGCCTCGGCCGCCGCCTTGAAGGAGCCGGAGCGCGCCGCGAGCTCGAAGGCCTGCAGCGCGAGCAGGTCGCGGGCGGAGAGGGTTGGCTCGTCCTGCGCTCCGGAAGAGGAAGACGCGCCACTGGAGTGGCGCGCCCCCGGCATCAGAACGCCTCGGCAGGCAGGGCCATCAGGGTGGCGGCGCCCGCCTTGATCTGATGGTTGAGCGAGGTCGTCTGCGGCAGCACGCGGGCGATGTAGAAGCGCGCGGTGTTGAGTTTGGCCTCGTAGAAGGCGTTGTCGTTGCCGTTGGCCAGACCCTTGTGGGCGGCGACGGCGATGCGGCCCCACATGAAGGTCATGGCGGTGAGCGCCATCAGCCGCAGCAGGTCGGTTGCGGCGGCGCCGGCCTCGTCGTGGTTCTTCATCGCGTGCTGCATCACGAACAGCGCGGCGTCCTGCACGCGGCCCAGCGCCTTTTCGAGCGGCTCGACGAATTCCTTCATCTTGTCGTCGGCCTTGTGCTGGGCGACGAAGCCCGACATCTCGCCGAGCAGGCGCTGCGCCGCCTGGCCGCCCTTCATCGGCAGCTTGCGGCCGATCAGGTCGAGCGCCTGGATGCCGTTGGTGCCTTCGTAGAGCTGGGTGATGCGGGCGTCGCGCACGAACTGTTCGACGCCGTTCTCGCGGATGAAGCCGTGACCGCCGTAGGTCTGCACCGCGAGGTTGGCGCACTCGCTGCCCATGTCGGTGAAGTGCGCCTTGATGATCGGCGTCAGCATCTGCACGAGGTCGTCGGCCGCCTCGCGCTTGGCGGCGTCGGGATGGCTGTGCGCCTCGTCGATCAGCATGCCGACCCACAGCGACAGCGCGCGAGCCGCCTCGGTGAACGACTTCTGGATCATCAGCATGCGTCGCACGTCGGGATGAACGATGATCGGATCGGCCGGGCCGTTGGGGTTCTTCGGCCCGGTCAGGGAGCGCCCCTGGATGCGGTCGCGCGCATAGGCCACGGCGCTCTGATACGAGGTCTCGGCGATGCCGAGGCCCTGCATGCCGACGCCCAGCCGCGCGGCGTTCATCATCACGAACATCGCCGGCATGCCCTTGTTGAGCTCGCCGACCAGCCACCCCTTGGCGCCGTCGAGGTTCATGACGCAGGTGGCGTTGGCCTTGATGCCCATCTTGTGCTCGATGGCGCCGCAGCGGATGCCGTTGCGCTCGCCGACGCTGCCGTCGGCCTTGGGAATGTACTTGGGAACCAGGAACAGCGAGATGCCCTTGGTGCCGCCCGGCGCGTCCGGCAGGCGCGCCAGCACGAGATGGATGATGTTCTCGGCGAGATCGTGCTCGCCGGCCGAGATGAAGATCTTGGTGCCGGTGATCGAGTAGCTGCCGTCGGCCTGCAGCTCGGCCTTGGTGCGCAGCATGCCGAGGTCGGTGCCGCAATGGGGCTCGGTCAGGCACATCGTGCCCGTCCAGGTGCCGTCGGTCAGCTTGGGCAGATACTGCTTCTTGAGCGCGTCCGAGCCGTGGCGCGACAGCGCCTCGTAGGCGCCGTGGCTCAAGCCCGGGTACATGGCGAAGGCCTGGTTCGACGCCGTGAACAACTCCTGCAGGGCAAAGCCCACCGTCGCCGGCAGCCCCTGCCCGCCATATTCGGGATCGCAGGTCACCGCCGTCCAGCCGCCTTCGCGGAACATGTCGTAGGCGTGCTTGAAGCCCTTGGGCGTACGCACGACGCCGTTCTCGTAGGTACAGCCTTCCTCGTCGCCGGTGCGATTGAGCGGGAACAGCACGTTCTCGCAAAGCTTGGCGGCTTCCTCGAGGATCGCCTGGATGACGTCAGGCGTGGCGTCCTGATAGCCCGGCAGCTTGGCGAGGCTTCCGACGTCGAGCACTTCGTTGAGCACGAAGTTGATGTCCTTGAGCGGGGCCTTGTAGACGGCCATCGGAGTCTCCCTCTTGAGCCTAGTCGTCGCCTTCCGGATCGACGCCGCGCTGACGCAGCTCGGCGCTGACCTGGGTCTCCACTTCCTTGAACTCGTTGATGTGCGCGTCGAGATCGCGGCGCTTCTTCTCCAGTTCGTCGATATGCAGCCGGCTGCGGCGCAGCAGCTCACGCAGCTGCTGCACGCCGGTGCGATCGACTTGGTAGAGATCGAGCAGCTCGCGGATCTCCGCCAGGGCGAAACCCAATCGCTTGCCGCGCAGGATCCAGCCGAGCCGCGTGCGGTCGCCCGCGCTGTACAGGCGGGTCATGCCCTGGCGCCGCGGCTTGATCAGGCCTTCGTCCTCGTAGAAGCGGATGGTGCGCGGCGTGATCGCGAACTCGCGGCTGAGCTCGGCGATGCTGTAGATGCGCTGGCTGTCGCGCTGTGCGGAGCTCTTGGCCGCTGAGGCGGCCGGCGGGGCGGCGACGGACATAGGGTGGTGATAATTGACGCTTACGTAAACGTCAATGTCGCTTTACGTAAACGTAAGCCGAGACGCCGGGTCCCCGCGCTCCTCAGATCACCTTGGCCTGGCGCATCCCCTTGACCTCGTCGGCCGAGCAGCCGAGCCACTCGCCGTAGATCGCCTCGCAATCCTGGCCGAGCGTCGGCGCGCATTTCAGCGGCACCTTGGTGTCCGACATCCTGAGCGGCCAGCCCGGCACGGTGACCGCCCCGCGGATCGGATGCTCGATCTTCTGCATCATCCCGCGCGCATGCAGGTCGGGATCGTGCAGCAGCTCGAGCGTGGTCATGACGGCGCCGCAAGGCACGCCGGCCCCGGCGATGATCTTCGTCACCTCCTGCTTGGTGCGCTTGGACGTCCATTCGTTGATCGCCGCATCGACGATCTCGCGATGCTGTCCGCGGGTATTGGGGTCGGCCATGCGCGGATCGTTCAAGAGATCCTCGCGACCGATTGCCTTCACCAGGCGGCGCCAATGCTCCTCGTTGCCGCGCGAGGCGAAGATGTAGCAGAGGTCGTTGAGGCCGCCGGGCGCGCAGGTGTAGAGGCCGCCCGGCGCCGTGCCGGGCACCGTGTTGCCGCCGCGCGGCAGCTGTTCGGTCATGCCGGCCTGGCGGCTCATCGGCGTGCGGCAGTAGTTCAGCATGGCATCGCGCATGGCGATCTGGATGTGCTGGCCGCGGCCCGTCGTCATGCGCTGGTAGAGCGCGGCGAGGATGCCCATGGCGCACAGCATGCCGGTGCCGGTATCGCCGATGGTCGGGCCCGGCCGCACCGGCGGCTGGTCGGGGTGGCCGTTCACGCCCATCGTGCCACCCATCGCCTGGGCGATCATGTCGAACGACAGATAGTTGGCGTGCGGGCTCTCCGGAGCGAAGCCCTTCACCTGGGCGAAGATCAGCCGCGGATTGAGGGCGTGCAGCTTCGGCCAGTCGAAGCCGAGCCGCGCGAAAGTGCCGGGCGCCATGTTCTCGATCAGGACGTCGGCCTTGGCGATCATCCGCCTGATCAGCGCCTTGCCCTCCTCGCTCTTGAGGTTGCAGGTAACGCTGCGCTTGTTGAGGTTGTAGTAGATGAAGTAGTGCGAATCGGCGTCGGGCCGATCGCTCGATCCCCAGCGGCCCGGCTCGCCGCGATTGGGCTCCTCCACCTTGACGACATCGGCGCCGAGCCAGGCCAGCGCCTCGGTGCAGGACGGTCCGGCCTCGAACTGCGTGAAGTCGAGCACCTTGATGCCCTTGAGGGCCGGCTGTTGCGTTTCGGTTGCGATCTCCTGCTGCCTTACCTGATCCTGCATGGCGATCCCTCCGTCGGCGGCCGCGCTTCGAAGGCCGCGGCCCGTGTCATGTCACTCCATCAGCTATGCCAGGCGAACTGCTGTGCCTTGCGGGCCGAGCCCTGCGACAGCACGACGTTGACCAGGGCGGGACCCTTGAAGGCCATCGCCTCGTCGAGCGCCTTGCGTATGTCCTTCGGCTCCTTCACGAAAAGGCCCTTGCCGCCGAAGGCCTCCATCACCTTGTCGTAGCGCGCGCCGTAGATCAGCGCGTTGGGCTTCAGGTTGAACATCGGGTTGTCCGGGATCTCCGGCATGCCGGGACCGATGCCGTCGTTGTTCAGGACGACGATCTTCACCGGCAGGTTGTAGCGGACCAGGGTCTCCATCTCCATGCCCGAGAAGCCGATCGCCGAATCGCCCGAGAGGTGGATGACCGGCCGGCTGGAATCCGACACGCAGGCGGCGATCGCCTGGCCGAGGCCGACGCCCATCGTGCCGTAGGTTCCGGCATTGAGGACGGAGCGGGCGTTGAAGCTCGGCAACTGCGTCAGGCCGATATCCATCGTCCCGGCGCCCTCGGCGCTGAGGATGGCATCCTTCGGCATCCAGGCGGCGACGTCGCGCAGCGCCCGGTAGTAGTTGGCCGGCCCCGTGTCGTCGTCGACCTGCGGTTTGATGGTCGCCGCATTCTCGGCGACCTTCTTGCTGATCGCCTGGCGCCACGGCGTGTCCTTGGGATGGAACCATTGGCGGTTGACCAGCGCCTTGTTGAGCTGGGTCATGATGGCCTTGCCATCGCCGACCAGGGCCACCTCGGTCGATTTGTTGTGGCCGATCTCTTCCGGCGCGATGTCGAGCTGGATGACCTTGACGTTCTTGGAGAAGCGCGGCGGCAGGCCGAAGTGGAAGATCCAGTTGAACCGCGCGCCCATCAGGAAGATGACGTCGGCCTCCTGCAGCGCCAAGGTACGCGCGGCGCCGGCCGACAGCGGATGGTCGTCCGGCATCACGCCCTTGCCCATCGGCGAGCGCACGAACGGCACCTGTGTGCGCTCGATGAAGGCGCGGACCTCGTCCTCGGCGCGCGACCACGCCATGCCCTTGCCGACCAGCACCAACGGCCGCTGCGCCTTCTCGAGAAGATCGAGCGCCGCCTCGACGCTCTCCGCCGGCGCCACCATGCGCGGCGGCTCGGGCACCCGCTCGACCTGGGCGATCTTGTCGAGGTCGCAGGTGCCCCTGATGATGTCGTCGGGCATGTCGAGGTAGCAGGCGCCCGGACGACCGTAGATCGCATGCCGGGTCGCCATCTCGACGTAATAAGGAATGCGGGCCACGCTCTCGATGCCGTGCGCGAACTTGCAGAACGGCGAGGCGATCAGCACCTGGCGCTCTTCCTGGAAGGCGCCCATGCCGCCGCGGTAGGTCTCCGAGGCGCCGCCGATCAGGATCATCGGCCAGCAATTCTGCTGGGCATTGGCGAGGCCGGCGAGACCGTGCACCACGCCGGGGCCGGTCACGACGACACAGGCGCCGGGCCGTCCGGTGAGATAGCCGTAGGCCTGCGCGGCGTAGGCCGCACTCTGCTCGTTGCGCATGCCGAGGTAGGCGACGCCTTCCTTCTGCGCGGCCGCCGCGATCGCGGTGATCGGAAACCCGACGACCCCGAACAGATGATCGATGCCCTGCTGCTTGAGGCTTCTCGCGATCAGGGTAGCGCCGTCGACTTCGCTCATGTTTCCCCCTAATGACCGACTGACTTTGGCGCGAGCTTAGGCGTTGATGGCAGGGTGGCGAAAGGGGTCCCCGCTCGACGTGCGATACGGCCAAGGGAGATCTGGCATGCGCATCGGCAGGACCAAGACGTCATGCCACAAGTGGTGTAGTTGAGCAGTCGAAGCACAGAGGAAGTTTGCACAAAATGGCCATTTATCAGCTCGGCGACCTCGTCCCGGTCATCCCCGCCTCCTGCTACATCGCCCCGGAGGCGACGATCATCGGGCAGGTGACCCTGGGCGAGCGGGTGACCGTCATGCCCGGCGCCGTCATACGCGGCGACAACGAGCCGGTCGTGGTCGGCGACGACAGCAACGTCCAGGAGGGCTGCGTCCTGCACACCGACCCCGGGCTGCCGCTCACCGTCGGCAAGGGCGTGACGGTGGGCCACCAGGTGATGCTGCATGGCTGCACGATCGGCGACGGCACCTTGATCGGCATCCAGGCCGTGGTGCTGAACAACTCGGTGGTCGGCAAGGACTGCCTGATCGGTGCCGGCGCGGTCATCATCGAGAACAAGAGCTTTCCCGACCGCTCGGTCATCTTCGGCTCGCCGGCCAAGGCGATGCGCGAGGTGAGCGACGACAACTTGCTGCGCATGCGCTACAGCGCCGACGAGTACGTCAAGCGCGGCCGCCAGTACGGCAAGGACCTCAAGCGGATCGGTTGATCACTCCTTGCGCTGAATGGGGATGACGGCGCGGCGATGCGTGCCTTCGCCGACCTTCTTGTCCTCGTCGTGCGCTTCGACCTTGAAGCGGAGCTTGCGGCCGTCGACCTCGAGCAGCTCGGCCCGCACCGTCACCTTCTTGCCCTTGGGCGTGGCGCCGAAGTGCTTGACGTGCACCTCGAAGCCGACGGTGGTGTGCCCCGGCGGAAGATGAGGCTGCACGGCCTCGATGCCGGCCCGCTCCATCAGGCCGATCATGTTGGGCGTGGACAGCACGCCGTCGCCGCCCATGTGCTTCACCACCAGCCTGTCGTCGACCGTCGTCACGATCTCCGCCTTCAGTCCCGGCGTCAGGGCATTCGTCGACATCTTTCTTTCCTCCGTATCAGCGGCGAAGGCCCTCGAGTTCCGCTTTCGCCCAGTCGATCACCTTCTTCTCAGTATGACCGGACACCATGCGCGCCACCATCCCCGGGATCATGTAGTGGCTCCAGATCTGCACACCGATATCCGGCGGCGCGCTCGAACCGACGATGTAGTATTCGCCGTCGTGGTGAGGGCGCAGAGGATAGTTGTAGAGCGTTCCCTTGGGCGGCTCGATGTCGCCCCACACCGGAAGGTCGGCCATCGACAGGAAGGGCGGGATGTCATAGCCCGCCGCCGGAACACTGAGCTTGGTGACGACGTCGCGCTGACTGACGAAGGCGATCAGGTCCTTTGCCGCCGGCTTGTTCTGCGCCCATTGCCAGATGCCCCAGAAATACGGGCGATGAGGCACGAGGCGGCCCATCTTCCCCCTGGGATTGGGAAAGTGCCACGTGTCGGCGG
>JAEWIV010000081.1 GCA_023386865.1 Pseudomonadota bacterium
AAGAGGAGAGGTTCACGCCTTGAATCGAAGCCCCGGTAAACGGCGGCCGTAACTATAACGGTCCTAAGGTAGCGAAATTCCTTGTCGGGTAAGTTCCGACCTGCACGAATGGCGTAACGACTTCCCCGCTGTCTCCAACACAGGCTCGGCGAAATTGAATTCCCCGTGAAGATGCGGGGTACCCGCAGTTAGACGGAAAGACCCCGTGCACCTTTACTACAACTTTGCAGTGGCATTAGAGATTGGATGTGTAGGATAGGCGGGAGCCTTTGAAGCCCGGGCGCTAGCTCGGGTGGAGGCAACCTTGAAATACCGCCCTTTTGATCTTTGATGTCTAACCGCGGTCGGTCATCCCGATCCGGGACCCTGCATGGTGGGTAGTTTGACTGGGGCGGTCGCCTCCCAAAGAGTAACGGAGGCGCGCGATGGTGGGCTCAGGCTGGTCGGAAATCAGCCGCTGAGTGCAATGGCACAAGCCCGCCTGACTGCGAGACTGACAAGTCGAGCAGGGACGAAAGTCGGCCATAGTGATCCGGTGGTTCCGCGTGAGTGGGCCATCGCTCAACGAATAAAAGGTACGCCGGGGATAACAGGCTGATACCACCCAAGCGTCCACAGCGACGGTGGTGTTTGGCACCTCGATGTCGACTCATCACATCCTGGGGCTGGAGCAGGTCCCAAGGGTTCGGCTGTTCGCCGATTAAAGTGGTACGTGAGTTGGGTTCAAAACGTCGTGAGACAGTTTGGTCCCTATCTGCTGTGGGTGTTCGAGACTTGAGAGGAGCCGTCCTTAGTACGAGAGGACCGGGATGGACGTACCTCTGGTGTACCAGTTGTGACGCCAGTCGCAGCGCTGGGTAGCTATGTACTGGAGGGATAAACGCTGAAAGCATCTAAGCGTGAAACCCGCCTCGAAACTAGGTCTCGCTGAGAGCCGTGATAGACCATCACGTTGATAGGCCGCATGTGCAAGTGCAGTGATGCATTCAGCTTAGCGGTACTAATAGCTCGATCGGCTTGATCTCATCGTTCCGTGCAGCGGTCGACATCCGCTGCCGGCCTTGTGCCCGGACTTTTCCCAGACTTTTCAAAGAGACCTCTTCCGTGCGCTTCGACGACCTGGTGGCAGTAGCGAAGGGTGAACACCCGATCCCATCCCGAACTCGGCCGTGAAAACTTTCAGCGCCGATGGTACTGTGTCTCAAGACACGGGAGAGTAGGTCGCTGCCAGGTCTTCCAAGCGCACAGGACCTCTTTCGAGACGATGTCAAAAGTCAGACGCATGGATTTGCCGCGGGGTGGAGCAGCCCGGTAGCTCGTCAGGCTCATAACCTGAAGGTCGTAGGTTCAAATCCTGCCCCCGCAACCAAATCGAAAAGCCGTCCCCGCAAGGGGACGGCTTTTTGCTTTGGGCCATCCATCGGCGGCGCTCTATCATTCTCATGGTGTTGCCCTGGGGTAAGCGGCCGCACTACTGCTGCCCTGGGCCTATGCCGCTCTACCAGAACTCAAGGCAGTGGCCTGAAAACAGCGCTTACGATCCAGGAAGATGCGGATGCGCCGGTAGCCGAAGCGCGGCTACTGCGCGCTCAGTGTTGCCATGCACGTCAGCACCGGCCCATCCTTCTCCGCCTTCACAGAGCGGTAGCCCAGCGCCGACCGCTTCTTCCATGTGTAGATCGTCTGATCGCTCACACCGTGCCGCTTGGCCACCACCGGCACCGTGTCCCGACCCGTCTCCCGCAAGATCCCAACGATCTGCTCTTCGTGAACCTCGACTTCTTCATCCTGCCTCCTCGCCGAGGCCAGTCTCTCGATTAATCCATGGCCCGAAAACCCGGGAGAAGGTCAGGGCGTTAAGCCATCACGGACGCTTCGAATGACAAAGCCCCGCACTGCCCTTCAGGGCGGTGCGGGGCCTCGACGCCTCGCTCCGGCAGCCAGTACATCCGTGGCCCGCCGGGAAGAGGAGAATGACGAGCCGAAGATCGGCCTGCGACTTTCAGGTTGTCGGCGGACAGCTTGGTGCTGCGCCGGCCCGACACGAGGTCGAACTGGATCTTCTGGCCTTCGACCAGATGAGCGAGGCCGGCACGCTCTACAGCGCTGATATGGACGAAGGCATCCTTGCCACCGTCATCAGGCTGGATAAAGCCGAAGCCCTTGGCCGACTTGAACCACTTCACGGTTCCCGTAGACATGGGAGAACCCTTTCACTTGAACTAAATATGCGTGCGCGCCTGCTGCCTTGGACAGAAGGCCGACCGTCGAATTCGCATTGGTTTTGGGAATAAGTCGATGGCAGGGGCGCCAGTGGCGCGGCCAAATCATCGACCCGCTTGATATGGACATTCGCCTCGCATTTGTAAGGGCCATTGCAATGCATACCCGAAGAGCCCACTTATGCTGTGTCGACACTATCGTCGTCGACTTTAACCGGACAAAGGACAGCCTCATGGATGCCGACCGGGCGCCGACCCGTTCGGGTGCCGAGGTGCGACAGGCCGCAGCCGCCTTCGCACATCCGATCACAGGCCACGGAGTGCTACAGCTCTTGACGTCCTTTGGTCCCTTCATCGCCGTATGCACGGCAATGTATCTCGTCTTCCCGATCTCCTATGTTTTCACCCTTGCGCTCGCCTTGCCAGCGGGTGCGCTGCTCGTCCGCATTTTCATCGTCCAGCACGACTGCGGTCACGGCTCTTTCTTGGCTTCGGCACGCGCCAACGCCATCATCGGCCGACTGTGCAGCCTACTGACTTTCACGCCGTTCGTGAATTGGGCGCGCCAGCACAGCTTGCATCACGGCAATTGGAGCAACCTCGACCGCCGCAAAGGCAGCGACCTCTATTCGGCCTGCCTGACAGTGCGCGAATACCTTGCCCTGTCGCGCTGGCAACGCTTGTTGTATCGCCTGCCGCGCCATCCGCTCGTGGCCAACGTGCTGCTGCCACCGCTGGTGTTTCTGGTGCTCTACCGGATGCCGCTCGATACGCCGCGCCGCTGGGTGCGCGAGCGTCGGTCGGTGCATCTCACCAATGCGGCGCTCGTCGGATTGTTCGGCACGCTGGTGATGCTGCTGGGCTGGCAGAAGGTCCTGATGGTTCATTTGCCGGTGATGGTTGTCGCCTCGATCCTGGGCGTCTGGCTGTTCTCGCTGCAGCACCGCTTCGAGATGGCGCACTGGACGCGGCGCGAGGAGTGGAACGCCTCAGACGCGTCGATGGAGGGCTCGTCGTGGTTCGGCTTGCCGCGCGTCCTGCACTGGCTGACCGGAAACATTGGCTTCCATCACGTCCACCATCTCAATCCACGCGTGCCAAGCTATCGGCTTTGCGCCGCGCACGACGCCGTCCAGGCGGTGTGGCCGGTTCAACCGCTCAGCCTGATGGGCGGGATTCGGGCGCTCTGGCTGACCTTGTGGGATGAAACGAGCGAGCGGTTGGTGAGCTTCCGTGCCGTCGACCGGAGCCTCGCCTGATGCGTTACCTTGGCGCTCTGCGTGGAGCCGGAACGCTCCTCGGCGCGACGGGACCGCTTGGCCGGGCCGATTACGAACTCGACGGCTATCTCATGAAGCCGGGCGAGGTGGTAGCCTCGGGTGAGATCCGCATGAAGCCCGAGGACCTGAACCAGGCCTTCGGCCGGCGCGATCTTAGCTTGCGGACGGAGGACGGCCGGGTATTGGAACTGCACTTTTCCGGCAAGCGCCTGAACCACACGAGCAATGCCGCTCATGCGGACATAAGAAGCGGCCTGCCCGATGCCAAGGACTGGCCGCGCTAGCCAACGCTGTGTTCAAGTTCGGCAGATCGGCAAAAAGCCGAACTTAGCCGCGTCGTGATGCTTTGGCGGTCACACCGATGGCGCGCGCGGGCACTCGTTGAGGGTGCTCGGCAGATAAAGTGGCCGCAGCCTTATTGTGGTCGGTATCGCACGTTAGTACGAGGCGTGACGCCAGATCGAATTCCGATCGTGCGTCGCGGCGCTGTCAGGCGCTTCGTCTCGCCCCACCGGTTGTGCTGATCAGCTTGCACCGCTCGGGCGGCACCTTGGTCTCGCGCTTTTCGTGCGGTCCGGAAAGGCCGGTAGATTGTACCCCCTCCTGCAGCGTGTATTTGCGCCTTCGCAAACCATTTCCCTTTGGAATGAAGGCGATCCCATCCGCAGCGAGCTGTTCAGCGTTGAACGGCTGGAACAGCACGCAGTAAGCCTCGCCGTCAGCCAGACCGTCTCTCCCCCGGCACCGAGGGTCAGGCCACTTGTCGCTCGCTTGGCGGACAATGAGCGCCTCCTGATCGATGCGTACCGCGCCATCGCGAAGACGGCCGGCAAGGGGCGGCCAATCACACCCGCTGGAGAGTGGCTGCTCGACAACTACCATCTGGTCGAGCGCCAGGTACGCGAGGTCCGCACCGACCTGCCGCCGGGCTACTACAAGCAGCTCCCCAAGCTGAGCAGTGGCCCGCTGGCCGGCTATCCCCGCGTGTTCGGTCTGGCCTGGGCGTTCGTCGCCCATACCGACAGCCGGTTCGACCCGGAGGCCCTGACCCGCTTCGTGCGCGCCTACCAGACCGTCCAGCCCCTCAGCATCGGCGAACTCTGGGCGGTGGCGATCACGCTGCGCATCGTTCTGGTCGAGAACCTGCGGCGATCGGCCGTGGCCATCATGAGCCGCTGGTCGGCGCGCGAGGAGGCCGATGCCGTGGCCGACCGGCTGTTGGGCGTGAACGATCTGGTCGCCGATCCGTCGGCACTCGCGCTCCAGCCGCGAGCGCGGCTCTCCGAGGGCTTCATCGTCCAGCTGGTACAGCGCCTGCGGGACCAGGATCCGCAATCGACGCCCGCCGTGGGGTGGCTCGAGGAACGGTTGAAGGGCGACGGCATGAATGCCGACGAGCTGGTGCGCCGGGAACATCAGCTCCAGGGCGCGACCAACGTCACAGTGCGCAACATCATCACGAGCATGCGGCTGATCTCCGACGTCGACTGGGCGAAGCTGTTCGAGGAGGTGAGCCCGGTCGACGATATCCTGCGCGCCGGCAGCATGTTCTCCGCCATGGACTTCGCGACGCGCAACCTCTATCGCACCACGATCGAGCAGATGGCGCGCGGTAGCGGGCTCACGGAACCGGCGATCGCGCTTCGCGCCCTCGAGGCTGCGTCACTGGCTGACAAGCGGGATGACGACGAGCGGCGACGCGAACCGGGCTACTACCTCGTCGGCGGTGGCCGCACCGCCTTCGAGCGTTCACTGGATTTCCGTCCCCGTGGCCTTGCCCTGCGGCGCCGTTTCATCGCCATGGGAATCGCAGGCTATGTTGCCAGCGTCTCCGGCACCGCCGCCTTGCTTCTGGCCCTTCCGCTGCTCGTGATGGCGCAAGTCGGACTTGCCGACTGGCAGGTCATGATGATCACCCTGGTCGGTCTCCTGCCCGCGGTCGACGCCGCCTTGCTGCTGGTCAATCGGGCGGTCACCGGTGGCTTCGGCGCCACCCTGCTGCCCGGCCTCGACCTGCGCAAGGGCGTGCCGTCACCCCTGCGCACCGTGGTTGCCATCCCGACATTGTTCACGAGCCGCAGCGGCGTCGACGAGCAGATCGAACGGCTTGAGGTGCACTATCTCTCCAATCCTCTCGGCGCCGTGCACTTCGCGTTGCTGTCGGACTGGACCGACGCAGCAGCCGAGACGGTTCCAGGGGACGCCGATCTTCTGGCCGCGGCCGTCGCCGGCATCGCCCGCCTCAACCGCCGACATCCCGCCGGCGACGGTGCCGATCGCTTTCTCCTGCTGCACCGGCGACGCGTCTGGAATGACGCCCAAGGCCGCTGGATGGGATGGGAGCGCAAGCGTGGCAAGTTGCACGAGCTCAACCGCCTGCTGCGCGGGGCGACCGACACGACGTTCCTCGGCCCCGCGTCGCGCCTGCCGGCCGGCGTCCGCTACGTCGTTACGCTCGATTCCGATACGCGATTGCCGCGCGATGCCGTTCAGCGGCTAGTCGGCAAGATGGCCCATCCGCTCAACCGGCCGCGAGTCGACGGCGCGCTAAACCGGGTTGTCGAAGGCTACGGCGTGCTGCAGCCGCGTGTCACGCCGTCCCTGCCGGTCGGCGCGGAAGGATCTCGGTTCCAGCGGATCTTCTCGAGCAGCAGCGGCATCGATCCCTATTCGTCGGCGGTATCGGACGTCTACCAGGACCTATTCGGCGAAGGCTCCTACACGGGCAAGGGCATCTACGACATCGACGCCTTCGAGGCGGCCTTGGCCGACCGCGTTCCCGACAACACCATGCTGAGCCACGATCTTTTCGAGGGCGTGTTCGCACGCTCGGGTGTGGTATCCGACATCGAGGTCGTCGAGGAATTTCCCGCCCGGTACGACGTCGCCACCGCGCGCCAGCACCGCTGGGCGCGTGGCGACTGGCAATTGCTGCCTTGGCTGTTCGGCCGCGTGAAAGGCAGTCTGTCTCAACGGCGGACCAGTCCCGTGACGGCCGTCGGCTTCTGGAAGATGTTCGACAACCTACGGCGCACGCTGTCGGCGCCGGCTGCGTTCGTCGCCTTGCTGGTCGGCTGGACCCTGCCGAGTGCCGCCGCGTTCGTGTGGACCGGCTTCGTCGTGCTGACGATCGGCCTGCCCACCATGCTGCCGGTGATTTCGGCGCTGCTGCCGCGCAACTCCGCCATTACCACGCGCAGCCATCTGTCGGCGCTCGTGTCCGACATCCGGCATGCGGCGTCGCAGACTGCCTTGCTCTTGGCCTTTCTTCCCCATCAAGCCTGGCTCATGCTCGACGCGATCGGACGGACTCTCTACCGCCTGTTCGTCAGTCGCCGTCGCCTGCTCGACTGGACTACCGCCGCTCAGTCGATGGGCCTGCTGCGGCCGGGCTGGCCCGCGTTTGCCGGCCAGATGGCGGGAAGTTTATTCATTACCTCTTTGGCCGCGCTGGCCGTCTGGTATGCCGGTCGCGCGGCGCTGCCGGCGGCCGCTCCCTTCATTCTCGCCTGGCTGATGTCGCCGGCGATCGCGCGCTGGGTGAGCGCGGCACCGGCCGACGCCAGTAGGCTGGCGATTTCCCCGTCCGACGCACGCGCCCTGCGCCTGATCGCGCGGCGTACTTGGCGCTTCTTCGAAACCTTCGTGACCGAAGCCGACAACATGCTGCCGCCGGACAACTTCCAGGAGGATCCCGCCGGCGTCATCGCCCATCGGACGTCGCCGACCAACATCGGCCTGCTATTGCTCTCGACAGCCGCCGCCCGCGAGTTCGGCTGGATCGGAACGCTGGAGGCCGTCGAACGCCTCGAGGCGACGCTCTCTACGGTCGGCCGCCTGAAGCGTTATCGCGGGCACTTCTTCAACTGGTACGACTCGACCGACCTTCGTCCGCTCGACCCGGCCTACATCTCCTCGGTGGACAGCGGCAACTTGGCGGGTCATCTGATCGCTCTTGCTGGCACCTGCGCTGCATGGCGCGGCGGTCCCACGCAAGCCCCGACGGTCGGGGACGGGCTGCACGACAGCCTGACCCTCGCGCGCGAAGCGCTGGCGGCATTGCCCGACGACCGACGCACGCACCTTGTCACGCCAGGCGAGCTGGCCGGCGTGCTCGACCAGCTCGCCATGGCGCTAGGCGAATCGCCCGAGCGGCTCGACGACCTCGCACTTCTTGGGGCCAGGGCTGCCGACGTGGCCCGCGCGCTCGGCCACGAGCGGGCCGACGCCGGCAGCGAGGAGGTGCTGTTCTGGGTCGAGGCAGTCCACCGATCGATCGAGAGTCGTCGCCGTGATCAGGTTCAGGACGCGGAAGGACGCGTCGTGCTGGACGGTCGCCTGCGGGCCATCGAGGCAACCGCGCGCACCCTGGCGAACGGCATGGAGTTCGACTTCCTCTTCGACCGCGAGCGCCAGCTTCTGTCCATCGGTTATGTCGTTTCCGAGGATGCCCTCGATCCGAGCTGCTACGACCTGCTGGCGTCGGAAGCGCGGCTCGCCAGCTTCATGGCGATCGCCAAGGGCGAGGTGCCCGCCCGCCACTGGTTCCGGTTGGGTCGCGAGGTGACGTCGATCGGAGGTAGCGCGGCGCTGGTCTCGTGGTCGGGCTCGATGTTTGAGTATCTCATGCCGTCGTTGGTCATGCGGGCGCCGTTCGGCAGCCTGATCGAAAGGACCAACAGCCTGATCGTGCGGCGGCAGATCGCTCACGCGGCCGCGCTCGGCGTGCCGTGGGGCATCTCCGAATCGGCCTACAACGCCCGCGACAAGGAGCTGACCTACCAGTACTCCAACTTCGGCGTGCCGGGCCTGGGCTTCAAGCGGGGCCTGAGCGAGAACGTCGTCATCGCGCCCTACGCGACGGCACTCGCCGCCATGGTCGATCCGACCGCAGCGGCGGCCAATTTCGTCCGGCTGGCAGGGGTCGGCGGGCGCGGTCACTACGGCTTCTACGAGGCGCTCGACTTCACGCCCTCGCGCCTGCCCGAAGGCCGGAACCAGGTGGTCGTGCGTACCTACATGGCCCACCATCAGGGCATGACGATCGTGGCACTCGCCAACGTTTTGCTCGACGGCGTGATGCGCCGGCGCTTCCACGCCGAGCCGATGGTCCAGGCGACAGAGCTCCTGCTGCAGGAGCGCACACCGCGCGACGTCGCCGTCGCCCATCCGCGCGCCGAGGAGGTGGGCGCGAGCGCCACGGTCGGTGACCTCGAGCCGCCGATCGTGCGGCGCCTACACAATCCCCATGCCGCCAGCCCGTCGGTGCACTTGCTGACCAACGGGCGCTATTCCGTGATGTTGACCGACGCCGGCTCGGGCTACAGCCGCTGGGGCGAACAGGCCATCTCGCGCTGGCGCGAGGACGCGACGTGCGACAACTGGGGCAGTTACGTCCTGCTCCGCGATGTGGCGAGTTCCAATACCTGGTCCGCGACTTGGCAGCCGCTCGGCACGCCGCCCGACAGCTACGACGTCATGTTCTCCGAGGATCGGGCCGAGTTCGTGCGGCGCGACGGAGTTCTCACGACGACGCTCGACATCGTCGTGTCGCCCGAAGTCGATGCTGAGGTCCGGCGCGTCTCCATCGCCAACGCCGGCGGTGAGCCTCGCGACATCGAGGTCACGTCCTACGCCGAGATCATGCTGGCGGGGCCGGCGGCGGATGTAGCGCACCAAGCCTTCTCCAAGCTGTTCGTGCAGACCGAATATCTGGCAACCGCCGGCGCCATCCTGGCGACGCGGCGGCGGCGCAGCCCGGAGGAGCCGGAACTGTGGGCCGCCCATCTTGCCGTTGTCGAGGGCGAGGCGGTGGGCGGGATCGAAATCGAGACCGACCGTGCGCGCTTCCTTGGCCGCGGCAACGCCGTCGGCAATGCCGTTGCTGCCCTCGACGGCCGATCGCTCTCCAACACCGTCGGGACCGTGCTCGACGCGGTCTTTGCGCTGCGCCGACGTGTGCGGATCCCGCCCGGCGGGTCTGCGCGCGTCGCGTTCTGGACGGTCGTCGCCAGCTCGCGTGAGGCGTTGCTCGATGCCGTCGACAAGCATCAGGACGCCAATGCTTTCGAGCGGGCGACCACGCTGGCCTGGACGCAGGCCCAGGTGCAACTACGCCATCTCGACATCACGCCCCTGCAGGCCAGTCTCTATCAGCGCCTGGCGGGCCACGTGATCTACGCCAATCCGGCGCTGCGCTCCTCATCGGACACCATCGCGCGAGGGTTGGCCCCACAGCACCTGCTGTGGGCTCAGGGTATCTCCGGCGACGTGCCGATCGTCGTGGTGCGCATCGACGAGGTCGAGGATTCGGGTGTCGTCCGCGAGGTGTTGCGTGCCCGCGAGTACTGGCGGCTGAAGGGGCTGGCAGTCGACCTCGTGATCCTGAACGAGCGCGGCGCCTCCTACGTGCAGGACCTGCAGGTCGCCCTGGAGATGCTGGTCCGCACCAGCCGTTCGCGGACCCATCTTGGCGCTGAACGCGAGGCTGGCGGCATCTTCGTCCTGCGCAGCGACCTGATTGCCGGAGAGATTCGCGCCCTGCTGCTTGCCGCCGCGCGGGTCGTCCTGCTGAGCCGTCGCGGCGGCCTGGCACATCAGCTTGACCGCGTGGCGGCGCCACGCCCCGAGATGCCACCTGCCGCCCGCAAGCCTGCGAGCCATGCCGGCGTCCTGGAAAAGCCTGTCGCAGACCTGGCGGCCCTGCAATTCTTCAATGGCCTTGGCGGTTTCTCGTCCGACGGCCGCGAGTACGTCACGGTGCTGGGTCCCGGGCAGTCCACGCCGGCGCCGTGGATCAATGTCGTCTCCAATCCCTCGTTCGGCTTCCAGGTAGGGGCCGAAGGCGGCGGCTATACCTGGGCGCAGAACAGCCGCGACAACCAGCTCACCCCCTGGTCCAACGATCCAGTCGGCGATCGCCCCGGCGAGACTCTCTACGTGCACGACCTGGATAGCGGCGCCCTGTGGACGCCGACGGCGCTGCCCATCCGGATCGAGCAGGCGTCCTACATCGCCCGGCACGGGCGGGGCTACAGCCGCTTCGAGGTCACGGCGCAGGGCATAAGCCTTGACCTGCTGCAGTACGTGCCGCTGTCGGACCCTCTCAAGATCTCTCGCCTCGTCATTCGCAACCTCTCGGACCGTCCGCGGCGGTTATCCGTCACGGCCTTTGCCGAATGGGTGCTCGGCCTGTCGCGCGGTGTCTCGGCGCCGACCGTCGTGAGCGAGCGCGATGCCGAGACTGGCGCGCTGTTCGCGCGCAACCCGTGGAATATCCATCATGGCCAGCGCGTCGCGTTCGGCGACTTGGGCGCGCGTCAGACGGCCTGGACCGGCGATCGCCGCGAGTTCATCGGTCGCAATGGGACCATCGGCAATCCCGCCGCGCTCGCCGCCGCCATCCCGCTTTCGGGGCGGGTTGGCGCCGGCCTGGATCCCTGCGCCGCCCTGCAGGCGACGTTGGAACTCGAGGTCGGTGGCACGACCGAGGTCGTCTTCCTGCTCGGTCAAGGCGCCGACACCGTCGAGGCACGAGCGTTGATCGAACGTTACCGCGCCGCCGATCTCGACGCTGTGCACCGGGAGGTCA